>LJHX01000160.1 GCA_001295935.1 alpha proteobacterium AAP81b
GGGGAGGCGAGAGACGCGCCTCTTGGCGCGGCCCGGGTGGGGGTGGTCGCCGCGCGACCCAATTTGGTCGGGTGGCGACCACCCCCACCCGCCGCGCTGCGCGCGAGTCGCCTCCCCCCTACAGGGGGAGGAAATCGCTCTGGCGACGCCGACAACCCCCGCCTAAACGGCGCCATGTCCGCCACCGCCACCACCGCCTCGCGCTGGGCCTTTCCCGCGCTGCTGCTCGGCAATCTCGCCCTCAGCTTCGGGCCGCTGCTCGTCCGCCTCGCCGATGTCGCGCCGGTCGCCTCGGCCTTCTGGCGGATGGCGCTCGGCTTTCCGGCGGTGCTGCTGCTGGCGCTGCTGACCGGCATCCGCCGCGCCCCGGCGGCGTCGGCGTGGCGCTGGGGCGCCCTCGCCGGGCTGTTCTTCGCCGCCGACCTCGCGCTCTGGCACCTCGGCATCGTCCGAACCAGCCTTGCCAACGCCTCGCTCGTCTCGAACGCCGCGAGCTTCCTGCTGCCGCTCTGGGGGATCGTCGTCCTCCACCAGCGCCCGACGCGGCTGGCGCAGGGCGCGATCGCACTGGCCTTCGTCGGCACGGCGCTGCTGATGGGCGGCAGCGCCGAAGTCTCGGCACGCCATCTCGTCGGCGACCTACTCTGCTTCGCCGCGGCGATCCTCTACACCGCCTATATCCTCGTCGTAGACCGGCTGCGCGGCACGTTGCCACCCTTCCCGATCCTGGCGCTGGCAACGGGCTTCGGCGCGCTGGCGCTGCTGCCGGTGGCGCCCTTCCTGTCGGGCGGCAGCTTCTGGCCGGGCGACTGGACGCCGCTGCTGCTGCTGGCGCTGGGCAGCCAGGTCATCGGCCAGGGGCTGATCGTCTTTTCGGTCGGCCACCTGCCGCCGCTCGTCGTCGGGTTAGCGTTCCTGACGCAACCGGCGATCTCGGCGGCGATCGGCTATGCCCGCTTCGGCGAGGTGCCCGGTCCTTGGCAGGCGGCAGGGGCGGCGCTGGTTGCGGTCGCGCTGGTGCTGGTGCGGTTGCCGGAAAGAAGAAGAATGCCTCCGGCGGCCAGGGCCTGAAGCCCTCGACCCGCTTTCGTTGATGCCATCACTATGATGGAAAAGACCGGATCAAGGAAAGTGGGTCCAGGGGCTCAGCCCCTGGCCGCTGGAGACTCTTTTTCTTCGAAATAACTCACATTATTATTCGGCTGCTTTCGCCTTCTTCGGCTTGGCCGCGGGCTTTTTCGCCCTGGCGACAGGCTTCGCGACGGGCTTCTTCGCCGCCGCCTTCTTCACTGGCTTCTTGCCTGGCTTGGGCGGCATCGCCGCGCGCGCGTCGATCAGCGCGGCGGCGGCATCGAGGCTGATCGCCATGCCGTCCTCTCCCTTGGGGATGGTGGCGTTGGTGGTGCCGTCGGTGACGTACTGGCCGAAGCGCCCGGCCATCAGCTTCATGGGCGCCCCCGTCGCCGGATGGGCGCCGATCTCGCGCAAGGGCGCCGCGGCGGTGCGGGCGCGCGGCCCCGCCGCGGCGGCCTCGGCGAGCTTGACGACGGCAGTGTTCATCCCCGTTTCAAAGACTTCGGCGGATGACGCCAGCCGGGCGTATTTGCCGGCGTGCTTCAGATACGGCCCATATTGCCCGATGCTGGCGATGATCGGCTCGGCGGTTTCGGGGTGGGTGCCGATGGTGCGCGGCAGGCTGAGCAGCTTGAGCGCGGTCGCGAGATCCTCGGGGCCGGCGACGGGCATGTCCTTGGGGATCGAGGCGCGCGGCGGTTTCTCGCCGGCTGCCGCCTCGCCACGCTGGACGAAGGCGCCGAAGCGCCCCGAGCGCAGCGTGATCGCCTCGCCAGTATCGGGATCGTTGCCGAGCAGGACCGGCCCCGATGACTCGGCGGCGCCGCCCTCGCCGGCGAACTGGCGGGTGTAGCGGCATTCGGGATAGTTGGAGCAGGCGACGAACGCCCCGAATTTGCCGGTCTTGAGGCTGAGGCGGCCGGTGCCACAGGTCGGGCACAGCCGCGGGTCGCTGCCATCGGCCTTGGCCGGGAACAGCAAAGGCGCCAGATATTCGTCGAGCGCCACCGTCACGTCCGACGGCCGCAGTTCCATGATTTCCCTGGCGCGCGGGTCGAAATCCGCCCAGAAGTCGCGCAGCAGGGTCAGGTAATCGAGCGACCCCGCCGAGACTTCGTCGAGGCGGCTTTCGAGCCCGGCGGTGAAATCATATTCGACATAGCGTTCGAAGAAGCGTTCGAGGAAGGCCGTCACCAGCCGGCCTTTCTCCTCGGCCCAGAAGCGGTTCTTCTCGACGCGGACATACGCCCTGTCGCGCAGCGTCTGCAGGATCGACGCATAGGTCGACGGCCGGCCGATGCCGAGTTCTTCCAGGCGCTTGACCAGCGAGGCTTCCGAAAAGCGCGGGGGTGGTTCGGTGAAATGCTGCTTGGCTTCGACGGCGCGGGTCTGCGCCGGCTCGTCGCGGACGATGCGCGGCAGGCGGCGGTCGTCTTCCGACTCGGCGTCGGCGTCCTCGTCGGTCTCGGTATAGACGGCGAGGAACCCCGGGCTGAGCACCACCTGGCCCGTCGCGCGCAGGCCGATCTGGCGCGTCTCGTCGAGCAGGTCGACCGTCGTCCGCTCCAGCCGGGCGCTGGCCATCTGGCTGGCGACGGCGCGCTTCCAGATCAGCGCGTAGAGGCGCTCGGCATCGCCCTGCGGCGCCTTCGAAGGCCGCGCCGCGAGCTCGGTCGGGCGGATCGCCTCATGCGCCTCCTGGGCGTTCTTGGCCTTGGTGGCATAGTGGCGCGGCTTGTCGGGCAGCACATCGGGCCCCGAGCCGAAATCCTCGGCGATGACCTTGCGCACTGCGGCGATCGCCTCGGCGGCCATCTGGACGCCGTCGGTGCGCATATAGGTGATTCGGCCTTCCTCGTAGAGGCTCTGCGCCACCCGCATCGTGTGACTGGCGGTGAAGCCAAGCTTGCGCGCCGCTTCCTGCTGCAGGGTCGAGGTGGTGAAGGGCGCATAGGGGTTGCGCGTCGCCGGCTTGGTCTCGACGGCGCTGACGGTGAAGCGCCCTGCCTGCACCGCTGCCTTCGCCGCCATCGCCGCGGCTTCGTCGCCAAGGTCGAAACGGTCGAGCTTCTTGGCCTCAAGCGTCACGAGTCGCGCCGGGAAGACCCCGGCGGCGACCGCCATCTGCGCCTCGATGCTCCAATATTCGCGGGCGCGGTGCGCCTCGATCTCGCGTTCGCGCTCGACGACGAGGCGCAGCGCCACCGACTGGACGCGGCCGGCGCTCTTGGCCCCCGGCAACTTGCGCCACAGCACCGGCGACAGCGTGAAGCCGACGAGATAATCGAGGGCGCGGCGGGCGCGATAGGCGTCGATCAGATCGTCGTCGAGCGCGCGCGGCCGCGCCATCGCCGCCGTCACCGCCGATTTGGTGATCTCGTTGAAGGTGACGCGGCTCGCGCCTGCCTTGGGCAGCGCCTTGCGAGATTTCAGATATTCGAGGAGGTGCCACGAGATCGCCTCGCCCTCGCGATCGGGGTCGGTGGCGAGAATGACGTGGTCCGCGCGCTTGGCGGCGTCGGTGATCGCCTTCAGCTGCTTGGCTCTGTCGGCGGAAACTTCCCAGGCCATGGCGAAATCATGCTCGGTATCGACCGAGCCGTCCTTCGGCGGCAGGTCGCGGACATGGCCGAAGCTCGCCAGAACCTCATAGTTCGAGCCCAGATATTTGTTGATCGTCTTCGCCTTGGCGGGGGATTCGACGATCACTAGGTCCATGGCAGGTCCATCATTGTCTCGGGTTCCTGCCGCAAGGGCGGCGGGCGGGGCGCTTACGCGCAAATTCAGGGGCAGCGCAAGGGGCGGCGCCGACGACTGCTTTCATAACGTCAGGCTATCGATTCAATACGTCAATCCGATTTCCCCCGATCGGCGCGATCCGGCAAAGCGCCGCTACCCGCCGACAGTCGGCATTTCGGAGATCCTCGCCATGCACCTTCGCCCGCTTCTGTTCGCCGCCGCCGTCGCCGTTGCCGGCACCGGTACCGCCGCCGCAAATGCCGCACCGGCAACCCCCGCTGCCAGCATGGCCCCCGCCGAAGCCATGGGCGTCGTCCATGTCCGCAGCAATCACGGCTTTGACGAAACGCTGGCCCGGCTGAAGGCCGCCATCGCTGCCAAGGGCGTGCGCTTCTTCGACGCGATCGACCAGCAGGCGTTCGGTGCCGAGGCCGGGCTACCGATCGGCAGGTCGACGATTGTGCGCTTCGGCAATCCGCCGCTCGGCGTGCAGTTCCTCCAGGCAAATCGCTACGCCGGGCTCGACTGGCCGGTGCGGATGCTCGTTGTCGAGGCAGCCGATGGCAGCGTCAGCCTCGCCTGGACCGATTTCGGCTTCATGGCGCGACGCTACGCCATCACCGGCCTCGACGCGCAGTTCAAGATGGCCGCCGACGTCGCCGCCAGCATCGCCGCCGACGCTGCCGGTCCCGGGAATGAGTGAGGCAAGAAGGCTGCCTCCGGCGGCCAGGGGCTGAGCCCCAGGACCCACTTTCCTTGCGCTCGCGCCTGGCGCTGCATGCTGGCCCTTATGCAGCGTCCCAAACAAATGGGTGCAGGGCTCAGCCCTGCCCGCCGGAGGCCCCGCTTCCTGGTTCTTCCATTAGGAGACCGACCATGACCCACGAAACCCGGCATCACCCATGATGGCGCCGGTCGCCCTTGCCAGCCTGGCCTTCGCGGTCGCGGCGGTATGCGCCGCGATCATGGGCTATGCCATCCAGCGGGGCGCCACCTGCATGGTCGCCGCGGTCGGCGAGGTGCTCAACGCGCGCCGCGGCGATCGCCTGCTGGCACTGCTCGAAGCCGCCGTCTGGGTGACAGGCGGGGTCCTCGCCTGGCGGGCGCTCGGCGGCAGCATCGCGCTGCCGATCGGCTATCCCGCGACGTGGATGACGGTGGCGGGCGGGGTGCTGCTCGGTCTCGGCGCCTTTGTCGCCCGCGCCTGTGTGTTCGGCGCGGTGGCGCGGCTGGGGTCGGGCGAATGGGCCTATGTGCTGACGCCGCTCGGCTTCTTCCTCGGCTGCGCGACGATCTGGCCGTTTCTCGGCGCCTTTCCGGCGATGCATGTCGCCTCGCCGCTGTTCGCCGCCGACTGGCTGCTGCTGCCCTTCGCGGCTTTCGCCGCCTGGCGCGGCTTCGAAGCATTGCGCGCCGGCCGCGGCGGGATGCTGGCGGCGCATGTCTGGCATCCGCATCGCGCCACCGCGGTGATCGGCATCGTCTTCGCCATCTCGCTGATCGCTGTCGGCCCCTGGGCCTATACCTACGCGCTGCTGGCGCTGGCGCAGGGCCGCGGCGATGGCGTCGTCGTCAAGGTGGCGCTGCTGGTGGCGTTGCTCGGCGGCGCGATGCTCGGCGGCTGGACGGCGGGACGGCTGCGCTGGCAGGCGCCGACAGTGGCGGTGATGGCGCGCTGCCTTGGCGGCGGCATGTTGATGGGCTGGGGCAGCCTGCTCATCCCCGGCGGCAATGACGAGCTGCTGCTCGTCGGTATCCCGCTGCTGCAACCCTATGCCTGGGTGGCGGTGGCGAGCATGGTGGCGGCGATCGCCGTTGCACTTCTCGCCGAGCGCCGGCTGCTCGCCCGCTAGCCCCGCGCCGCAATCGCCGCTAGAGCCGGCGCGCGGCAACAGGCGAGCAGTGTTCCATGGAAATGCAACAGGTCCGCTATTTTCTCGCCGTGGCGCGGACGCAGAATTTCACCCGCGCCGCCGAAAGCTGCAACGTCACCCAGCCGGCGCTGACCCGCGCCATCCAGCAGCTTGAGGACGAGCTTGGCGGGCCGCTGCTGCGCCGCGAGGGCCGGCTCAGCCATCTGACCGACCTCGGCAAGCGCATGCAGCCGCTGCTGCAGCAGTGTTTCGATGCTGCCCAGGCGGCAAAGTCGGTCGCCGCCAAGGTTCGCACCGGCGAGGTCGCCTCGCTGACCCTGGCGGTGTCGCGCACCCTCGACCTCGAACATCTGATGCGGCCGCTGACCGAAATGCACCGAAGCTTCCCCGGCCTGCAACTGAAGCTGCGCCGCGGCACCGGCGCGCAGATCGCCGCGCTGCTCAAGGCCGGCGAGGTCGATCTCGCCATCGGCGGGCCGATCGGCGAAAGCTGGGACCGGCTGGAAAGCTGGCCGATGTTCGCCGAGGCCTTCGATCTCGTCGTCGGTGCCGACCACCCGCTGGCGATGCGCAACGATCTCGACCTCGATGTCGAACTGGTGCGCGAGGCGCGCTTCCTCGTCCATGCCGGCACCGACATGGCCGAGTTCGAAAGCGCCCGGCTCGATGCCGCGGGCATCAAGCTTGACCATGCCCATGAAGTCGATTCCGATCGCGACCTTGAGGCGCTGGTCGTTGCGCAGTTCGGCGTCGCCATCATGCCGGCGAGCGCGATGTGCACGCCGCGCGTCCGCCATCTCGCCTGTTCGGGGCTCGACCTGCGGCGCACCGTGGCGATCTATTCGGTGGCCGGGCGGGCGCGGTCGCGCGAGGCGGCGGCGCTGCTCAACCTGGTGCGCTCGGCCGACTGGTCACGCCGGCTCTACACGCTCGAGGATGCCGAGCAGCGCGTCTAGCGCCATGCGCCGCCGATAATCGGGATCGATATGGCGGGCGATGATCCGCTGATCGGTACCGACGACGAATACCGCCGGGATCGGCAAAAACCAGCCGCCGCCGCCCTGGAATTCGGCAAGGTCGATGTCGGCATTGCCAAGCAGCGCTGCCATTGCATCATCGACCCAGACCGCGAGGTTGAGCGACAGCGCATAGCCGCCGCCGACATCGCTCAGAAAGGCGAATTTGGCCCCGGCATCGGCGCGCAGTGACCGCGTATATTGCTGGCGTTCGGGCGAGATCGCCACCAGCGCGTGCGGCGCGATCCGCGCCTCGACCTCGGCGATCGCCGCCAGGGTAACGCGGCAATAGGGGCACCAATGGCCGCGGTGGAACACCACCACTGCCGGCCCCTTTTCGAGCAGCGCATCGAGCCGCACCATCCGCCCGTCGTGATCGGGCAGCATGAAATCGGGCATGACCTCGCCGACCTGCGGCGCGGTCGTGCCCGCCCCGGCCCGCGCCAGGCGCGCGACGAAAGCCTCGACGGCTTCGGTGTAGGCGGGCCGCAGGACCCGCACGCGCTCGGCGATGAAGCGCAGCCGTTCGCCAAGCGGCAGTTCGCTGCCGCGGACTTCGGCAACGGCGGCATTCAAGGCGACAGCGGCCGGATCGGACATGCGAAAATTTCCTCGGTCTGGCACGGCGCGCGCCACCTTACATCAAGTCCTGCGGGTCAGCTGCATGGGAAGAACCAGGAAGTGGGCCTCCGGCGGGCAGGGCTGAGCCCTGCCCCCATTTGTTGGCCGCCCCACAGCTGGGCCGGCTGCATCGCCGGGCGCGAGCTTCACGAAAGTGGGTCCATCGACTGTCTTGGAGGGCCCAGCCCCTGGCCGCCGGAGGCCCTCTTCGTCGCGCATAAGCGCCGCGCCTACTTCGCCGCCGCCGTTTCGACCATTTCACCGGCGCAGGCTTCGTGCAGGATCAGGCCTTCGCTCGGATCGAAATCGCCGCGCCAGGGCGCCTTTGCCAGCGTCTCTCCGGTGTGGCGATAGCCCGCCTCCCAGCGCTGGCGGATGCCCTCGGGGCTGAAATCGA
>LJHX01000161.1 GCA_001295935.1 alpha proteobacterium AAP81b
CCGCCGGCGAGACGACGAAGACGATCACCGTCAACGTCGCCGGCGACACGACGGTCGAGGCCGATGAAGGCTTCACGCTGACTCTCTCGGCCCCATCGGCCGGCACCAGCCTCACCACGGCGACAGCGAACGGCGTCATCCGCAACGACGACTCGGCGGGCGCGTCGCCCAGCCTCGCGATTGCCGCGGCCGCCGCCGACCGGGCCGAGGGCAACACCGGCACGACGCCCTTCACCTTCACCGTGACGCGCAGCGGCAGCACCGCCGGCACGACGACCGCCAATTGGGCCGTCAGCAGCGGTTCCCTCTCGCCGACCGCCATCGCCCAGGATTTCGGCGGCACGTTCCCCACCGGCACGGTGAGCTTCGTCGCCGGCGAGACGACGAAGACGATTACCGTCAACGTCCTTGGCGACACGGCCATCGAGGCCGACGAGAACTTCGCGCTGACCCTGTCGGCGCCCTCGGCCGGCGCCACGATCACCACGGCGACCGCGATCGGCACCATCCGCAACGACGATTCGGGCGATGGCGCAACGCTCACCGTCGCCGCGACCGCCGCTGACCAGGCCGAGGGCGACAGTGGCACGCGCGCCTTCACCTTCACCGTGACGCGCGGCGGCGCCACCGGTATTTCCTCTACCGCCAACTGGGCAGTCGCCGGCAGCGGCGCCAATGCCGCCACTGCCGCCGATTTCGGCGGGGCGCTGCCCAGCGGCACCGTCAGCTTCGGCGTCGGCGAGATTACGAAGACGATCACCGTCAATGTCGCCGGCGATAGCGTGGTCGAACCCGATGAGGGCTTCACGCTGACGCTGTCGGCGCCGTCGGCCGGCACCAGCATCACCACCGCAACCGCCAATGGCGTCATCCGCAACGACGACGCCAGCCTCGTCGTCGCCGCCAGCAATGCCGACCAGGCCGAGGGCAACAGCGGCAATCGCGCCTTCACCTTCACCGTCACCCGCGCCGGCAGCACCGCCGGCGTCTCGACCGCGACCTGGGCGGTCGCCGGTAGTGGCGCCAGCCCCGCCACCGCCGCCGACTTCGGCGGCGCGCTGCCGACGGGCACGGTCAGCTTCGCCGCCGGCGAGACGACGAAGACGATCACCGTCAACGTCGCCGGCGACACGACGGTCGAACCCGACGAAGGCTTCACGCTGACCCTGGCGTCGCCCTCGGCCGGAACGACGATCGCCACCGCATCGGCGAACGGCGTCATCCGCGACGATGATGCCGTCGCCGTTGGCCCCAGCCTCGCCGTCGCCGCGACCACCGCCGACCAGGCCGAAGGCAACAGCGGCACACGCGCCTTCACTTTCACCGTCACCCGCAGCGGCAGCACCGCTGGCACCTCGACCGCCAACTGGGCGGTCGCCGGCAGCGGCGCCAACCCCGCCGCCGCCGCTGATTTCGGCGGCACACTGCCGACCGGCACGGTCAGTTTCGTCGCCGGCGAGACGACGAAGACGATCACCGTCAACGTCGCCGGCGACACGACGGTCGAACCCGACGAGGGTTTCACGCTGACGCTGTCGGCGCCATCCGCCGGCACGTCCATCACCACAGCCGCCGCTGCCGGCGTGATCCGCAACGATGACGCGACGCTGGCGCTGGGTCCGGATTTGAACGATCGCGCCGAGGGCAATTCCATCGGCGGCAGCATCGGCTTCTCCTTTCTGGTGACCCGCAGCGGCGACACATCGGGTGCGGCGAGCGTCAACTGGGCGGTGACCGGCAGCGGCGCCAATCCTGCCGATGCCGCCGACTTCCTGGGCTTCGGCACTGCGTTTCCAAGCGGCACGCTGACCTTTGCCCCAGGCGAAACCAGCAGGACGATCCTGGCCGCCGTCGCCGGCGATACGACGGTCGAACCCGACGAGACCTTCACGATGACCCTTTCGTCGCCGTCGGCCGGCGTCACGATCACCACGGCGAGCCTCGTCGGCACCATCCGCAACGACGATGTCGTCGCCGTTGCCCCCAGCCTCGCCATCGCCGCGACCAATGCCGACCAGGCCGAGGGCAACGCCGGTAGCCGCGCCTTCACCTTCACCGTCACGCGCAGCGGCAGCACCGCCGGCGCCTCGAGCGCGACCTGGACGGTCAGCGGCACCGGGGCCAACGCCGCGACGCCCACCGATTTCGGCGCGGTAACGCTGCCGACCGGCACGGTGAGCTTCGCCGCCGGCGAAACGACACGAACAATCTCGGTCAACGTCGTCGGCGACACGGCGATCGAGGCCGATGAGGGCTTCGCCGTGACGCTCTCGGCACCGTCGGCGGGCACCAGCATCACCACCGCCGTTGCCAATGGCGTCATCCGCAACGACGATAATTCGACGACCGGCAGCAGCGGTGACGACGTCTACAACGTCACCTCGGCGGCGACGGTGATCTTCGAAACCGTCAATGGCGGCAACGATACCGTCAATGCCTCGGTCGGTTATTATCTCTGGCCCAACATTGAAGTGCTCAATCTTGTCGAGCTGCCGTCCGGCAATGATTTCTTCGGCGTCGGCAATGACCTCGCCAACACCATCACCGGCAACAGCGGCGCCAATCTGCTGATCGCGCTGGCCGGCAATGACACGGTGAACGGCGGCGCCGGCAATGACGCGCTCTATGGCCAGGACGGCAATGACGTGCTCAACGGCGACGCCGGCATCGATTATGTCGTCGGTGGCGAGGGCAACGACACGCTTGCCGGCGGCAGCGAGTCGGACGCCGTCTATGGCGAGGCCGGCGACGATCTGCTCATCGGCGGGTCCAGCTTCGATACCGACATCCTCGTCGCCGGCGACGGCAACGACACGCTGCGCGGCGATTCGGGGCTGGGCGATTTCGACCAGATGGACGGCGGCGGCGGCAACGACGCCTATTATGTCGATACCTTCGCCGACCTGACCTATGAGGCCCTCGGCGGCGGCATCGACACGGTGTTCGCCGACATCGCCGGCAATGGCTATTATCTCTACGCCGAGGTCGAAAACCTCGTGCTGCTCGGCACAACGTTCTTCGGCGTCGGCAACGAGCTCGACAACCGCCTGACCGGCAATACTTCGGCCAATTACCTGTTCGGCGGCGACGGCAACGACACGCTCGACGCCGGCGCCGGCAACGACGTGCTCTTCGGCCAGGGCGGCGCCGATTTGTTCTTCTTCGCCGCCGGCAGCGGCGGCGATGTCATCGGCGATTTTGAGGCGGGCAGCGATCGCATCCAGCTCACCGGCTATGGATTCAGCAATTTCGACCAGCTCCGCGCAAGTTTTTCGGAAAATGGCGGGACGACGGCGATAAATCTCGGCGGCGGCAATTTCATCGTGCTGAACGGCGTTACCAGCGCCGCGCTGTCGGCGGGCGATTTTCTGTTCGGCTGACTGGATTGCCGGTTTCTGCGCACGAGGGACATCGAACTTATGAGTTGCCTAACGTTATCCTTAGCGACGGCGATCGTGGTGGATCGGAATGGGTAGAATTCGATCTGCCGTCGTCGACAGAACGCATCAGTAACTGAGTGGTGAAATGCGGTCATGTTGAATACTACAGGAAAACATTAAAATGACAACTATATCAGTAAATCTTTCCGATAACTTAATCGAAACTGGCACGTTCCAAACCGCTGGCCGATTTTCAGCAAATATGACCCTAAACGATTTGACACCAGGAATCGTGAAGTTCTTTGGCGGAGACGGATCTTATATTCTCGGCATAGGCGATGCAGTAAGTTTTGGATACGCCGAATTCTCTTCTACCTTTGGATCTTTCAGCATAGAAGGAAACTTCCTTAGCAGCGCTAATATTAATGCCTACTATAGTGGTATCACTGTAGGCTACTACGCTGACGGGAGGATCATTAGCGTCCTATCTTTTGAGTTAGGCTTTTCGAACAATACGAGAATCCTATTTGGCGAAGCGCCATTTGGGACTCTTTCTCATGTTTTTGATCCTACTCCGTATTCAGCGCAGTTTCCTGTGTCCGGAATGGCATTCTTAGAGGGTAAATACTATTCTCTAGTAAATATATCTTTTACAATCTCTAGCGCGATCTCGAATGCTGCGCTATTTGACTCGAATAGCAACAGGGTATCGTTCGAAGAAATAAGTCCTTCCAATTACGTTGGCCGTCTGACGATGCATTTGCGGGTAATGATGTCGTGATTCTCCCCAGCGCTGCATCTGGGGTTGCGTTGTGGGGTCTGCAAAATGGCTTCCATGGCGGCGACGGCAATGACACCATTACCGCTGGCGCCGCTGGCTTATCCATCTACGGCGACGCCGGCGACGACGTCATCACCGGCAGCACCGCCGGCGACCGACTGTTCGGCGGCGATGGCGTCGATACGCTCAACACCACCGCCGGCGCGGCGGACGACCGCGCGCCCGACGAATTGACCGGCGGGCTCGGCGCCGATCAGTTCGTCATCGGCGATGGTGACCGCGTCCTCGACCTCGAGGCTGGCGAGCTTGTCGTCCTGTTCGGCACCAACGCCACGATTTCCGAGCGGGCGGCCAACGGGTCCTATGAGGTCCGAACCCTTGTCGATGACGGCCACGGTGGTGTCACGCCTGCCACGGCGCGGCTTTTCTCGCCAACGCCGCGGAACTTCACGACGTCCGAAACCGCGGGCCTGACCTACCTTACCGCCGACACTCCCGGCCTGTTCGACGAAGGCGCCAACGTCCGCAACCTCAACGACCTCGATCCGGCGAATTACACCGGCTCCTTCATCGATGCGCTGGGCGGCAACGATATCGTGGTTCTGCCAGGCAGTGCTGCCGGGCTCGCTGCCTGGGGCCTCCAGCTGGCATTCTCGGGCGGCACCGGCGATGACCTGATCATCGTCGGCGATACAAGTCCTTCTGTGGTCAAGGGTGGTCCCGATAATGCCAACGGCCTGAGCGACAATGACACGATACGGGGAGGTGCAGGCAGCGACGACATCCGGGGCGGGGCCGGCAATGACATCTTGTACGGATCATACGGCGCCGATGATGGCAACGCCGATCTTCTGAGCGGCGGCCTTTTGGACGCCGATATTTTTTACGTCGGCAGCGGCGATACCGTTACCGATCTGGAAATCGGCGAACCCGTGCTGATCGACGCCCCCGCCAATTTCGCCGGCTATTACATAATCCCGCCGCCCTTTGTCGATCCGGAGCAGGCCACCGGGTATCGCTATACCCTGCAACTCTATCAGGATCGAGAAGGCGTGCTGTCGGTTGCCAAGACCCTGACGGTCGATTCGGCATCAAATCTGAGCTTTTCGGTATCGCAGGAAGGCGGCACCCTGCGCTTCGTCGCACAACCGTTTAGCCTGCCGCCGCTTCAGTTGCCCGAGTTGCCCGGCACGTCGGCGCAGGATTCACGCCTTGCCGCCCTTGTCGGCGACTTCGTCAAGGAAGTGGCCAAGGCCACGAAATTCGCCGATGTAATCACCCGATACGCCCCGGAGCTGATCGAACTGCCAGAAGCCGAGAAGATCGTCTTTCTCAACAAACTCGCCTGGGGCGCCTCGTTGTTCCGCAAGGGCGTCGACTATGCCGAGGCAACCGCGGCGATCGTCGGCGCCGACAACCAGGCCCGGGAGTTTGTTGCCCAGGCGGTTTACCTTGCCTCGAAGGCAGCGGTTTCGAACGCCTCGCTGGCCACCGGCATCCGCGTCGGCACGGCGATCGGCGCGCTGTTCGAAGGCGTCGGTGCGGTCCCCGGCCGGGTCATCGGTGCCGTCATCGGTGTCGTCGCCGGAGACCTCTTCGCCAGCCGCATCGCCAAGCCGGTCGTCCTGGGGGCGGTATATGAAGTTTACGACGCTGTTGTTGGCCTACAGCAAGTCATTTTTACTTCCGTCGTCACCGCACCCGATGCGGCCGGTATTTATCATGGCACCAACGGCGATGACATTCTTCAGGGTTCATCGGCCAACGATAGCTTCGCCTCATCGGACGGCATCAACACCTACGCGGGCAGCGACGGCACTCGCGACAAGGTCGATTACACCCTTGCGCCAGGCCCCGTCGATGCCGACCTTGGCGCCGGCGTTGGCGGCTATGGCGGCACGCCCGGCAAGCTTGCCGCCGCTGCCGGCGTCGCGGCGATCGCCCCCGAAAGCCACGATACCTATTTCGACATCGAGGATCTCGTCGGCTCGGCGTTCAGCGATCGTCTCACTGGCGACGCCGGCGCCAACATCCTCGCCGGCGGCGCCGGCAACGACAGCCTCACCGGCAATGGCGGCAACGACGCCCTGGTCGGCGGCAGCGGCGACGATGTTTATACCGTCACCGGTCAAAGCGAAATCGTCTATGAAGACGCCAACAATGGCGTCGACCGCGTGCTGGCGTCGGGAAGCTATTATCTCTGGAGCAATATCGAAGATCTGACGCTTGGCGAAGCTGCCAGCGACAATGACCTCTTCGGCGTCGGCAATGATCTCGACAATGTCATAACAGGCAACAGCGGCAGCAATCTGCTGATCGGCCTTGACGGCAGCGACACCGCCAGCGGCGGCGCCGGCAATGACGCGCTGTTCGGCGTCGCCGGCAACGACAGCCTCAGCGGCGAAGCCGGCATCGACTATCTCGCCGGCGGCGATGGCGTCGACACGCTCGATGGCGGTGCCGACGCCGATGCGCTTTACGGCGAGGACGGCGATGACAGCCTGATCGGCGGGAACGATTTCGCAACCGACATTCTCGTCGGTGGCGCCGGCCGTGACACGCTCGACGGCGCGTCGGAGCTCGGTGACTATGATCTGATGGACGGCGGCAGTGGCGATGATCTGTATTTCGTCGACACGCCCTTTGACCTGATCTTCGAAGCCGACGGCGGCGGCACCGATCGCGTTGTCGCGACGGTCGCCGGCAACGGCTATTATCTCTACGCCGGGGTCGAGACCCTGTTGTTGCGCGGCACCACCAGCTTCGGGGTCGGCAACGATCTGGCCAATTTCATCGGCGCCGAGGCCGGCTCGCAATGGTTGCTCGGCGGCGCCGGCGATGACAGCCTCGACGGCGGCGCCGGCAACGATGTTCTGTTCGGCGAAAGTGGCGCCGATGTCTTTCTGTTCATTGGCGCCAGCGGTGGCGATGTGATTGGCGATTTCCAGCCCGGCACCGACCGTATCCGCCTTATCGGCCAGCCGATCGTCGATTATGGCCAGTTGCGCAACGGCTTCATCGAAGTCGATGGCACGACGGCCATCAATCTTGGCGACGGCAATTTCATCGTGCTGAACGGCATTGCCAATGCGGCGCTGTCGGCAGGGGACTTCATCATCGGCTGACGCCATTCGCCGCTTGCCATCCCCCGCCCATCCGCCTAAGGCGCACTGCTTCGCGCAAGCGAGACGAAAGCCGGAGGGGCGTGGGCATGGGGCCCCGTCAGCGATCGGCAACAGGAGCGACCATGCCATTCTATGAGCATGTCTTCCTCGCACGTCAGGACCTGGCACCCGCCCAGGTCGAGACGATGACGGAAGCATTCGGAAAGATCATCACCGATAACAGCGGCAACATCGCCGGCTCGGAATATTGGGGCCTGCGCACGCTCGCTTATCGCATCGCCAAGAACCGCAAGGCGCATTACGTCATGCTCAGCCTCGACGCCCCCGCGCCGGCGATCGCCGAGCTCGAGCGCCAGGTCGGCCTCAACGAAGACGTCATCCGCTACATGACCGTCCGCGTCGACGCCCTGCCGACCGAGCCGTCGGCGATGATGAAGCGCGGCGAGCGCGAGCGCGAGCGCGGCGACCGGGGCGACCGCCCTGATCGTGGTGACCGTGACCGTGACGCCCCGCGTGGCGACCGCCCTGACCGTCCGCGCCGCGAAGACCGGCCGGCGCGCGCCTTCGCCTGAGGAGACAGAACATGGGTCGTCCGTTTTTCCGTCGCCGCAAGTCGTGCCCCTTCTCGGGCAACAACGCGCCCGTCATCGACTATAAGGACGTGCGCCTGCTCCAGGGCTTCGTCTCGGAGCGCGGCAAGATCGTGCCGTCGCGCATCACCGCCGTTTCGGCGAAGAAGCAGCGTGAGCTGGGCCAGGCGATCAAGCGCGCCCGGCACCTCGGCCTGCTCCCCTACCTCGTCAAGTAAGGAGCCGGGCACATGGAAATCATCCTGCTCGAACGCGTCGAAAAGCTCGGCGCAATCGGCGATGTCGTCAACGTCAAGCCGGGCTTCGCGCGCAACTTCCTGCTGCCGCGCGGCAAGGCCCTGCGCGCGTCGGCCGCCAACAAGGCCAAGTTCGAGGCCGATCGCGCCCGCATCGAGGCCGAGAACGCCAAGCGCCGCGACATCGCGCGCTCGGAATCGCGTGAGATCGAGGGCGTTACCGTCGTCATGATCCGCTCGGCGTCGAGCACCGGCCAGCTTTATGGCTCGGTCGCGGCGCGCGACATCGTCGAGGCGCTCGCCGCCGCCAACCACAAGGTGGCGCGCACCCAGGTGGTGCTCGATCGCCCGATCAAGGCGCTCGGGCTGCACGACGTCCGCATCGCGCTGCATCCCGAGGTCGTCGTCGGCGTCAAGATCAACATCGCCCGCAGCCCCGAGGAAGCCGAACTCCAGGCCAAGGGCGTCGATGTTACCGCCGACCTGTTCGAACGCGAGGAAGCCGGCTTTACCGAAGCTTTCGACCCCGCCGCCGAACCCGGCACCCTGCCGGTCGACGACGAAGCACCCGAAGCTGCCGCGGCCCCTGCCGAGGCGTGAGATGCGTTCCCTCCCCCGCGCGGGGAGGGGACCATTCCCGCCACCGGGTCATGCCAGCGCACG
>LJHX01000162.1 GCA_001295935.1 alpha proteobacterium AAP81b
CGCCTGGGGGACGGCCTGGGCGGCGGCGGGGATCGCCGTCATCCACGTCGCCCACCCCGGCGCCGACGCCGCGGTCTATGCGCCGCCCGCCAGCGCCGTCCGCGCCCGCGTCGCCGCCGCCACCAGCCTCGCCGCGCAAGTCGCGCGCATCGGCGATATCGGCTTCGTCCTCGACCGCGTCGCCGCCGGCGGCCACGAGGGCGCCTGCGACCTCGCCCGCCTCGACCTCACCCGCCTTGGCGTCGCCGGCCATAGCATCGGCGCCTGGACCGCCGCCGTCCTCGCCGGCCAACGTCTCCCCGGCGGCGCCAACTTCGCCGACCCCCGCGTCCGCGCCGCGATCGGCTTCAGCCCCTCGGCCCCCGCCAGCATCGACGCCGCCACCGCCTTCGCCCCGGTGACGATCCCCTTCCTGTCGATCACCGGCAGCGACGACGGCTTGGCTGCCGACCGCGCCGCGCCCTTCCACGCCATGCCGGCAGGCGGCAAATATCTGCTGGTCTTCGCCGGCGCCGACCATCTCGTCCTGAGCGGCGCCTTTTCGCGGGCGCCGCGACCGGCGGATGACCATGTGACGGCGGTCGCGGGTGCGGCGACGACGGCGTTCTGGATGGCGACGCTTGGTGACGGTCGGCGCGATTGGAGGGGCGATTTGCGGCCGATGTTGGCTGCTGGCGATTCGATTGAAGAGAAATAGGGCCTCCGGCGGGCAGGGGCTGAGCCCCTGCACCCACTTTAGTGGGTCTGTCCCTGACCTCCGAGTTTCCGCACAACCCCAAAAAACGAATACGCAAATTGCGGACTTAAATTTCGACCGCTCTTGATAGTTAGCGGCCGTGCGGCGTCTGGCGGACAAAACGTCCCTGAATGTATGTCCAAAGAACCGGGCGCAAGGTGAGCGCGGCGCCAAACCCCCCTTCATAAACCCGTATCGTTGGGCGGCCGAGCTTATCACTCGTGAAGTCAGGTTCCCGGTGCCAGCTGGAGACTTCGCCAAGCCTTTTGACGCCCTTGTGGGTCACGCGCCATGTACGGACACGATATGCCGATCCTGCGACCCACTTGGAGTAAAGTATACCGTAATCACCGTAAAACAATCCCATAGGACTATCGTCTATAAAATCGTTATAATTTATCAAATGCGAACAATTTGCTATACATCTAATATTTAACTTATAGCCATGATCCTTATCCTCTTTAACCGCGGCAAAAAAGGTGGATTGATCATCGTCCAGACGGAGAGACGCCACTGGCGGGGGTTGAGCGACGCTAACGGCGAGAATGGCAGAGAACCAGTTCAGCATTCAGTCACACTATACCAGCATCCAATGTCGGCAACTGGGACGTAGGCCGACATAGGCACGGCGGGCCTCTAGTTTGCAAAAACTGAAAAAGTGCGTGCAGGGGCTCAGCCCCTGCACGCTGGAGACCCTTACTTCTCCGGCAACGCTGGCGCAGACCCGCCGCGGGTCATTTCGATCATCGTCTCGATCCGGATCAGCCGGCGTTCGTGATCGCGGATGTCTCCCGCCAGTTCACGCGCCGTGCCGGCGAGGCGGGCGAGGTCTTCCTTCATGACGATGAGGTCACGCAGGCCGCCGAGGATGCGGTCGATGGTGCTCATGCGCGCGCTCTCAGCCGCGCCATTTCGGCGCGGTGGGCGGTCATTTCGGCGTCGAGGCGCGCCATTTCGCTGCGCATGGCGGTGACGGTCGCTTCGATCTCGTCGGCGAGCAGGTCGAGGGCGCTGGCTTCGGCGGGGTCGGCGGGGACATAGTCGCGCGCGGCGCGGCGGACGAACTCGCTCGGCGACAGGCCGGCGCCGCGGGCACGGGCTTCGACGGCGCGCTTGTCGGCGGCGGTCATCATGACGACGAGGCGGCTGGCCATCGCCTCGGCGGCGGGAGCGGCGATCACGGGCATGGTCATGTCCATGCCATGGACATAGGCGATCGCGCGCCGCCGCGCAAGGCGGTCAGCGCGCCAGCAACGCCTCGACCTCGGCGAGCGGCACGTCGCGCGCGACGAAAGCCTGGCCGATGCCGCGCGCCAGGATGAAGGGCAGGGTGCCGGCCGCCATCTTCTTGTCCTGGCGCATGTGATGCAGCAGTGTCGCCGGGCTGGCGGTGATGCCGAAATCGGCGGCGGACAGGCGGAAGCCCGCCGCCAGCAGATGGGCGCGCACCCGCGTCACATCCTCGGCGGGACACAGGCCGCGCGCCGCCGACAGGTCGAAGGCCAGCGCCATGCCGAGTGCGACCGCCTCGCCGTGCAGCAGCCGGTCGGAATAGCCGGCTTCGGCCTCATAGGCATGGCCGAAGGTGTGGCCGAGGTTGAGCAGCGCGCGGATGTCGCCGATTTCGCGCTCGTCGGCAGCGACGACCGCCGCCTTGGCGCGGCACGAGACGGCGATGGCGTGGGTTTGGGCGGCGCGATCGCCGGCGAGCAGCGCGGCGGCATTGGCCTCGCACCAGGCGAAGAAACCGGCGTCGCCGATCAGGCCGTATTTGACGACCTCGGCATAGCCGGCGCGCAACTCGCGTTCCGGCAGGGTCGCCAGCACCTCGGGGTCGATCAGCACGAGGTGGGGCTGGTGAAAGGCGCCGATGAGGTTCTTGCCGGCGGCGGCGTTGATCGCGGTCTTGCCGCCGACCGACGAATCGACCTGCGCCAGCAAGGTCGTCGGCACCTGGACGAAGCGGCAGCCGCGCCGCAGGATCGCCGCGGCAAAGCCGGCAAGATCGCCGACGACCCCGCCGCCGAGCGCGACCACGACGTCGCCGCGTTCGACGCCGAGCGTCAGCAGCCGCTCGCAGACATGTTCGAGGGTCGCCCAGTCCTTTGAAACTTCGCCCGGCGGCACGACGATCTCGTCGACCGCCAGCCCGGCGCCGGCTAGCCCTGCGGCGAAGGCCGGCAGGTGCAGCCGCGCCACCGTCGCATCGGTGACCACCGCCAGCCGGCCGCGCGGCGCCAGGGGCCCGAGCAGCGGCGCGGCATTGCCGAGCAGCCCGGCGGCGATGTGGATGGGATAGGCGCGCGCGCCCAGCGGAACCTCGACGATCATGCCGGTCTCAAGCCGCGCCGGGGGCGCTCAAGTCAACCGCATTGGCGGTCGCGGCATTTTCGGCGGCGAGCGCGGCGATGATGGTTTCCACCGTCTCGCCATGCGGCCGCGCCTTGCTGCCGATGCGCAGCCGCGCCTCGGCGTAGAAGGGGTTGCGCAGCCGCGCCAGCTCGGCGAGCACCTCGCCCGGGTCGCGCCCCTTGAGCAGCGGTCGCGTGTCGCGCTTGCGCACCCGCGCCACCAGGGTCGGGATATCGGCATCGAGCCAGACGGTGACGGTGCGTTGGAGCAGCAGCGCGCGGGTATCGGGCTGGATGAAGGCGCCGCCGCCGGTAGCGATGACTTTCGGGGCGCCATCGGCGAGGCGGGCGATCACCCGGCGCTCGCCATCGCGGAAATGCGCCTCGCCGAAGCGCTCGAAGATTTCGGCGACGGTCAGCCCCGAGGCGGTTTCGATCTCGGCGTCGGCATCGACAAAGCCGAGGCCGAGCCGCGCCGCCAGCCTTTTGCCGATGGTGGTCTTGCCGGCGCCCATCAGCCCGACGAGCGCGACAGGCCGCAGCGCCGCGAGGCGAAGCTGCGCCGCGACGGCGGCGTCTTCGCGGGCAGCCGCCTCGGCACACCCCGGCGCTGCAACTTCGATATCGCCCTGCATCGTCGCCATGGCTATACCGCCGGGGCAATGTGGTCAAAGTGGCATGACGCGCGCCGCAAGGCGCTGGCGCCGACGGTGGCGGTGGCAGTGCTCGCCGGCGTCGCGGCGCTGCCGGTGATCGGCCAGGAAGCCCCCAGATCGCTGCTTCCCGACGAAATGGCGGCGCCCCCGCCGGCGGCGGAGCGCACGCCGGCGGAAGTCATCCTGCCCGATACCGCGACCCAGCCGGCGAGTGACGCGCCGCCGCTGCTCGCCCCCGCCGATGGCACCCCGCCGCTGCTGCCGCCGGCGAGCGATGCTCCCGATCCCTTCGCCGCCGCGGCGGTCCGCGATCTTTCCAGCTGGGGCCCGCTGACGCCTGCGCGCGGCGGCTATGGCGCCGGGGTGTTCGCCGGCTCCGATGGCCGCTTCGTCACCGTGCTCGCCCGCCGGCTGGCAGC
This sequence comes from alpha proteobacterium AAP81b, assembly GCA_001295935.1. Lineage (GTDB taxonomy): Bacteria > Pseudomonadota > Alphaproteobacteria > Sphingomonadales > Sphingomonadaceae > Sandarakinorhabdus. Next base: position 4,163 of record LJHX01000162.1, read on the forward strand.
GCCGGTCGCCTCGCGCTGGGCGGCCATCGTGCTGCGCCGGGCGCTGCTCAGCGACGCCGCGGCGCCGGCCAATGTGCTGCCCGGCGACTGGATCGCGACGCGCGCCGAGCTGTTGCTGCGGATGGGCGAGATCGACGGCGCCAAGCTGCTGATCGATGGCCTGCCGATCGATCGCTACACCCCGGCGCTGTACCGCGTCGCCGGCCAGGTCGATCTCGCCGCCGGCGATATCAACGGCCTGTGCCCGATCGCCGCCACGGGCCGCCTGCTGTCGAAGGACCCGATGTGGCCGCTGGCCGTCGGCATGTGCGCGGCGATCCAGGGCGACGACATCACCGCGGCAAGCATCTTCGATTCGATGCGCGCCTCGCGCGATGTCGAGCCTTTCGACGTGCGACTGGGGGAACGCGTCGCGACGCTCGCCGGGTCGGCGGGGCGCGCCGCCAATATCGAATGGGGCGAGGCGCCGTCGATGACGCGCTTCCGCTATGGCGTCGCGACGGCGGCGGGGGTTGCGGTGCCGGCCGACCAATTGGGGTCGCTTGGCCCGGCGCGCTTCGGCTGGATGGTGCGCAATGCCAATCTGTCGGCGGACGCGCGGCTGGCGGCGCTGCGGCCCGCCGCGGTGCTCGGCACGCTGTCGGCGGAGGGCCTGGTCAGCGCCGTCGCCGCGCTGCTGCCGGGCGATGCCCCCGACGACAGCCGCGCCGGCCGGCTGCGGCGGGCCTTCGTCGGCAGCCTGGG
>LJHX01000163.1 GCA_001295935.1 alpha proteobacterium AAP81b
CCGGCTGGTCGCGGCCTTCGCCCGCCGAGATGACGTGGTTGTTGGTGACGATATAGCCGCTGGGATCGATGATGAAGCCCGAGCCGAGCGAGGTCGCCTCGCGCGTTACCGGCTGGCCATCGTCATCCTGCTGCTGCTGGAAGCGCTTGAAGAATTCCTCGAGCGGGCTGCCCGGCGGCAGACCGCGGACCTTGCCGACTTCGACCTTGGCGGTCGTCGAGACGTTGACGACGGCAGGGGTCAGCCGCGCGGTCAGATCGGCGAAGCTGCGCGGCGCGCCGCCCGGCGGCGCGATCGGCACGGCCGGCATGGCGTCGTTCTGCGCCGGCTGCGCCGGGGTCGGCATCGGTGCCGAGGCGGGCGGCGGCGGCAACTGCGGCGATTGCTGGGCGCCGGCAGGCATCAGCACGGCAACAGCGCCGCCGAAAATGAGAGCGGCGGGGATCAGACTGCGGGTAATACGCACAGGGGCAGAACCTCTCGACGGAAAGACGATAACGATGGGCGGGCCGTCCTTCCCGGTAACAGGGCCGCGGCGTCGCGGTTGCCTGGGGCCGGGAAGAACGAGAATGCCGCTGCCCCCATGGCGGCGGCGAAACTAACCCGCGATGAACGGTTACTGTGGCACGACGAACCGTTCATTTGGTGTTCAGCGCTCGCGCCGCCCTTCGAATTCCTTGAGGAACTCGCCATTGGGCGACATCACGACGGTGGCGCTACCGTCGCGGAAGGTCTCGCGATAGGCCTGCATGGCGCGATAAAAGGCGTAGAATTGCGGATCCTTGCCAAAACTGTTGGCATAGATGCGCGCGGCCTCGGCGTCGGCGGCGGCGCGGACCAGCTGCGCCTGCTTCTGGCCCTGGGCGCGGAAGGTCGCGGCTTCCTGGCTGCGCGCCGAGCCCATGCGCAGATAGGCTGAATTGAGCGGCGCGCCGGCGGGCAGGTCGGCGCGCTTGATGCGGACGTCGAGGATCTGGGCGCCATATTGCCGCGCCTGGCGGTTCACGGTTTCCTGGATATCGTCCATCAACTGGGTACGTTCGGGGCTGAGCATCGCGGCGAAGGGCTGTTTGCCGAGCTCGTTGCGCAGCCGTGAGGCGAGAATGCGCTTGAGCGCGTCGGCGGCGTTCTGGGCGGTGCCGACGGTCTGCACCATGCGCAGCGGGTCGACGATGCGAAAGCGCGCAAAGGCATCGACGACGAGCTGGCGCTGGTCGGTCGACAGCACCGTCTGCGCCTCCATGTCGAGATCGAGGACGCGCTTGTCGACGAAGACGACATTTTCGATGAAGGGCACCTTGGCAACCAGCCCGGCGCCCGAGACGCCAAAGGGCGCCTTGGGATTCCAGGCGTTGACGATGCGTTCGGGCTTGCCGAGGCGCAGCACCACCGCCTGCTGGGTTTCGGGGACGGTGTAGAGCGACGACATCAGCACGACGATCGCGGCGAAGGCGAGAATCGCGAAGGGAATCGGATTGCGGAGCACGGCGTTCATCGGGGCGGCCTTACTGGGCGTCTTCGGCGGGCGCGGCGCGGGCGCGGCGCTGCAATTCGGGCAGCGGCAGATAGGTCTGCACGGCGCCCGGTTCGACGATGGTCTTGTCGACCTTGGACAGCACGCTTTCCATCGTCTCGAAATACATGCGCTTGCGCGTCACTTCGGGGGCCAGGCGATATTGGGCATAGACGGCATCGAACGCCGCCGCCGAGCCTTGCGCCACGGCGAGCTTCTGCTGGGCATAGGCGCGCGATTCGTTGAGATATTTCTGGGCGTCCTGCTGCGCCGCCGACACGTCCTTGAAGGCGGCATCGACCGCGGCGGGCGGGTCGGCCTGCTTGATGTCGACGCCGCGGACCTCGACGCCCGAGCGATAGCTGTCGAGCAGTTCCTGCATGCGCTCGCGGACGCGCTCGGCGATCTGGGCGCGCTGCGGACCGATGGCGTCGCTCAGGCTGGCGCGGCCGATCTCGGCGCGCATGGCGCTTTCGGCGACTTCCTGGACGGTCTGTTCCGGCTCGGCGAGCTCGAAGAGGTAAAGTTCGGGGTTCCTGATCTTCCAGCGCACCGCATAGGCGAGGTTGATGATGTTCTGGTCGCCGGTCAGCACGAGGTTCTCGGCGGCGCCGCCGGCGCCGATGTCGACCGAATTGATCTGCTCGACCTTGCGCAGGGTGACGGCGTCGATCGGCCAGGGCAGCTTGAAGTGCAGCCCCGGGTCGGTCACCTCGACGAAGCGTCCGAAGCGCAGCACCACCCCGCGCTCCTGGGCGTCGACGCGGTAGAAGCTGGTCATCACCACCCAGAGCGCGGCGACGCCGATCAGGCCCCAGGTGATGAGCTGGCTCGAAACCGCCGGCGGACTGCCGCCGCCGCGCGGGCCGCCGCTGCCGAAGGTACGGCGCAACTGGTCCTGGCCGCGGCGCAGCAGGTCGTCGAAGGGGTCACTGCGGCCGCCGGGCCGCGGGCCCTGAGGACGCTTGGGCGGGCCATCGCCCCAGGGATTGCGGCCGCGGCCATCGCCGCCGCCATCGCCCCATGGACTGTTGCCCTGGTTGCTGCTGTGACCCGCTTCGGTGTCACTGCCATCGTTGTTGTTCTGCCAGGGCATTCGGTTGCCGTCTCGCCTTCGGGAAGTCCGTGACTATATACGGATGCCTTTCGGCGATTGCGAGGGCAGCCGCCGGCATGGGCGCAGACGCCGCGGGCGGGCTGCACCGCAACAGGGAAACGACGATGGCATTACGGGATGCGGTGGCGGCAGCGCTTGCCGAAGTCGAGGGCGGCGCCGGCCGGATTTCGGGGCTGGTGGTGCGCGATGACGGCAGTGCTGGCCTGGTGCTCGATGTCGCGGGGCTTGCCACTTCGGAGGCCGAGCGCCTGCAGGCGGCGATCGAGGCGGCAGCGCGGCGGGCCGGCGCCGGCAGTGTCCGTGTCATCCTTACCGCCGACAGGGGCGCGGCGCCCGCCGCCGCCGCGGCACGCGCGCCGACGGTGCCGGGCATCCGCCGGTTGATCGCGGTCGCCAGCGGCAAGGGCGGCGTCGGCAAATCGACCGTCGCGGTCAATCTCGCCGTGGCGCTGGCGCGCGCCGGCCACAAGGTCGGGCTGCTCGATGCCGACATCTATGGCCCGTCGGTGCCGACCCTGCTCGGCATCACCGGGCGGGCGAAGCTTGACGGCAACAAGCTGCAGCCGGCGGTGGCGCATGGCATCAAGGCGCTCAGCATGGGAATGATGACCGACCCCGGCAAGGCGATCGTCTGGCGCGGGCCGATGGCGAGTTCGGCGATGGTGCAGATGGTAGAAAACGCCGATTGGGGGGCGCTCGACGTGCTGGTCATCGATCTGCCGCCCGGCACCGGCGACATCCAGCTGACGCTCGCCCAGAAGCTCAAGCCCGATGGCGCGATCATCGTTTCGACGCCGCAGGATCTGGCGCTGGTCGACGCGCGCCGCGCCGTCGCGATGTTCGGCGAGGTCGGGGTGCCGGTGATCGGCGTCATCGAGAATATGAGCGGCTATCTCTGCCCGCACTGCGGCGAGGCGAGCGACCCCTTCGGCCATGGCGGCGCCGAGGCCGAGGCGACCGCGATGGGCGTCGCCTTCCTCGGCCGCGTGCCGCTCGACGCCGGCTTGCGCGCCGCGTCGGACGCCGGCCGGCCGGGGGAGGGGACCCAGGCCGAGGTCTTCGCGCGCATGGCGCTGCGGGTGGCAGCGGCGGCGGCGCTTTAGGCCAGGGGCGCCATCCTGTGAAAGTTGCATCTTGCCGCCTTGTTGCGCATCATAATTGCGCAAAACAGCCTTGACGCAATAATTTCACGTCACTAACACCCCGCCAGCCCGTTCGGGGCTTGGCGCCTTCCCGGCGTCTCGATGAAGGACTTCCCATGCGCTCCGACATGACCGGCGCCGAAATCGTCGTCCAGGCCCTGACCGACCTCGGGGTCGAGGTCATTTTCGGCTATCCCGGCGGCGCCGTGCTGCCGATCTACGACGCGCTGTTCCAGCAGGGCCGCATCCGCCACATCCTCGTCCGCCACGAACAGGCCGCCGTCCACGCCGCCGAAGGCTATGCCCGCGCCAGCGGCAAGCCCGGCGTGGTGCTCGTCACCTCGGGGCCGGGCGCCACCAACGCCGTCACCGGGATCACCGACGCGATGATGGATTCGATCCCCATCGTCGTCCTCACCGGCCAGGTCGCGACGCATCTGATCGGCACCGACGCCTTTCAGGAATGCGACACGATCGGCATCACCCGCCACTGTTCGAAGCACAATTACCTGGTGAAGGACGCCGCGCGCCTCGGCCCGGTGCTCCACGAGGCCTTTTACATCGCCAGCTCCGGCCGCCCCGGCCCGGTGGTCATCGACATCCCCAAGGACATTCAGATCCAGCGCGCCCGCTACGAGCGGCCCGGTACCGTCACCCACAAGACCTACAAGCCGCAGTTGAAGGGCGACCGCGCGGCGATCGAGGCAGCGGTCGAAATGCTCGCCGCCGCCGAGCGGCCGATCCTCTACACCGGCGGCGGCATCATCAATTCGGGGCCGGTCGCGTCGCAGCTGCTGCGCGAGCTGGCGAAACTGACCGGTGCGCCGGTGACCTCGACCCTGATGGGGCTCGGCACCATGCCGCACGAACATCCCCAGTTCCTCGGCATGCTCGGCATGCACGGCAGCTACGAAGCCAATATGGCGATGAACCGCGCCGATCTGATGGTCTGCCTCGGCGCGCGTTTCGACGATCGCGTCACCGGGCGGCTCGATGCCTTCTCGCCGAATTCGAAGAAAATCCACGTCGATATCGACCGGTCGAGCATCAACAAGACCGTGCGGGTCGACCTCGGAATCGTCGGCGATGTCGGCTCGGTGATCGAGGACATGATCAAGGTTTGGCGCGCCCGCGGCCGTCGCGCCGTCGACCTCGGCGGCTGGTGGCGGGACATCGCCGCCTGGCGGGCGCGCGACTGTTTCCGCGTCGAGCAGACCGGCCCGGCGCTGCTGCCACAGCACGCCATCCGCACGCTTTACGCGGCGACGCGCGACAGGAAGCCGATCATCACCACCGAAGTCGGCCAGCACCAGATGTGGGCGGCGCAGTTCTTCGGCTTCGACGCGCCCAACAAATGGCTGACCAGTGGCGGCCTCGGCACCATGGGCTATGGCCTGCCGGCCGCCATCGGCGCGCAGCTGGCGCATCCGGGGGCGCTGTGCATCGACATTGCCGGTGAAGCCAGCATCCAGATGAACATTCAGGAACTCGGCACGGCCACCCAATACCGCCTGCCGGTCAAGATCTTCGTCGTGAACAACGAATATATGGGGATGGTCCGCCAGTGGCAGGAACTGAACCATGGCAGCCGCTATGCCGAAAGCTATTCGGATTCGCTGCCGGATTTCGTCAAACTGGCCGAAGCCTATGGCTGGAAGGGCATCGTCATCGAAGGACCGGACGACCTCGACGCCGGCATCGCCGCGATGCTGGCGCATGACGGCCCCGTGCTGGTCGATTGTCGGGTGGCGAAGCTGGCCAATTGTTTCCCGATGATCCCGTCGGGCGCGGCGCACACCGACATGATCCTGGAAGGGGATTCGGTGCCGGGCACCACCGACGAAGATGCGCAGGCGCTGGTGTGACTATGTCCTCGCGCCCAAAAGAATGGATAATTAGCATTCTGCAAGCAGTTTCGGAAGGGGTAGTGAAACTTGCGGAGGGCGTTCTTTTACTCGCTGCCTTTAGATACGCGCACAAAGTTCGGCCTAGTGTTAGCATCGAAATTGTTTCAAACTTTATATTCTTGTTTATTGTTTTACGGACCACTTCGTTTATTGTAAATCCGCTTTACGATCTTGTATTTAAGGGTGAAAAAAAGTTGGATAATCTAAAGAATACACAGATCGTATTCCTAATTGCGATGGCTCTTTTGAGTTGGCCATTAGCAGTGCTCGTGTCATCTGTTGCTGAAGATTTGAGCTATTCGGTCGAGTTGTCGCTAGGTAAATAGGAAATGAAGCACCTTCCCTCCGAACGCCACACGCTCTCCATCCTGGTCGACAACGAAGCCGGCGTGCTCGCCCGGATCGTCGGCCTGTTCTCGGCGCGCGGCTACAACATCGACAGCCTGACCGTGGCGGACGTGTCGAACGATCACGCCGTCAGCCGCATCACCGTCGTCACCAACGGCCCGCCGCCGGTCATCGACCAGATCATCGCGCAATTGGATCGCCTGGTGCCGGTGCATCGAGTGCTCGACCTCACCGACTATGGCCCGCACGTCGAACGCGAAATGGCGCTGGTGAAGGTGGCCGGCACCGGCGAAAAGCGCGTCGAGGCGCTGCGCCTCGCCGACATCTTCCGCGCCCGGCCGGTCGATACCAGCCTCGGCAGCTTCGTCTTCGAAGTCTCGGGTTCGACCGACAAGGTCAACCAGTTCATCGCGCTGATGCGCGAGGTCGGGCTGGTCGAAGTCGCCCGCACTGGCGTCGTCGCGATCGCGCGCGGGGCTGAGGCGGTCTGAACGGCATGCCTCGACTTCGCTCGGCATGAGCGGGATTTCTTCCTGGCTCTCTCCACTTGCGCTCATCCCGAGCGAAGTCGAGGGACGCCGACAAGTGCAGCAAGGGACGGATTGAAATGCGCGTTTACTATGATGCCGATGCCGATCTCGGCATGATCAAGGCCAAGAAGGTCGCCATCATCGGCTATGGCAGCCAGGGCCATGCCCATGCCGCCAACCTTCGCGATTCGGGCGTTGCCGAGGTCGCCGTCGCGCTGAAACCCGGCTCGGCCACCGCCGCCAAGGCGCATGAGGCGGGCTTCCGCGTCATGACCGGTGCCGAAGCCGCCGCCTGGGCCGATGTCATCATGGTGCTGGCGCCGGACGAGCATCAGGCGGCGATCTGGGACGCCGACCTCAAGCCCAACATGAAAGCGGGCGCGGCGCTCGCCTTCGCCCATGGCCTCAACATCCACTTCGCGCTGATCGAGCCGCGCGCCGACATCGACGTCTTCATGATCGCGCCGAAGGGCCCCGGCCACACCGTGCGCAGCGAATACCAGCGCGGCGGCGGCGTGCCCTGCCTGATCGCCATCCACCAGGATGCCAGCGGCAACGCCCATGACGTCGCCTTGAGCTACGCCAGCGCCATCGGCGGCGGCCGCGCCGGCGTCATCGAAACCAGCTTCCGCGAGGAATGCGAAACCGACCTGTTCGGCGAGCAGGCGGTGCTCTGCGGCGGCCTCAGCCACCTCATCCAGGCGGGCTTCGAGACACTGACCGAGGCGGGCTATGCGCCGGAAATGGCCTATTTCGAGTGCCTCCACGAAGTGAAGCTGATCGTCGACCTGATGTACGAAGGCGGCATCGCCAACATGCGCTATTCGATCTCCAACACCGCCGAATATGGCGACATCACCACGGGCCCGCGCATCATCACCGACGCCACCAAGGCCGAGATGAAGCGCGTCCTCGCCGACATCCAGGGCGGGCGGTTCGTGAAGAACTTCATCCTCGACAACCGCGCCGGCCAGCCCGAGCTGAAGGCCGCGCGCAAGGCCGCCGCGGCCCACCCGATCGAGGAAACCGGCGCCAGGCTGCGCGCCATGATGCCGTGGATCGCCAAGAACAAGCTCGTCGACAAGGCGAAGAACTGATCTGGCCAGCGCTCGGGCCCCGATGTTGCGCCCCGGCAATGCCGGGGCTTGGCGCTGCCGTCATCGATCGGTAAAGTTCGGCCCGCCAAACCGGGGGGCCGCACCATCGAACGCACGACTTTCGTTCTGCCCAAGAGCGTCGACGCCGCCGATGCCCAGCGCGCGCATTGTCTGGTTCTCGTCAACGGCCCCGATGCCGGCCGCCGCGTCACCATTCCCGCCGAGGGCCTGGTCATCGGCAGGGTGCCGCCGGCGGGGCTGGTGCTTCCCGATGGCGATGTGTCGCGGCTGCACTGCCGTGTCGCCGTTGCCGGGGACAAGGTCGTCGCCACCGATCTCGGCAGCACCAATGGCACCTATGTCGAAGGCGAGCGCCTCATCGGCGGCGCCGAGCTTGCCGTCGGCGCGGTGCTGCGCATCGGTACGCGGCTGCTCCAGCTCGAACGCCTGACCGGCCGCCAGCTGCGCCAGTCGGAAGCCCAGGATCGCGATATCGCCGCTGCCGTCGCCTATGTGACGGCGCTGCTGCCGCCGCCGCTCGACACCCCGGCGATCCAGACCGAATGGTGCTACGAACCCTCGGCGCGCCTCGGCGGCGATGCCTTCGGCCATGGCTTTCTCGCCGATGGCCGCTTCATCGTCTATCTGATCGATGTCGCGGGGCATGGCGCCGGTGCGGCACTGCACGCGGTGGCGGTAATGAACCTGCTGCGCCAGCGTGCGCTGCCCGATACCGACATGGGCGACCCCGGCGCGGTGCTCGCCTGCCTCAACCGGCTGTTCCCGATGGCCGCGCATGCCGACATGTATTTCACCGCCTGGTATGGCGTTTACGATCCGGCGACGCGGCTGCTCCGCCATGCCTCGGCGGGGCACCATCCGGCCTGGTTGCTCGCCGGCGTCGAGCTTGCCGCGATCGGCACGCGCAACCCGATGATCGGCGCCGTTGCCGGCCGCGACTTCAAGGTCGGCGAGACGAGCCTGCCGACGGGGGCCAGCCTCTATCTGTTCAGCGATGGCGTGTTCGAGATCGTCGATCACATGGCGCGGCGCTGGACGCTGAGCGATTTCACCGCATTGATCGGCAAGCACCGCGACGATCCCGCCGGCGAGGCCCAGGCGCTGCTGCGCACGGTTCGTGCCGAGGTGCCGAGCGGCGCGCTTGACGACGACTTCTCGCTCGTCATAGTCCGCCTGCCTTGACCAGTGGGGATCGAATGAACGCCGATTATCAGGACGTTACGGGGGCGCTGAAAGTCGCCCTCGCCGGCCGGCTCGATACCGAGGGTGTCGGCGACGTCGAACTCGGCTTCAGCGCGCGGGTGGCGACCTCGGCGGTGCCGGTGATCGTCGATCTGTCAGCGGTCGAATTCCTTGCCTCGCTCGGCGTCCGCATGTTCATCGCGACCGGGCGGGTGCTCGCCGCCAAGGGCGGCAAGCTGATCCTGTTCGCGCCTACCGAGGAAGTTCTCGACATCATCGAGACGATGGGGCTCGACGAGATATTGCCCGTCGCCGCCGACGAGGCCGCGGCGCTGGCGCTGGCGCACGGCTGACCTTTTGCGCGAATGGAGGTGCTCCGCCTCGATGCCGGCGGGGTGACCTTGCGGCTTGCCAATGCCATTGGCGAAATCGCCGCGGCGCTGCCGGTGCTGCAGGATTTCGGCCGTCGTGCGGGGCTGTCGCGCAAGGCGCAGAATCGCTTCGAAGTCATCGCCGAGGAACTGGCGACCAACCCCATCCGCCATGGCTTCACCCCGGGATCGGCGCAGGCGATCGAACTTCGCGCCGAAATCGCCGACGGCCGGCTGTGGCTGGTATTCGAGGATGACGGCCCGGCCTTTGACCCTTGGGCGCACACCGACCCGGCGCCGCTTGGCGACCTCGCCAGTGCGCCGGAAGGCGGGCTCGGCATCGCCATGGTGCGCAAGCTGGCGGAAAGCGTCGGCCATGACGCGCTGCCCGGCGGCAACCGCGTGCGGGTGGTGCTGGCGCTTTAAGCACTACCGCTCGGTCATCTCCTCTGCCCGGCGCTGGACGCCGCGCAGCGCGATCTGCACCTCGTAGAGAAACACCGCCAGCCCGGCGATCAGCAGCACCATGGCGAGGATGAACAGCGTCGCGACGACCGCCGGCGCGCGCACCGGGAACAGATCGCCGATGAACAGCAGCGCCACCACGACGCAAACCAGCAGCGCCGATGACGTGCACAACAGGAGGGCGCGATTGGCGGCGCGCATCCGCGTATCGAGAATGCGCAGTTCCTTGAGCGCGTCGCCACGCCGCGCCGAGGGATAGCCCGGGATTTCCGATTCGAGCCGCCGGGCGCGATCGACGGCGCGGCCGAGGCGCGCCGTCATGACGTTGAGGATCGATCCGATCCCGGCGAGCAGGAACACCGGCGCCACCGCCAGCTGGATGTTATGGGCAACGCCATCGACGGCGAGGGTCGGGTCCAAGGCGGCGTCTCCCTTTTTACGCTGACTGCTTGCGATGATCGAAACCGCCGGCGCTCTCGCCCCGGCAACAAAGTGCGCACCCGCCCCGCAACCCCTGGCTGCGACGAAGCGTTGCGCCGCCGAACGCGAAGGCTGTCGCTGCACGGCGACGGCGGCATCGCGGGGTTTGTCTGCGTGGCGGGAGTGTTGCCCGGTGTTTTTGCCGTTTCGATCCGAAGCCGCCACCGCGGCGGCGCCGAACTGGACGATGGTGATCGCCTTCTACAACGAAGCCGACTATATGCCCGCCACTCTCGCCAGCCTCGAACGCCAGACGCTGGGTTTCCGCCTCATCCTCGTCGACAATGGCTCGACCGATGCCAGCGCCGATCTGGCGCGCGCCTGGGCGGCTCGCCAGACTCACATCAAGGCGCGCGTCATCGCCGAACACCGCCCCGGCCAGGTCCATGCCCTGGCGCGCGGGCTGGCCGAAGTGACCACCCCCTTCGTTGCCATTGGCGATGCCGACACCCTCTATCCGGCTGATTATCTCGCCCGTGCCAGCGCTGCCTTTGCTGCGGGCGGCGACGATGTCGTGGCCGTCTTCGCCCATGATGCCGCCGACGCCCCGCCGCGCCGGCGCGACCTTGCGCTGCGCGCCGTGCGTGAGGCGCTGATCATCGGCTGGTGGCGCGGCCAGACCTATGCCGGCGGCTATGCCCATCTCTTCCGCACCGGCGCGCTGCAGGCCGCCGGCGGCTATTCGGGCGACCTCTGGCCCTATGTGCTCAAGGATCATGAACTCGTCCACCGCGTCTCGAAGCACGGCCGCTTCGGCTTCGCCCGCGGCCTGGCGGTTGTGCCCAGCCCCCGCCGCGCCGACCGCTCGGGGGTGCGCTGGTCGCTGCCCGAGCGCCTGCTTTATCATCTGACACCCTATGCCGCGAAGGACTGGTTCTTCTACCGCTTCCTCGGGCCGCGTCTTGCAGCACGCGGCCTGCGCGACACGGTGCTGCGCCGCCGCGATTGGGAAAACGCCCGCGCCTGAGCAGACCCGGCGCGCGGCTGGACAGCGGCCGCCGAATCGGGCAAGCCTGCGACCATGACGAATGGTCGCCAGCTTCGACTTAGCCGCCCTCGGGCGCGCTGACACCAGGCCTGCGCGCGGCGCGGCCGGCGCGCCTTGAGGGGATTTTGGCAACCTCCCAAAGCACAGGCGAAGCATCATGACCGACCATATCCGAATTTTCGACACGACCTTGCGTGACGGCGAACAGTCGCCCGGCTGTTCGATGAACCTCGAGGAAAAACTGCGCGTCGCGGCGCAACTGGAAGCGCTCGGCGTCGATATCATCGAAGCCGGCTTCGCCATCGCCTCCGAAGGCGATTTCGAGGCGGTGACCGCGGTTGCCAAGCAATGCGAGACCGCCATCGTCGCCAGCCTGGCGCGCGCCGCGACCGGCGACATCGACCGCGCCTGGGCCGCGGTGCGCCACGCCCGGCGGCCGCGCATCCACACGTTTATCGCGACGTCGCCGCTGCATATGCGCGCGAAGCTCAACAAGACCCCCGATGAAGTACTCGACGCCATCGCCGCGTCGGTCGCCCATGCCCGCAACCTCTGCGACGATGTCGAATGGTCGGCCGAGGACGCGACGCGCTCCGACCCCGACTTCCTCGCCCGCGCCGTCGAAACCGCCATCCGCGCCGGGGCGAGCACGATCAACCTGCCCGATACCGTCGGCTATGCCACCCCCGAAACCTATGGCGCGATGTTCCGCAGCGTCATCGGCCGGGTGCCCGACGCCGACAAGGCGGTCTTCTCGACGCATTGCCACAACGACCTCGGCCTCGCCGTCGCCAACACGCTGGCGGCGATCATGGCGGGCGCGCGGCAGTGCGAAGCGACGATCAATGGCATCGGCGAGCGCGCCGGCAATGCCGCGATCGAGGAAATCGCCATGGCGATCAAGGTCCGCCACGACGTGCTGCCGGTGACGACGGGCATTGTCTCGACCGAGATCACCCGCGCGTCGCGCCTCGTCAGCGGCATCACCGGCATGGCGGTGCAGGCCAACAAGGCGGTCGTCGGCGCCAATGCCTTCGCCCATGAAAGCGGCATCCACCAGGACGGCATGCTCAAGGATGCCGGCACCTATGAGATCATGACGCCCGAAAGCGTCGGCCAGGGCGCCACCAACCTCGTCCTCGGCAAGCATTCGGGGCGCGCCGCCTTCCGCTCGAAACTGTCGGAACTGGGTTACGATCTCTCCGACAATGAATTCGGCGATGCCTTCAAGCGCTTCAAGGATCTGGCCGACGCCAAGAAGCAGGTCTTCGACGAGGATATCGTCGCGCTCGTCGACGACGAGGTGCTGCGCGGCCATGCCCGCATCCAGGTCATCGAAGTCGAAGTCTATTGCGGCTCGAACGGCCCCCAGCGGGCGATCCTGACGCTCGATATCGACGGCGAGGAGGCGACCGCCGCCACGCGCGGCAACGGCCCGGTCGATGCGCTGTTCCACGCCATCCGCAAACTGGTGCCGCACGAGAGCGCGACGCTCGAACTCTATCAGGTCCATGCGGTCACGGCGGGGACCGACGCCCAGGCCGAAGTCTCGGTGGTGCTCGCCGAGGATGGCCGCACGGTGCGCGGTACCGGCGCGCATACCGACACACTGGTGGCGAGCGCTCGGGCCTATGTGAATGCGCTCAACAAGCTCGTCGTCAAGCGCGGCCGCAGCGCGCTGGCGGCTGCGGGGTAGGCAAGTGGCGGCGTCCGGTTGCCGGGCGCCGCCACTTCGGCTTCAGCGCCGCAGCAGCCGGAACGAGACGAGATGGCTGACCCCTGAGATGCCGACGCCATAGAGCACGACCAGCGCCAAGGGCAGCATGGCGACGGGCGCCATCCGTGGATCGTTGAGCAAGGTGAAACTGAGACCGGTGCCGACGGCGACGACAAAGTCGGCAAAGCCGAAGCGATGAAAGGCCAGCGCCGCGTCGCGCGTTACCGGGCGCCGGATCGTCCACCCCGCGAGCAAGCCGGCGACCAGGTCGCCGGTGCCGGCCAGGATCCAGAACAGCGGTGGCAGCGCGCCCTGCAGGCCGAGCCAGAAGAACAGCAGCGCCGCCGGAATCCGCCAGAGATGGAAGGCGATGATGCGGCGCTGGCCGAGCGCGGAAGCCACCGCGAGCAGCCGCGGCGAGGCCAGAAATGCCGCCGTCGGCACGGCGATGGTGACGGCGACGATGGCGGCAATGAGCGGGCGCGGCAGCGCTGCAAAGACGCCGTCGCTCGCGCCCCAGGCGACGGCGATGCCCCAGGCGGCCGCGGCGGCGGTCAGCGCTGCCGCCGGCAGCCGGTCGATTTCGGGTTGGCGCGTTGCCGCCGAGGTGGCGGTGGTCGTGGTGCTGGTCATTTTCGGTGTCTTTCCCGTGTAACTGCACATATATCGGCATGGATTGTCGCCGAACGGCGGCGTCAGCCATCGTCATCCGTCGTCGGCGCTGCCCAACCGCGCCAGCTGGCCCGCCAGCCCCGGCCAAGCGCCGCTGCCGAGCCGGGCATTGCTTGCCGCCTGGGCGGCCTCCCAGAGCGGCAGTGCCGCCGTCAGCCGGGCAGTGCCGGCGGCGGTCAGCCCCAGCAGCCGCTGCCGGGCATCGTCGCCGGCGCGGGTTTCGACGAGGCCGGCGGCATCGAGCGGCTTCAGGTTGCGATTGAGGGTGGTGCGATCCATCCCCATCCGCTCGGCGAGACTGCCGAGCGACAGCCCGGCTTCACCGGCCAGCCCGGCGAGCAGCGAGAATTGCCCCGAGGTAATGCCGACGGGGCGAAGCGCGTCGTCATAGCGGCGCGACACGGCGCGCGCTGCCTTGCGGATGCCGAGGCAGACACAGTCGCGGGCGATGGCGGGCGAGTCGATCATGACGATATATGTGCATATGCACTCATGCCCGTCAAGCCAGGACGCCTGGGACGGCGACAAGGCATCGCGTTCAGTCGAACGCCAGCCCCAGCCGCGTCGCCGCCGCCAACAGCCGCTTGTCGTGCGTCCAGAGCGCCCCGCCAGGCACCAGCATCGCCGACGCCAGCAAATGCGCGTCGACATAGCCGATGCCGCTGCCGCCGAGGCCGGCATTGACGATCAGATTGAGAACTTCGCCAGCGTCGGCGATCAGCGGCGTCGGTAGCAGGCGGGCAGGACCGAGAAAGGCGCCGGGGTCGCGCAGACTGCCGAGTGCGATTTCGCCAAGCACGAAGGGGTGCATCAATGCTACGCCGGCTTCGAGCAAGTCGCCCAGCGCGGCGATGCCATGGTGGTGATGATCGATCCAGACCGAAGTATCGACGACGATCATTCCGGGTTGCGGAAATACGGCGGCCGGCGGCGCGGCGCCGCGGTGGCGCCCGGGTCGCTGCCACCGAGCCGGGCAATCCGCCGCCCTGCCTCGCGCTGCACCAGCGCCTCTATGGCGGTGTGAATCAGCAGCGACCGTTCCTTGATTCCGGTGTATTCGGTCGCCTTGGCGAGCAATTCGTCGTCGAGCGTTACGGTGGTGCGCATGGCAGACTCCTCAGCATCAGAAATAGCATCATTTGATGCACATTCCAATGCGCGCGTCCCGGACAGCGACCGCCTGGTCTTCGTCTACAATGCCGAAGCCGGTCTCGTCGCCGGCGCCATGGACAGTGTCCACAAGCTCGTCTCACCGGCAACCTATCCGTGTAGCCTGTGCGCCATCACCTATGGCCTTGTCGGCATGCACCGCCGCTGGCGTGACTGGCTGGCGGCGCAGGCGCTGCCGGCCGTCTTCCATCACCGCCGCGACTTCCGCGCCGCCTTTCCCGCCGCCGCTGACACGCCGCTGCCGCTCGTCGCGCTGGCGCGGGGGCCAGCGTTGACCGTCGTGCTCGACGCCGCCGACCTGGCGCGCCTTGCCGATCTCGATGCGCTGATCGCGGCGCTCGATCGCCGTCTGCCGCGCTGACCGTCGCCGAATAACCGCCATCCCGGCGGATTTGCCAAGACGAATTGTCGCCAACGTCACCTTGCCGGGCTGTAATCGTCACCAGAAAGCGGTAAACAACCGTCCGGTCGTCGTCGTCCTGACGGCAGTGAGGATGCGATTGTGGCGGCGTTTTACGATCTTACCAATTCGCCGCGGCAATTGAACCCCTATCTCGACAGCCTGATCGCCGATCGCGTGCTGCGCCGCGGCACCATCATCACCTATGCCTTCCAGAACGAGGACCGCGTCGCCACCGGCAGCGACGGCGGCCGCGCCTGGCGCGATTCGGGCGCCACCGCCGCCTTCGAAGGCGCCGTTGCCGAATGGGAAAAGGTCGCCAATCTCGATATCCGCCGCTCGGCTTTCACCTATTCGGGCGGTAACCGCGATGGCATCACCTGGGTCGAAACGCTCGTCCGCCTCGGCGCGGCGAGCCCGCTCCTCGGCAGCCACAGCTATCCCGACGATCCGTCCCAGACCGGCAGCTTCAACATCGATCATCCCTATTTCAGTGCCGCCAACAATGTCCGCGGCGGCTACAGCTTTCTGACCTTTCTCCACGAGATCGGCCACGCCATCGGGCTGGAACACCCGCACGAGGGCAATCCCTTCCCCGGCGTCAGCAACGAGAACGACACCGGCGATTTCGGGCTCAACCGCAGCCTCTACACGGTGATGAGCTACAATGAGACGCTGCCCGACGGCAGCCAATCGGTTTCGCGCGCCTATGGCTGGCAGATGACGCCGGGCGCCTTCGACATCGCCGCGGTCCAGGCGCTTTATGGCGCCAACATGTCGACCGCCGCGGGCGATACGGTCTGGCACCTGCCGAGCGCCAATGCCGCCGGCACCGGCTATGCCAGTATCTGGGACGCCGGTGGCAGCGACTGGATCAGCGCCGAGCGCTCGGGACCCTATTTTACCGCGGTCATCGACCTGCTTGCCGCGACGCTCGACCCCGGCCCCGACGCCGGCGGGCGGCTGTCGCGCCTGCAGAACGTCGATGGCGGCTTCACCATCGCGCATGGCGTGACGATCGAAAATGCCCGCGGCGGCAGCGGTGATGACCGCATCAACGGCAATGCCGTCGCCAATATCCTCGAAGGCGCCGGCGGCCAGGACCAGCTCTTCGGCCTCGTCGGGGCGGACACGCTCGACGGCGGCAGCGGCAACGACACGCTCGACGGCGGCGCCGGCGGCGATCGGCTGGTCGGCGGCGGCGGCGACGACCGCTATATCATCGACACGCAAGCCGACGTCGTCGTCGAACTGGCCGATGGCGGCTATGATGAGGTCGAGGCGTCGGTGAGTTTCTATCTCTACGCCAATATCGAGACCCTCCGGCTCCAGGGCAACGACAACAGCTTCGGCGTCGGCAGCGGCGACGACAACACGATCTTTGGCAATGATGGCAGCAATCTGTTGATCGGCGGCGCCGGCCACGACACGCTGATCGGCGGCGCCGGCCACGACGCGCTGTTCGGCGAGACCGGCAATGATTCACTCGACGGCGCCCGCGGCAGCGATACGCTGGTCGGCGATGCCGGCAACGACGAGATCGACGGTGGCTGGGACAGCGACGCGCTCTACGGTGGCAGCGGCAACGACGCGCTGACCGGCGGCGACGGCTTTTTCACCGATATTCTGATCGCCGGCGCCGGCAACGATCGGCTTTATGCAATCTCGGCCGGCGATTATGATCTGCTCGATGGTGGCGACGGCGACGATCTTTATTTCGTCGACACACCCTATGATCTGACCTTCGAAGCGAGCGACGGCGGCATCGACACGGTTTATGCGGAAGTCGCCGGTACCGGTTATTATCTCTACGACAATGTCGAGAATTTGACGCTGCAGGGCCCGACGGCTTTCGGGGTCGGCAACGACCTGAACAATGTCATCACCGCTGTCGGGGGGAGTCAGTGGCTGCTTGGCGGCGACGGGGATGATACGCTGACGGCTGGCGCCGGCAACGACGTGCTGTTCGGCCAGGGCGGCGCCGACCGCTTCGTGTTCCGGCCCAACAGCGGCGGCGACACGATCGGCGATTTCGCGCCCGGGACCGACCGCATCGCGGTG
Organism: alpha proteobacterium AAP81b; assembly: GCA_001295935.1. Lineage (GTDB taxonomy): Bacteria > Pseudomonadota > Alphaproteobacteria > Sphingomonadales > Sphingomonadaceae > Sandarakinorhabdus. The sequence goes on from LJHX01000163.1 coordinate 17,182, forward strand.
CTCGGCTATCGCATCACCAGCTTCGCCGAGCTGGTGATGGCCGAAGTCGGCGGCACGACGGCGGTGTTCTTCGGCGGGGACAATTTCGTCGTCCTGAATGGCGTCGCCCGGTCGGCGCTGTCGAGCGGCGATTTCATTTTCGGCTGAGCGGGCGTCGGGTCGCCGGCTCGCCATTCCGAATGCGATCGGAACCGATTTGGCCGTTGGCTCCAGAGCCAGGATTCGTGCATCTTGCGGACAACTGGTTGAATATTGCGGTCGGCAAACGGCATGGCGCGCGCATTGTCAATGCTTGGCGCGCCGCGCGATCCACAAAAGAGAAAAGGCAGATTTATTAACGATTGCCAAGCGATGGTAAATTGTTGGAGATCATCGCGCGGGGGCTGGCACCCTGTGCGCGGCGGTTACCGTCCGCTGTCAGCGTAGCTACGGAGATGGCAAGTGGCAGACCTTATCAATGGCCTTGGCGGTCAATCCGGCTTCGGCGAAAATTTTCTTGATCGAAATGATGATCTGTCGACAGATTTTCTGGATATGCGCTCGGTCTTCGGTTCGGCAGGACTTAATTTTTTTGGGCGTCAATACACTGGTTTCTATCTCAACAACAACGGCAGTATCACTTTTGAGGACAGTCTATTCACGTACACGCCGACTGCAATTACCGGCGCGACGTCGAATCCGATCATCGCGCCGTTCTGGGCTGATGTCGATACGCGCGGCGGGGTGGTTGCCGCCAGCCCGGGAGGCACTTCGACCGGCAGCAACCTGCTGTGGTACGATCTTGACAGCGTCAATCGCGTTTTCACCGCGACCTGGGATGACACCGGCTATTACAGTAGCGAGACCAACAAGCTGAATTCCTTTCAGCTGCGGATTGCGCAGGTCGGCAACGCCGGCGATTTCGACATCGAGTTCCGCTACGAGGACATGCAGTGGACGACAGGCGAAGCCTCGGGCGGCGTCAACGGTCTCGGCGGGACATTGGCGCGTCTCGGCTACAGTTCGGGCAATGGCGTCAACTTCCTCGAACTGCCGCAGTCGGGCAACCAGAACGCCCTGCTCGATCTTGAAAATGCCAGCAACGTCGGCATCGGCGGCGTCTATCGCTTCAGCGTCCGCAACGGCGCGACGACACCGACGATTTCGGTTGGCGCGACGTCGCTGCTCGAGGGCAATGGCACCACGCCGCAATTCGCCATCATCCCGGTAACGCTCGCAGCGCCCTCGTCGCAGACGGTGACGGTGCAATATGCCACCGCCAATGGCACCGCGCTCGCCGGATCGGACTATGTCGCGCAATCGGGGCTGCTGACCTTCGCGCCCGGCGTCACCCAGCAGAATATCTTCGTCGAAATCGTCGGCGACACCATTGTCGAGGCCGACGAGTCCTTCAGCGTCACCCTCAGCAACCCCGTCAACGCGCCGATCAGCAACGCCAGCGCCGTCACCACCATCCGCAACGACGATGGCCTGGCGATCGCCGATGTATCGCAGCTCGAAGGCACCGGCAGCACCGCGACGCCCTTCGTCTTCACCGTCACCCTGCCGACGGCGCAGACCACGCCCGTCACCGTCAATTGGGCGACCGAAGCCGGCACGGCAGCGGCGGGCAGCGATTTCACCGCGGCCAATGGCTCGCTGACCTTCGCCGCCGGCGAGACGACCAGGACCGTCACCGTCAATGTCGTCGCCGATTCGGCCACCGAAGCCGATGAGACCTTCATCGTCAGGCTGAGTGGCGCCAGCGGCGCGCCGATCGCCGATGCCACCGCCACCGGCACCATCCGCAACGACGATGGCCTTGCGATCAGCGATGCTGTTGTCGTCGAAGGTACCGGCAGCGGCTCCACCACCGTCAATGTCACCGTCCGGCTGTTGTCGGCGAGCCCCGTGCCGGTCACCGTCAACTGGGCGACCGTCGCCGGCACCGCGCTCGCCAATACCGATTTCACCCCCGCCAGCGGCACGCTCAGCTTCGCGGCCGGCGAGACCACCAAGACCATCGCCGTCCAGGTGGTGCGCGACGCGCTGACCGAGGCCCAGGAAAGCTTCGGCGTCACGCTGTCGGGCGCCAGCGGTGCAGCCATCGTCGATGGCGACGCCACCGTGCAGATCATCGACGACGATGGCTTCACCATCAGCGACGCGGTGATCACCGAAGGCCAGTCGGGGACGCGCAACCTGGCCTTCCAGGTGACGCTGGCGTCGGCGCTGACCACGACCGCGCAGATCAACTATGCCACCGCCAACGGCACCGCGACTGCCGGCAGCGACTATGTCGCGACGTCGGGAACGCTGACCTTCTCGGCGGGCACGACGGTGCAGACGATCAATGTCACGGTAAACGGCGACACCACGCCCGAGGCCGATGAAACGCTGACCGTGGCGCTGTCGAACGCCGTCGGGCCGTCGATCGTCCGCGGCACCGCCACCGGCACCATCTACAACGACGATGGCGTGTCGATCTCCGACCTGACGGTCAGCGAGGGGCCAAGCCGCAATGTCTCGGTGACCGTCAGCCTGAGCGGCGCCGCCACCGTGCCGGTAACGGTCGGCTATGCAACGCAGGACGGCACCGCGACGGCAGGGCTCGACTATACCGCGACCTCGGGCAATCTGACCTTCGCCGCCGGCGAAACCACCAAGACCATCTCGGTCGGCATCCTCGACGACAGCATCTTCGAAGGTGACGAGACCTTCCGGATCGTGCTGACCCCCGGCGCCAATGCCGCGATCGTCGATGGCAGCGGCACCGTCACCCTGACCAACGACGACGCGCGGCCGCTGCCGTCGTTGCGCATCGTTGATGCCAGCGTCACCGAAGGCACCGGCGCCGGCAGCACCTTCCTGCGCTTCCAGGTGGCGCTGTCGGAGGCCGTCAACAGCACCACCACGGCGAACTTCACCACCATCGCCGGCACCGCCACCGCCACCACCGACTTCACCCCGACGAGCGGCGTGGTGACCATCGCCGCCGGCAGCCAGTTCGCCTTCATCAGCATCCCCGTCGTCCGCGACAGCATCGTCGAGGCATCCGAAACCCTGCAGGTGCAATTGTCGGCGCCGTCGAGCGGCGTCACCCTGGCGACCGCGACGGCGACGGGCACCATCCTCAACGACGACGTCCAATATGCCATTGCGGCGACCTCGGCCGACAGGGCGGAAGGCAACAGCGGCGCCACCGCCTTCACCTTCACCGTGACGCGCAATGGCGATTCGCTGGCACCGACGTTCGTCGACTGGGCCGTCGGCGGCAGTGCCACCGCCAGCGACTTCGTCGGCAATGTGCTGCCCGCCGGGCAATTGCTGTTCGCCGCCGGCCAGACCAGCCAGGTGATCACCGTTCAGGTCAATGGCGATACCGAAGTCGAGGCCGACGACGCCTTCACCGTCACCCTGTCGAACCCGTCGACCGGCGGCGCCATCACCACCGCCACCGCCAACGGCGTCATCCGCAACGACGATGCCAGCCTGTCGGTCGCCGCCGCCACCGCCGACCAGGCCGAAGGCAACAGCGGTGCCCGCGCCTTCACTTTCACCGTGACGCGCGCCGGCAGCACCGCCGGCACCTCGACCGCCAATTGGGCCGTCACCGGCACCGGCGCCAACCCCGCCAATGCCGCCGACTTCGGCGCGGCGCTGCCGTCGGGGACCGTCAGCTTCGCCGCCGGCGAGACAGCCAAGACGATCACCGTCAACGTCGCCGGCGATTCGGTGATCGAGCCCGACGAGAGCTTCCTGCTCACCCTGTCGGCGCCGTCGGCGGGGACGACGATCGCCACGCCGAGCGCGACCGGCATCATCCGCAATGACGACGCCAGCCTGTCGGTCGTGGCGCTCGCCGCCGATCAGGCCGAGGGCAACAGCGGTACCCGCGCCTTCACCTTCACCGTCACCCGCACCGGCAGCACCGCCGGTGTTTCGACGGCGAATTGGGCGGTCACCGGCAGCGGCGCCACCGCCGATGATTTCGGCGGCGCGCTGCCGTCGGGCGTCGTCAGCTTCGCCGCTGGCGAGACATCGCAGACGATCACCGTCAACGTCACCGGCGATTCGGTGGTTGAGACCGATGAAGGCTTCACCCTCACCCTGTCGGCGCCGTCGGCCGGCACGACGATCGCCACCGCATCGGCCAACGGCGTCATCCGCAATGACGATGCCAGCATCGCCATCGCCGCCGCGAATGCCGACCAGGCCGAGGGCAACAGCGGCAGCCGCGCCTTCACCTTCACCGTTACCCGCAGCGGCAGCACCGCCGGCACCTCGACCGCCGCCGTCGCCGTCGCCGGCACCGGCGCCAACCCCGCCAGCACCGATGATTTCGCGGCAGGGCAGCCGACAACCGTCAGCTTCGCCGCTGGCGAAACGACCAGGACGCTGACCATCAATGTCGCCGGCGACACCGCGGTGGAGGCCGACGAGACCTTCGCCGTCACGCTGTCGGGGCCCTCGGCGGGCACGACGATCACCACCGCGTCGGCGAACGGCGTCATCCGCAACGACGACGCCAGCCTCGCCGTCGCCGCGACCGCCGCCGATCAGACCGAAGGCAACAGCGGCAACAAGGCCTTCACCTTCACCGTCACCCGCAACGGCAGCACCGCCGGCACTTCGACCGCCAATTGGGCGGTCACCGGTAGCGGCGCCAACGCCGCCAATGCCAGCGACTTCGGCGCGGCGCTGCCGTCGGGCACTGTCAGCTTCGCCGCCGGCGAGACGACGAAGACGATCACCGTCGATGTCGCCGGTGATTCGGTGGTCGAGGCCGACGAAGGCTTCACGCTGACGCTGTCCTCGCCATCGGCGGGCACGATCCTCACCACGGCATCGGCGAACGGCATCATCCGCAACGACGACGCCAGCCTCGTCGTCGCTGCCACCAATGCCGACCAGACCGAAGGCGACAGCGGCACGCGTGCCTTCACCTTCACCGTGACGCGTGCCGGCAGCACCGCCGGCACGTCGAGCGCGACCTGGGCGGTCGCCGGCAGCGGCGCCGACCCCGCCGCCGCCGCCGACTTCGGCGGCGCGCTGCCGACCGGCACGGTCAGCTTCGCCGCCGGCGAGACGACGAAGACGATCACCGTCAACGTCGCCGGCGACACGACGGTCGA
>LJHX01000164.1 GCA_001295935.1 alpha proteobacterium AAP81b
CCGGCGTCGGCGCGGCGGGCGGTGCCGCCACCGGCGGCGTCGTCGGCGCGCTCCGCAACGCCGGCGAGAATGACGAGGACGCGCATTTCTACGCCGAGGGCGTGTCGCGCGGCGGCACGCTGGTCAGCGTCCGCACCGCCGACGGCCATGCCGCCGCGGCCGAAACGCTGCTGGCGCGGCACAACGCAGTCGATACCCGCGGCCGCCACGAGGAATGGCGCGCCAGTGGCTGGTCGGGCAGCTATCTGCCCGGCGAACGCGACCGCGTCTGAACCATCGGCACCTGGCTTCCCCGGGCCGGCGTCGTTGACCCGGCGCCCGGCTTTGGGGAAGGAGGGCCATGGATAGTGGCCCGACCTCGCACAGCTTCATTTCGCAGCGGCTGCGGCTGCATTATGTCGATTGGGGCAACCCTGCGGCGCCGCCGCTGCTGCTGATCCATGGCGGGCGCGATCACTGCCGATCGTGGGATTGGACGGCGCGCGAGTTGCGCCGCGACTGGCATGTCATCGCGCTCGATTGGCGCGGCCATGGCGACTCGGCCTGGTCGCCCGATGGCGATTACAACCTGACCACCTATCTCTATGATCTCGCGCAGCTGATCCATCAGCTCAAGCTGGCGCCGGTGACGATCGTCGCGCATTCGATGGGCGGCGCGGTGGCGCTGCGTTACACCGGGCTCTACCCTGAAAATGTCGCGCGGATCGTCGCCATCGAAGGGCTGGGGCCGAGCCCCAAGATGCTCGCCGAACGCCAGTCGAAGGATTTCGGCCAGCGGCTGCGCGACTGGATCGACGCCAAGCGCGCCGCCGCCGCACGCAGCCCAAGGCGCTATGCGACGCTCGAGGACGCCTTCGAGCGGATGCGCCAGGAGAACAGCTATCTGACCGAGGAACAGGCGCGTCACCTGACCATCCACGGCGCCAGCCGCAACGAGGATGGCAGCTGGTCGTGGAAGTTCGACAATTATTTGAACCTGCCCTGGGTCAATGAGATGCCCTATGACGATGTCGCGGCGCTGTGGGCGCGGATCAGCTGCCCGACCTTGCTGATCTATGGCGCCAACAGCTGGGCATCGAACCCGGAAAGCGACGGCCGCATCCGGCATTTCAGCAATGCGCGCGTGGTGACCTTCGCCGATGCCGGCCATTGGCCGCATCATGACCAGTTCGAGGGCTTCATGCGCGAGGTGAAGGCGTTTCTGGCGTCCTGAGGGCCGGCGGCGTCGCTTAGACCCCTCTCCCGCCTGCGGGAGAGGCGACTCACCGACTTCGGCGAGCGGGTGAGGGTGTTTTTCTGCTGCGCAGATCGGGTACACCCTCACCCGGCGCGCTGGCGCGCGACTCGCCTCTCCCGCACGCGGGAGAGGGGCAGGCGGTGGAGACACTTCGTGAAGTACGTCAAACTCGGCAACACCGGCCTCAAAGTGTCGCGGCTGTGCCTCGGCTGCATGACCTATGGCGAGCCCGGCCGCGGCGCGCATGAATGGACCCTCGGCGAGGCCGAGAGCCGGCCGTTCTTCGAACAGGCGATCGCCGTCGGCATCAACTTCTTCGATACCGCCAATGTCTATTCCGACGGCACCTCGGAGGAAATCACCGGCCGCGCACTGCGCGACTTCGGGCGGCGCGACGAGCTGGTCGTCGCCACCAAGGTCCATGGCCCCTGGGGGTCGGGTCCCAACCAGGGCGGGCTGTCGCGGAAAGCGATCTTCCAGGCGATCGACGATTCGCTGCGCCGCCTCGGCATGGATTATGTCGATCTCTACCAGATCCACCGCTTCGATCCCGATACGCCGCTCGAGGAAACGCTCGAGGCGCTCCACGACGTCGTCCGCGCCGGCAAGGTCCGCTATCTCGGCGCGTCGTCGATGCACGCCTGGCAGTTCATGAAGGCGCTGGCGCTGCAGCAACGCCATGGCTGGGCGCGCTTCGTCGTCATGCAGAACCATTTGAACTTGCTCTACCGCGAGGAGGAGCGCGAAATGCTGCCGCTGTGCCGCGATCAGGGCATCGGCGTTATCCCCTGGTCACCACTGGCGCGCGGCCGTCTGACGCGCGATTGGGACGAAGCGACAACACGCTCGGGGCTCGATCACTTCGGCAACCTCATCTACCGCCGCACCGAGGACGCCGACCGCAAGGTCGCCGAGGCGGTGGCGAGCGTCGCCGCGGCACGCGGGCTGCCGCGGGCGCAGGTGGCACTCGCCTGGCTGCTGCAAGTGCCGGGGGTGACGGCGCCGATTGTCGGCGCGTCGAAGCCGGGGCATCTCGAGGATGCGGTGGCAGCGTTGGAGGTGGTGCTAACGAAGGAGGAAGTCGCGGCGCTGGAGGCGGGGTATATTCCGCATGCGGTGTCGGGGTTTCGCTAAGCCGGGCCGCAGCCGGCTGGGAACTCACCGTCACACCCGCGAAAGCGGGTGCCCATCGCCCCAAGCGCAGGAGATGGGCCCCCGCGTTCGCGAGGGTGACGCTTGTGTAGTTTTACGGCCACCGCAACTGTGTGGAGCGAAGCGGCTCCAGACAAAAGCGGGTCAAGGGGCTCAGCCCCTTGCCGCCGGAGGCCCTTTTCCTACCCCTTGGCGATCGCCGCATCCAGATTGGCGCGGATCGCCTCGAAGAACTTCTCGGTCGTCATCCACGCCTGGTCGGGGCCGATCAGCAGTGCCAGGTCCTTGGTCATCGCGCCGCTTTCGACCGTTTCGATGCAGATGCGTTCGAGGGTTTCGGCGAAGCGGGTGACTTCGGGGGTGTTGTCGATCTTGCCGCGGTGCTTGAGGCCGCCGGTCCAGGCGAAGATTGAGGCGATCGGGTTGGTGCTGGTCGGCTTGCCTTCCTGGTGCATGCGGAAGTGGCGGGTGACGGTACCGTGGGCGGCTTCGGCCTCGACGGTCTTGCCGTCCGGCGTGAGCAGGATCGACGTCATCAGCCCCAAGGAGCCATAGCCCTGCGCGACCATGTCCGACTGGACGTCGCCGTCGTAGTTCTTGCACGCCCAGATGAACTTGCCCGACCATTTCAGGGCAGAGGCGACGAGATCGTCGATCAGGCGGTGTTCATAGACGATGCCGAGCTTCTTGTACTGGCTCTTGAACTCGTTGACGTACATTTCCTCGAACAGATCCTTGAAGCGGCCGTCGTAGCCCTTGAGGATGGTGTTCTTGGTCGAAAGATAGACCGGCCATTGCCGCTGCAGGCCGTAGTTCAGGCAGGCGCGGGCGAAATCGCGGATCGAATCGTCGAGGTTGTACATGCCCATGGCGACGCCGGCGCTGGGATAGTCGAAAACTTCATGTTCGATGACCTGGCCGTCCTGGCCTTCCCAGCGCATCGTCAGCTTGCCGGGACCGGGCACCTTGAAATCGGTGGCGCGATACTGGTCGCCAAAGGCGTGGCGGCCGATGACGATCGGGTCGGTCCAGCCCGGCACGAGGCGGGGGACCGACTTGATGACGATCGGCTCGCGGAAGACGACGCCGCCCAAAATGTTGCGGATGGTGCCGTTCGGCGATTTCCACATGCGCTTGAGGTCGAACTCCTTCACCCGCGCCTCGTCGGGGGTGATGGTGGCACATTTCACCCCGACGCCGAATTCGCGGATGGCGTTGGCGGAGGCGACGGTGACCTTGTCGTCGGTCTCGTCGCGATGCTCGATGCCGAGGTCGTAGTATTTCAGCTCGACGTCGAGATAGGGCAGGATCAGCTGCTCGCGGATCCACGCCCAGATGATCCGGGTCATCTCGTCGCCATCGAGTTCGACGACGGGGTTTTCGACCTTGATCTTGGGCATGGGAATCCTCGGGGGCAGTGTGCGACTGGCTTGCGTCTGTCCTAGGGGCCGGGCGGGCGCAGGGTCAAGAACGCTTGCCGCCCACCGGGGGCAGGCGCGCCCCGAGCGCGGCAAGATCGGGCAGAACCTCGGTCAGCCGGGCGAGGTTCGGCGGCGCGAAGCCGGCGGCGGCGATATGATCGAGCAGCGCCTGGAAGGGCGCCCAATAGTCGCCGGGGCCGAGCAGCCAGATCGGCTTGTCGTGCAGGCCGAGCTCGCGCCAGGTCATCGATTCGAACAGCTCGTCGAGGGTGCCGATCGAGCCGGGCAGGGCGATGATCGCGTCGGCGCGGGCGTGCATCTCGGCCTTGCGGGCGTGCAGGGTCTCGACGACGAGCAGTTCGCCGATGTCGGGCTGGGCGATTTCTTCGGTCATCAGGAAGCGCGGGATGATGCCGACGACATGGCCGCCGGCTGCCGCCGCGGCGCGCGCCGCGACCCCCATCAGCCCGACGCCGCCGCCGCCATAGACCAGGGTGACGCCGCGCGCCGCGCAAAGCGCGCCGAGCGCCGCCGCCGTTGCGGCATGGGCGGGGTCGCGGCCGGGACGCGAGCCGCAGAACAGGAGCAGGGAGGACATCATCCTTCCTCGCTAGTCGTTGCGGTACGGCTTGTCAGCCTGCGTCGGCGCACGGCCTTGCGTGGGTGCGCCGCCATTTGCACGCGGCGTGGTGGTCGAGTAAGCCACCCGCCTGATGAGTGAGCTTCCGACCGACTTCGAGACTGTTTCCGATTCCCCGCTCGCCGTGGTGCCGGGCGAATCCGCCCGCTACCGCTTCCCGGCGCTGCACCCCGAGGGCCGCAAGTTCGTCGGCGCCGCCGGCGCCGCGGTGCTGGTGACGGGGTTCATCCTCGAATGGGATGTCGTCGCCTGGCTGTTGTTCGGGCTGACGATCTGGATCGCCGCCTTCTTCCGCGATCCGATCCGGGTGACGCCGCTTGGCGACGACCTGATCGTCTCGCCCGCCGATGGCCTGATCAGCCTGATCACCACCGTCGAGCCGCCGCGCCAGCTCGCCGGCGAGGGCGGGCTGCCGCCGGGGCCGTGCACGCGGATCTCGGTGTTCATGAGCGTCTTCGATGTCCATGTGAACCGCTCGCCGATCGCCGGCACAATCAGCCGCATCGTCTATGTGCCCGGCAAGTTCCTGAACGCCGACCTCGACAAGGCCAGCGACGACAATGAGCGGCAGTATTTCATCGTCGAGGATGCCGCCGGCCGGCGCGTCGCCTTCACCCAGATCGCCGGGCTGGTGGCGCGGCGCATCATCCGCTTCGTCGAGCCCGGCGCGCGTGTCGATGCCGGCACGCGCATCGGGCTGATCCGCTTCGGCAGCCGTGTCGATGTCTATCTGCCCGCCGATTTCGGCCCGGCGGTCATCGTCGGCCAGCGCGCCATCGCTGGCGAGACGGTGCTGGCGCGGCGCGGTACCGTCGCGAGCCCCTGCGGCATCGCGCAATAGATGACAGCACCATAATGGCAGTGCCTCGGGCCGCGATCCCGATCCGCGCGCTCATCCCCAACGCCGTTACCGTGCTGGCGCTGTGCTCGGGGCTGACCGGCGTGCGCTTCGCCATCGGCGGCGAATGGGAAAAGGCGGTGGCGGCGGTGATCGTCGCCGCGGTGCTCGACGGCATCGACGGCCGCATCGCGCGGCTCTTGAAGGGCACCAGCCGCTTCGGCGCCGAGCTCGATTCGCTTTCCGATGTCACGGCGTTCGGCGTCGCGCCGGCGCTGATCGTCTATCTCTGGTCGCTGCAGAATGTGCCGGGCTTCGGTTGGGTGCTGGCCCTGGCGCACGCCGTCAGCTGTGCCTTGCGGCTGGCGCGCTTCAACGCCGGGCTCGATACCGAAGGCGCCCCGCACAAGCGCCTCGGCTACCTCACCGGCGTCCCGGCGCCGGTGGGTGCGGCGCTCACGCTCAGCCCGTTGTTCCTGGCCTTCTGGATCGAGCCGTTGCTGCTCGGCGAGATGGCGGCGCGCGCCGGGCTGGTCGGCGCGGTGACGCTGGGCAGCGCGGCGCTGATGGCGTCGAACCTGCCGACCTACAGCTGGGGGGCGGTACGGCTGCGCCCCGCCTGGCGGCTGCCGGCGCTTGCCGGAGTCGGGCTATACGCCGGGGCGCTGTTCTCCGCGCCATGGATGACCTTGACGCTGACGACGCTCGCCTATGCCGCCACCATCCCGTTCTCGGTGCGCAGCTATGCCAGGCTCAAGCGTCGCGAAGCGCTTGGCTGAGTGGCGGGGCGCCGCGGCACGCCGCGCAGCGCCAGGGTGAGCACGCCGAAACGCTCGCCGATCATTGCCGCGACACAGGCATAGGTTGCGGCGAAGGCGATCATGGTCAAGACTGTCAGCAGCAGGGTCATGGCTGGCTTCCTGTGGTTGGATCGGGATAATGTTCCCGTTATGTTCTGGTGTCAAGCACCTTTGCCAAGCGCCATTGCATCGCCGCGGGCCCGCCGGCTAACAAGACCGCAACAATCGCTGGGGAGCGCACATGCACGGTACCATGCAGGACTGGCCTTTGCTGGTCTGGAAGCTGATCGACCACGCCGCGCTCTACCATGGCGACCGCGAGGTGGTGGCGCTGACCTGCGAAGGCGATGAGGTCCGCAGCAACTGGAGGACGATCCGCGACCGTGCCCGGCAGGTGGCCGCCGCGTTGCGCCGGCTCGGTATCGCGCCGGGCGATCGCGTCGCGACGCTCGCCTGGAACACCCACCGTCATGTCGAAAGTTGGTACGGGATTTCGGGGATGGGCGGCGTCGCCCATACCATCAACCCGCGGCTGTTCGACGATCAGATCGTCTATATCGCCAACCACGCCGAAGACCGGGTGCTGTTCTTCGACCTGACCTTCGTGCCGCTGGTCGAGCGCCTGACACCGCGGCTGACGTCGATCGAGCATTTCGTCCTCTTGACCGACCGCGCCCATATGCCGGCGTCGTCGCTCGACCTGCTTTGTTATGAGGAGCTGCTCGCCGCGGAAAGCGCCGACACCCCCTGGACGACGGTCGATGAAAACGCCCCGGCGGGGCTGTGCTACACCAGCGGCACCACCGGCAATCCCAAGGGCGTCCAGTACAGCCACCGCTCCAACGTCCTGCACGCCATGGCGGCGGCGGCGACCGATACCTTCGGGATGAGCGCCCAGACGGTCGTCTTTCCGGTCGTCCCGATGTACCACGCCAATGCCTGGTCGATCCCCTATGTCGCGGCGCTGACCGGCGCCAAGCTGGTGCTGGCGGGGCCGAATTTCGATCCGCCGACGATCCAGCGGATGATCGTCGCCGAGGGTGCCGACCTGGCGCTGGCGGTGCCGACGATCTGGCTCGGGCTGCTCCAGCATCTCGAAAAGCATGGCGGCGGCCTTGGGCGGCTCAACCGTACGGCGATCGGTGGTTCGGCGGTGCCGCGCGCGCTGATCGAACAGTTCGCCGCGCATGGCGTTACCGTCCTGCAGCTTTGGGGGATGACCGAAATGTCGCCACTCGGCACCGTCGGTACGCCCTGCGCGCGGGTGGCGGCGCTGCCGCTCGATGGCCAGATCGACTATCGCACCAAGCAGGGCCGCGCGACCTTCGGGGTCGAGATGAAGATCGTCGGCGATGATGGCGGCGAGCTGCCACGCGACGGCAAGGCCTTCGGCCGGCTGCTGGTCAAGGGGCCGTGGATCGTCGGCAGCTATTTCAAGGGCGACGGCGGCCAGGTGACCGATGCCGAGGGCTGGTTCGATACCGGCGACGTCGCGACGATCGATGCGGGCGGCTATATGCAAATCGTCGACCGGTCGAAGGATGTCATCAAGTCGGGCGGCGAATGGATCAGCTCGATCGACCTCGAAAATGCCGCGGTCGGCGCGCCGGGGGTCGCCGAGGCAGCGGTGATCGGCGTGCCGCACCCGAAGTGGGACGAGCGGCCGCTGCTGCTGGTGCGCGCCAAGGACGGCGCGACGGTGACCAAGGCCGGGGTGCTCGACTATCTGTCGGACAAGATCGCAAAATGGTGGCTGCCCGACGATGTGCTGATCGTCGACGAGCTGCCGCATACCGCCACCGGCAAGCTGCTCAAGACGGCGCTGCGCGAGAAGTACAAGGATTACCGCCTGCCGACGGCGTGAAGAAGAGGGCCTCCGGCGGCAAGGGGCTGAGCCCCTTGACCCACCTATGTTCTGTGCCGGCATAAAATAAAAGTGGGTCCAGGGCCTCAGGCCCTGGCCGCGGGTACCCAGCCAAACAAGCGCGCGCGAAGCAGTTGCCCACCTTTGGGAACCGTCATCGCGCGCTTGTTTGGCTGGGAGCCCGCCGCCGGAGGCCCTTTTTTTTCTTAAAACAACGCCAGTTGATCGCTCGGCGGGCGAAACCGGCTGCAATCGAGATCGGCGCGCGGCGCATTGAGCCCGAGTTTGGCGACTGCCTTGTCGGAGCGCTGGCGCATCAGCGCCGCATAGGGTCCCTGGGCGCGGAAGCGGTCGAAGAAGCGCGGGTCGTTATCCTTGCCGCCGCGCATTTCCTGGATGTGCGCCATCACCCGTGCGGCGCGGTCGGGATAGTGCGCGGCGAGCCAATCGCGGAACAGCGGCGCGACTTCATGCGGCAGCCGCACCGGCATTGAGAAGGCGCCGACCGCACCGGCGTCGGCCCCCGCCGCCAGGATCGCTTCGATCTCATGGTCGTTGATCGCCGGGATGACCGGCGACACCGAGATCCACACCGGCACGCCGGCGGCGCTGAGTGCCTTGATCGCCGCGATCCGCCGCCGCGGCGCCGGGGCGCGAGGTTCGAGGGTTCGCGCGATGTCGGGGGTCAGCGACGTCACCGACAGCATCACCGCGGCAAGACCCTTCGCCGCCATCGGCGCCAGCAGGTCGAGATCGCGCGTCACCCGGTCGGATTTGGTGGTGATCGTCACCGGATGGTCGCAGGCGCTGAGCACTTCGAGGATGCCTCGGGTGATCCGCCAGTCGCGCTCGATCGGCTGATAGGGGTCGGTATTGGTGCCGAGCGCGATCGGCCGGCATTGATAGCCCTTCTTCGCCAGCTCGCGCTTCAGCAGCGCCGGGACATCGGGCTTGGCGAACAGCTTGCTTTCAAAATCGAGCCCTGGTGACAGGCCGTGAAAACCATGTGTCGGCCGCGCGAAGCAATAGATGCAGCCATGTTCGCAGCCGCGATAGGCGTTGATCGAACGATCGAAGGGAATGTCGGGGGAGGTGTTGCGGGTGATCGCGGTCTTCGGCCGTTCGACCGTGACGGTGGTGCGCAGTGGCGGCGGGGCGCCATCGACAAGGCTTTCGGCATCGCGCCAATCGCCATCGGCCTCGGTCGCCAGCGCGTCGAAGCGCTGCGAGGCGGCGTTGAGGGTCGCGCCGCGGGCAGGGGGCAGGCGAGTCGGCATCGGAAGCATCATGCCGGAATAGCGGAACATATAAAGAACAAAATGCTTCGGCCGGTCATTGCGCTTGGCCAATGGCCACCAGCACCGATACAAACCATCGCCATGCGGCTCTCGCTCCTGCTCCTCCTGCTACTCGGCGCCTGCGTCAGCCGGCCGATGGCCGATCGCGACGGCGATGCCCGGCTGGCGACCGCCGCCATTGTCGTGCCGCGCGATGCCGATGGCACGCCGCTTGCGGATGCGCCGCGCCTCAAGGCCATCGGCCGTCGCCATGACGTCCTCGTCGTCTCGGGGGGCGGTGCCGATGGCGCCTTCGGTGCCGGCATACTCGTCGGCTGGAGCCGCGCGGGAACCCGCCCCGAGTTCGACGTCGTCACCGGCGTGTCGACGGGCGCGCTGATCGGGGTGCTGGCCTTCGCCGGGCCGCAATGGGACCCGGCGCTCGAACGCCTCTACACCGGCATCACCCGCAAGCAGGTCTATCGCAAGCGCGGACTGTTCGGGCTGCTGCAGCGCGGCGCGCTCTACGATCGCAAGCCGCTGGAACAGCTGGTGGCGTCGGTGGTCGATGCAGCGCTGCTCGACCGGATCGCCGCCGAGCATGGGCGTGGCCGCCGGCTTTACGTCGCGACCACCGATCTCGACGACGGCACGCTGACCACCTGGGACATGGGGGCGATCGCCGCGGCGAAATCGCCGGCGCGGGTGGCGCTGTTTCGGCGCGTGCTGCTGGCATCGTCGGCGGTACCGGGGGCGTTTGCGCCGGTCTATATCCGCGAGCGGGCGCCGGCGCCGACGATGCATGTCGATGGCAGCGTCAAGGCGGCGTTGCTGCTGCGCGGCTTCATGGTCGACACGCCGACGGGCGACCAGCGGGTGTGGGTGATCGTCAACGGCCATCTCGCATGGCGCGGCAAGGATGCGGTCAGCGGCGCCGGGGCAGGGTCGATCGTCGGGCGTTCGGTGAGCGAATTGCTGCGCAGCGCGACCGCGGCAAGTGTCTATAATGCCTATGTCGACAGCCGGCGGGTCGGGGCGCAGTTCCGCCTGGCGTGGCTGCCCGATGGCGAAACCGAGCTTGGCGGTATCGACTTCGATCCGGCGGGGATGAAACGGTTGTTCGATTCGGGCGTCGCGCTGGCGGCGGCGAGCGGCTGGCGAAGCGAGCCACCGCGGCTGGGGACGTTCGAGCGCGTCGAATAGGGGTTGACCGCGAGGGCGTCGTGGCGAGGCTGCCCCGGCCACAGGGAGAAATGCGATGCAGGTGACCGAGATCAGGGTGAAGCGCGACGCGCTCGGCGAAGCGGCGGTGGCGACTCGCGAGGTCGGCTGCGGCGACGGCGAAGTGCTGCTGCGCGTCGATCGTTTTGCGCTGACCGCCAACAATGTGACCTACGCCGCCCATGGCGTCGACATGCGCTATTGGGATTTCTTCCCGGCGTCCGAGGGCTTCGGCATCGTGCCGGTCTGGGGCTTCGCCGATGTCGTCGAAAGCCGCGTCGAGAGCGTCGCGGTAGGCGCGCGCGTCTATGGCTATTGGCCGATGGCAAGCCATGCGCTGGTCACGCCGGCCAGGGCGAGCCCGCGCGGTTTCATCGACGCGGCGGCGCACCGCGCCGGGTTGGCGCCGGTCTACAATGGCTATGAATTCGCCTCGCCTGCCTGGGGCGACGAGACGCTGCAATGCCTGTTCCGGCCGCTCTACATTACTTCCTATGTGCTCGATCTGATGCTGCAGGACTCGCCTGTCGAAACGCTCGTGCTGACTTCGGCATCGTCGAAGACGGCGCTTGGGCTGGCGCAACTTGCCAAGGGTCGCCAGCTCGTCGTCGGGCTGACCTCGCCCGCCAATCGCGCCTTTGTCGAGGCGACCGGCTATTATGACGTGGTGCTCGATTATGGCGATGTCGCCGGGCTGGCGGCGTTGCCGGGCACCTGCTCGCTGGTGGATTTCTCGGGCAATGGCAGCGTGCGCCACGATGTCCATGCGACCCTGGGCGAGCGGCTGGTGGAGAGCCACATCGTCGGCGACACGCATTGGGACGCGGCCAATTTGAGCACGCTGCCGGGCGTCCGCCCCAAGCCCTTCTTCGCGCCGAGCGTCATCGTCGCGCGCGTCGCCGAATGGGGCAATGACGGCTTCCAGGCGCGGCTGACAACGGCGCTCGCCGCGTTTGTCGCCTCGACGGGCTGGCTGCGGATCGAGGCGATCGCGGGCGCTGACGCGGTGGTGGCGGCATGGGCCGGGCTGGCGGCGGGGCGGATCGACCCGGCGCTGGGGATGGTGGCGCGCGTCTGACCGTCACTTCCCCCGGTGGTGCCGCTCAGCTGAGGTTGAACGACCAGGGGTTCACCGTCACCATCCGGGTGGTGCGGGCATCGAGGTTGCGGATGACGAGGCGCTGGCCGTTGGCAAACACCACGCGCAGGTCGTAACGGCACGCGCCGGCGCCGCCCGCCGGTTCGACCATGTCGCGCCGCGCGCCATGGCGCAGCATCGCGGTGCCGAGCAGATCGCTGTCGCCGCCGCGCCGCGACACCGCCGACATTTCGATCCTCGCGATGGTCATGCCGCTGTCGTTGACGATCGACAGATGCGGATCGCCGGCGAGCGCCGGAGCGGCAGCGCCGGTGAGGACGATGGCCAGGGCAGCGATGATCGAGACCTTGCGCGGCATGGGGGCTCCCGGATGACGATCGGCGCGGCGGGTGCGGCGTCATGCGCGGTTGTGGAGCGGCGGCAGCGGCGCTGCCATTTACGGTCTGTTATGTCTTGTCGATGGCGGCTTTAGCTGGCGATTCCGGCCTTGCGTGGCAGTTGCAGGGTGAAACAGGCGCCACCCAACCGTGACGGCGACACCGAAACCACGCCGAGGTTGAGTTCGGCGATGAAGCGGACGATGCCGAGGCCGAAGCCCGTGCCGGGACGCTCGACATCGACCTCGAGGCGATAGCCGTCGTTGAAAATCATGTCGCGCTTTTCCTGGGGAATGCCGGGGCCATTGTCGGCGATCTCGATGGCGACATGGCTGTCGTTCCAACGGATATCGACCTCGACCTCGCCGCGGCCATATTTGGCGGCGTTGGAGAGCAGGTTGGAGAGGATGATCTCGATATCGGTCTTGTTGAGGTGGATGGCGATGTCATCGGCGCCGGGCGCGCCGCTGCGGACATTGACCTGGTAGCGGATGTTGCGGTTCTGCAGATCGAAGCGCTGCAGGTTGACGATGTCGCTGACGAATTCGACGATGCGGACTTCGCTGCGCGCCCAGGGCGTCTGCTCACCGATCGAGCCCTGCAACTGGCGATAGCGCTCGATGAGGTCGCGCATATGGGCGACGGCGCGGCGGATCGCCAGCCGATCGATGGTTTCGGCATTGGCGGCGCCAACGAGGATCTGCAGCCGGTTGTTGAGATCATGGGCGATCTTGTTGACCAGTTCGCGCGTCCGCGTGATGGCACGTTCGTGCGCGGCGATGGTGCCGTTGAGCAGTGTCTGGAGCCCGGTCAGCTCGCGCGGGTAGGTGCCGCCGATCTGGCGCGATTGGCCGTCGCGGATCAGCTCGACCTCGCCGCGCAACCGGCGCAAGGTGCCGCCGACGATGATGAAATTGGCGGCGGCGGCGAACATGCCGACAAAGACGAGGAGGCTCAGGATCACCCAGGTCAGTGCGTCGAAGCTGGCATCGGCGGCGTCGCGGATATCTTTTTGTAAATCGCTGTAACGCGAATCCTGCCAGGCAATAGTATATACCGCCTTGCGATACTGCCTATAATTTTCCGTTGTCAGAGGGCTGGTAACGCTGCAAGCCTGCAACAAGATCCCACCGGCTTCCTTGATCGGATACACTCTGTTTTCGACCATTTCGTTGTCGATCGCCGATCGGCGTTGAATATCATAATACTCCCCGGCGTTGGCATCGGCCAGGGTCGAAAACTGTAGTTTGCCGACGTTTATCGTCCATTTCGAGCCCGGCGATAGATCGGTGATCGACTTGTTGGCGTCGGCCAGATTGATACTGCGTTCCTGCCGGGCGCTGACCAGCGCGACGACATAGCTCTGCACATGTTCGGTCTCGGCGCAGAGTACCGCCTGGGCGGCGCGATCGACGAACTTCTGCTTGGCGCTGCTCGAAATGACGCCATAAAGCAGCGCCACCAGCAGCACCGGCCCCAACGCCGCCAGCAGCGTGAACAGATAGATCGAATTGCCCCAGCCGCGCAGCCGGCGTGGGGGATCAGCCGGCGGCATAGCCGCGGCCGCCGCCGGCGGTGGTGATAGCGGCATTGCCGAGCTTGCGGCGGATGCGCTGGACATAGGTCGCCACCAGCGCGTCCTTGGGCCCCTCGCGCTCGTCAAGGGCGCGCGAGGCGAGTTCGACCGGCGTCAGCGGGTGGCCGGCGGCGAGAACGAGTTCGCGCAGGATGGCGAATTCGTCATTGCTCAGCCCCGGCGACACGCGCTTGCCGCGCAGGCGGACGGTGAAGGTCGTCGTGTCGACTTCGATATCGCCATGGGCAACGATGGCGCCGCCGGCGACGCCGCCGCGGGCGTTCGAGAAGGATCGCACCCATTCGACGAGAATGTCGTAATCGATAATCGGCTTGCCGATATATTGGTTGGCGCCGAGGCGGATCAGCTCGCGAACCTGGTCCGACATCGTCCGCGTGGCGGTAACGACGATGATGGGAAAAGTGCGCCCGGCACCGCGCCAGCGCTTGATGACCTGCTCGCCGGAAAAGATCGGCAGCCCGGGATCGAGCAGAACGGCATGATAATCATTTTCCAGCCCAAGATCGATCGCCGTCTGGCCGTCGGCGCACGCATCGACCTCAAAGCCCTCGCTTCGCAGGCGTTCGAGGATGGGCGCCTGAACGTCGGGGTCGTCCTCGACGAGCAGGATCTTCATGGCGCGCTATTCCCCCCGGAATCACCGTCAATAGCTTGTGCCTTGGTCGAGACGGTCCTGGCAAGGCTCATAGCGAAAGCTGAGCGGTGTCTTCTTGCTGTCCTGCGCCACCAGAATCCAGGGTTGGTCGGGCTGCGGCCGGACGCGCGTGATGATCTTGTCGCGGAGGCGGTTCTTGCCGGCATTCTGGCGAAGGCGGCTGTCGACGCGCTGCAGGCAGAGACCGAGATCGCTGCTGCATTGTTCGGCGGCATCGGCGCGGCCCTGGCGCGTGTCGCTGGCGCAAAGCGCGCCGGCCGAGGGGGCGATGCCGGCCGGGCCGCCGATGCCAAGGCCGTCATCCGAGCTGACGACCAGGAAGAACAGCAGGAACACCAGCGACGCCACGCCGCCGAGCAGCAGCAGCTGGCCGGCGACCGAATTGGGGAACGGAATCTTCATGGCGGCATTTTCCTCGCCGCGGCGCGCGACACCATCGACGACCTGTTATTTCTTGTCAGGCGGCGCTGCTGAAATGCCAAACGGGTCCCCGCGGCGCGGGAACCCGTCGGCGATGGCGGCATGGGGGGCGGAAGCGGCTGTGGTGGGCCGCGCCGCTCAGGCAAGGTTGTACGAACGGCTGTAGATGGTGACGCTGGTCGTGGCGCAGGCGTTGAAATCGCGGATTTCCATCTGACGGCCGCCGACGAAGGTGACGCGCAGATCGTAGCGGCAATTGCCGCTGCTGTACGACCCCTGCACCAGGTTGAGGTGATAGCCCGAACGCAGGACATAATCGCCGAGCAGATCGGGACCCCAGGTGCCCGAATAGACGCCCGACATCTGGACCTTGGCGACCGTCAGGCCGCTTTCGTTGACGATGTTGACGCGCGGGTCGGCGGCGAGCGCCGGGGTGGCCAGCGCGGTGGCGGCGAGAACGGCGGCGATCTGGATCTTGGCGAACATTTCGGTGCTCCTCAGGCTCTGGTCGATGGCTCGGCGCCCCGTGCGCTTCGTCCATGACTTGGTTTTATGAGGGCGGGCTGAACGCTGCCATTGACGGACTGTTATTCATTGTCAGGTCCCGTTATTCTTTGTTCGGCGAATGTTATTTGCTGTTTGGCGATTTTCAGGATGCCTTTGCGATGGTGCGGCTTACGGCGCCGAGCGATTGGCTGGCCGTCGCCGGCAAACCGCCGCCATGAAAAAAACGGGCCCCCGTTTCGGCGGGAGCCCGTCAGGCGGGGGAAGGCGAAGGACCTGCCGGCGGCGGCGCCGGCGCCGGCGTCACGCGAGGTTGAACGAGCCGCTGTGGATGGTCACATCGGTGGTGGCGCAGGCGTTGAAATCATGGATCTCGATCTGGCGGCCGCCAGCGAAGGTGACGCGGAGGCAGTAGCGGCAATTGCCGCTGCTGTGGGAGCCCTGCACCATGTTGAGGCGATAGCCCGAACGCATGACGTATTTGCCGAGCAGATCGGGGCCCCAGACTTCGGAGCCGGCGCCCGACATTTCGATGTGGGTGACAGTGAGGCCGCTGTTGTTGATGATGTTGACGCGCGGGTCGGCGGCGAGTGCCGGGGTGGCCATCGCGGTGGCGGCGAGAACGGCGGCGATCTGGATCTTGGCGAACATTTCGGTGCTCCTCAGGCTCTGGTCGATGGCTCGGCGCCCCATGCGCTTTGTCCATGGCCCGGTTTTATGAGGCGGTGCTGAACGCTGCCATTGACGCATTGTTATTCGTTGTCAGCTTTCGTTATCCTTTGTGCGGTGCTGTTGTTTCTTGTCGGCCGCTGCAACCGGCGCGCTGCCGCCGTCGTGGCGCCACCCGCGGCCGGGGCCGTGGCGCGCGCGGGGGTTGCGCCGTGGGGGTCTTGCGCTAGACAAATCCGCAACCCTGACGCGCGACGCAGGGGGCAGGGAGGGCAATTTGGGCGGAAGCTATCCCCCGGCGGCAGCGCCGGGGATCGATCCGAAGCGGGACCGGCTGGTCATCGTTGCCTCTTCGCTCGGCACCGTCTTCGAATGGTATGATTTCTTCCTCTACGGCATCCTGGCGTCGCTGCTCGGCAAGCTGTTCTTCACCACCGGCAATCCGACCTCGGAGCTGCTGTTTTCGCTGTTCGCCTTTGCCATCGGCTTCGTTTTCCGGCCGTTGGGCGCCGTGCTGTTCGGCTATTTCGGCGATCGCATCGGGCGGAAATACACCTTTCTCGTCACCATCTCGCTGATGGGCGGGGCGACCGCGGCGATCGGCATGCTGCCGACGGCCGCCGATATCGGCATCGCCGCGCCGATCCTGATGCTGTTGCTGCGCACCATCCAGGGGCTGGCGCTCGGCGGCGAATATGGCGGCGCCGCCATCTATGTCGCCGAGCACGCGCCGCCGGGCAAACGCGGCCTGCACACCAGCTGGATCCAGGTGTCGGTGCCGGCGGGGTTCCTGCTCTGCCTGGCGGTGGTGCTGGCGGCGCGCGGCGCGATGAGCGAAGCCGATTTCAACGCCTGGGGCTGGCGGCTGCCCTTCCTTGCCAGCCTCGTCATGCTGTCGATCTCGCTCTACATCCGGCTGAAACTCGCCGAGAGTCCGGTGTTCCAGGCGATGAAGGCGGCAGGGATGACCGCGAGCAACCCGCTGCTCGAGAGCCTGCGCCACAAGGGCAATATCGGCCGGGTGCTGACAGCGCTGTTCGGCGTCTCGGCCGGGCTGACGGTGGTCTATTACACCAGCCAGTTCGGCACGCTCTATTTCCTGCAAGGGACCGCGCGAATTCCCGAGACGCAGGCGCTGATCTATCTCGCCGTGGGGGCGGGGATCGCCGCGCCGGCCTATGTGCTGTCGGGGTGGCTGTCGGACAAGATCGGCCGCAAGCGGCTGCTGCTGATCGGCTATGCGGTGTCGATGGTGACGCTCTTCCCGATTTTCCACCTGATGGCCGATGGCGCCAATCCGCAGCTTGCGGAGGCGATCCGGGCGCGGCCGGTGACGGTCAGCCTGCCGCCGTGCGAATACAGCGTCTTCGCCAAGCCGACGACCGAATGCGGCAAGGCCCAGGCCTGGCTGGTCAAGCGCGGCATCAGTTACCGCAAGGTCGATGGCGCGGCGCTGGGGCTGACGGTGGGGGCGGAGCGGCTCGAGGGTTTCGATAGCGACGCCTGGGGCGCGGCGGTGCTGGCGGCGGGCTATCCCGACAAGGCCGATCCGGCGAGCGTGACGCACTGGAAGGTGGTGCTCGGCGTCGCGCTGATGGTCTTCCTGTCGGCGATCACCTACGGCCAGGTGGCGGCGATCCTGGTGGAAATGTTCCCGGCGCGCATCCGCTACACCTCGCTGTCGATCCCCTATCATATCGGCACGGGCTATTTCGGCGGGTTTCTGCCGCTGATCAGCCAGTATATCGTGGTTTCAACTGGCGATGCCTTTTCGGGGCTGTGGTACACGATCGTGGTGACGGCGATGGCGTTCGTGGTCAGCGCGATCGGGCTGCGCGATACGCGGGGGATCGATATCGCGGATTAGGCACTAGTCAGGTCGCGGCGAAGGCGGGGTGATAGGCAACGGCGCCGCTGGGCGAGACCTCGCCGAAGACTAGTCGCTGAAATAACCCTGCTGGAAAATCCCCATAGGTCAGCGTGGGATCGCTGGTGAAGCCGAAGCGGCGGTAATAGCGGGGGTCGCCGAGTACGACGCAGCCTGCGGCGCCCAGGGCTTTCAGTTGCGCCAGACCTTCGGTGATCAGCGCGCTGCCAATGCCGGAACCTTGCCACGTTGGCAGCACCGACACCGGGCCGAGGCCGAACCAGTCGCCTTCGCTCGCGGCGATAGCGACCGGGGAGAAGGCGACATGACCAACGACCGTGTCGCCCTCGCAGGCGACGAGTGAAATCGTCAGCGCGTCGGCGTCGCGAAGCGCGGCGATGATCGCCGGCTCGGTGCCGGCGCTATGGGCAACGGCGGCGAAGGCGGCGCCCGCGGTGGCGGCGATCGCGGCATGATCGGCGGGAGTTTCGGCGCGGATGTGCATCGTTTGGCTCGCTTGGGTCGACGGCGCGATGCTGCCATGGCGCCCACGGGCCGGGAAGTCGGATGTGGCGCGCGCGTGCCGCCGGGCCTGCCCAATCCGCAAGGGTGACGGCGAGGGCGGTCCTCTGTCACGGTGCCGTCAGCAGCGGGAGATTTGCGTCATGGCCGGACCACTCAGCGGCATCAGGGTCGTCGACCTGTCGCAGATCGTTTCCGGGCCGATGGCGGCGGCGATCCTCGCTGAGCAGGGCGCCGAGGTCATCAAGGTCGAAAGCCCCGGCGGCGATCCGGTGCGGGTGCTGGGCCCGCGTAAGGGCGATCTTTCGGCGATGTTCATTGCCGTCAACCGCGGCAAGCGCGGGCTGTGCATCGACCTCAAGAGCCCCGCGGGCGATGCGGCGCTGGCGGCGCTGGTCGCGCGCGCCGATGTGCTCATCGAGAACTTCCGCCCCGGCACCCTTGACCGGCTGGGCTTTCCCTATGAACGCTGCGCGGCGCTCAACCCGGCGCTGGTGTTCGCGTCGATCACCGGCTTCGGCCCCGATGGGCCGTACAGCAACATCCGCGTCTATGATCCCGTCATCCAGGCGATCTCGGGGCTGGCGGCCAGCCAGACCGACCTCAAGGGGGCGCCGTCGCTGGTGCGCTCGCTGATCGCCGACAAGACGACGGCGTTGACCGCGGCGCAGGCGATCACCGCGGCGCTGTTCCATCGCGAGCGGACGGGGCAGGGCCAGCGGCTCGATATCGCCATGCTCGACGCGACGGTCGCCTTCAACTGGCCCGATGTCATGTACAATCACGGTTTTCTCGACGACCCGCCGGCGCCGCAGCCCGAATATGGCGATCTCGGCCGGCTCTGGGCGGCGGCCGATGGCATGACCGCGGTCGGCTTCATGCAGGGCGCCGAATTCACCGCGATGATGCGCGCCGTCGGCCTCGACGATCTTGCCGGCGATCCACGGCTGAAGGACGTCGCCGGGCGGATGGCATTGCGCGCCGAATGGGCGCCGCGGCTTGCCGAGGCGCTGGCGGCGACGCGGCTCGACGATCTGATGACCGCCTTCATCCGCGAAGGCGCCGTCGGCGGCCGGGTGAATTCGCGCGCCGAGGTGGTTACCGATCCCCAGGTCGTCCACAATGATTTGATCGTCGAGGTCGATCACGGCAGGCATGGCCGGGTCCGCGGCGTGCGGCCGGCGGCGCGCTTTGCCGGCACGCCGGCGCGCGTCGCCGGGCCGGCGCCGCGGCTTGGCCAGCACAACGCCGAAATCCTTGCCGAACTGGGGCTTGGCGACGAAGCCTCATGAAATCCGGTAGTGCCAGCGGCCTCGCTATCCCCAGAAAATTTGCGGGGGGTAACGATTTTGGCGCGGCGGCACTCTAGGCGACGCCGCCTGCGGCCGTCATAGTCAGTCTGAGGACTCCGGTCCGATGCATTGATGGCGTCCGCCACCCTTCCCATATGCGCCGTCGAAGCAATCGGCTCGCCTGACGGGAGCCGGCGGCGAAATTGCCTGCCGGCGCCTCACGGGCCGGCGGGCGTGACAGGGCCGGCGTTCCGCGCGCCGGCCGGGAGTATCGAAATGACGACAGCCAGCCTTCCCGTCCTGCCCCTGCGCGACATCGTCGTGTTTCCCCAGATGATCGTGCCGCTGTTCGTCGGCCGCGAGAAGTCCGTGCGCGCCCTCGAGGCCGCGATGGAAGCCGACAAGACGGTGTTCCTGCTCAGCCAGAAGAACCCCGGCGACGAGGACCCCGGCGCCGATGAGCTCTACGATGTCGGCACCATCGCCACGGTCCTGCAGCTGCTGAAACTCCCCGATGGCACCGTCAAGGTGCTTGTCGAGGGCCAGTCGCGCGCGTCGCTTGAGAGCCTCGATGCGCCGGACGGCTATCTCGTCGCCGAAGTCGCGGTGCGTGACGATATCGAGGGCGAGGCGGCGGCGGTCGAAGCGCTGCTGCGCTCGGCGTCGAAGCAGTTCGAAGCCTATGTGAAGCTCAATCGCAAGACGGCGCCGGAGATCGCCAGCCAGATCGCCGCGATCGACGACGCCGGGCGCTTCGCCGACACCGTCGCCGCCAATCTCGGCCTCAAGATCGCCGACAAGCAGGCGCTGCTCGCCGAGCGCGACATCGCCAAGCGCCTCGAGAAGGTCTTCGGCCATATGGAGGGCGAAATGGGCGTCCTCCAGGTCGAGAAGAAGATCCGCAACCGCGTCAAGCGGCAGATGGAGAAGACCCAGCGCGAATATTATCTCAACGAGCAGATGAAGGCGATCCAGCGCGAGCTCGGCGAGGGCGACGAGGCCAAGGACGAGGCGCAGGAGTTCGAGGAGCGCATCGCCAAAACCAGGCTCAGCAAGGAAGCGCGCGACAAGGCGCTGTCGGAGCTGAAGAAATTCCGCGCCATGGCGCCGCAATCGGCCGAAGCCACCGTCGTGCGCAACTATCTCGATGTCATGCTCGGGCTGCCCTGGGGCAAGAAGTCCAAGGTCAAGAAGGATATTATCGCCGCGCAGAAGGTGCTCGACGACGATCACTATGGCCTTGAAAAGGTCAAGGACCGGATCATCGAATATCTCGCCGTCCGGGCGCGGACGTCGAAGTTGAAGGGTCCGATCCTCTGCCTCGTCGGCCCGCCCGGCGTCGGCAAGACCTCGCTCGGCCGCTCGATCGCCAAGGCGACGGGGCGCGAGTTCATCCGCCAGTCGCTCGGCGGCGTGCGCGACGAGGCCGAGATCCGCGGCCACCGCCGGACGTACATCGGCTCGATGCCCGGCAAGGTCATCCAGAACCTCAAGAAAGCCGGCAGCGGCAACCCGCTGTTCCTGCTCGACGAGATCGACAAGCTCGGCCAGGATTTCCGCGGCGATCCGTCGTCGGCGCTGCTTGAGGTGCTCGACCCCGAGCAGAACAAGGCCTTCAACGATCATTATCTCGAGGTCGATTACGACCTCAGCGACGTGATGTTCGTGACGACGGCGAACTCCTTGAACATGCCGCAGCCGCTGCTCGATCGCATGGAGATCATCCAGCTTTCGGGCTATACCGAGGACGAGAAGGTCGAGATCGCCAAGCGCCACCTGCTCGCCAAGCAATATGAGGCGCATGGGCTGAAACTGCACGAATTCGCCGTCACCGACGGCGCGCTGCGCGACCTCATCCGCTATTACACCCGCGAGGCCGGGGTGCGGACGCTCGAGCGCGAGCTTGCCAAGCTGGCGAGGAAGTCGTTGCGGCGCATCCTCGAGGGCAAGGCGACGAGCGTCACCGTCGACGAGGCCAATCTCGCTGAATTTGCCGGGGTGCGGAAGTTCCGCTTCGGCGTCGGCGAGATCGAGGACCAGATCGGCGCCGTCACCGGCCTCGCCTGGACCGAAGTCGGCGGCGAACTGCTGACCATCGAGGCGGTGACCTCACCCGGCAAGGGGGTCGTCAAGACCACCGGCAAGCTTGGCGATGTAATGACCGAATCGATTTCGGCGGCGCTCAGCTTCACCCGGGCGCGGGCGATCCATTATGGCATCAAGCCGTCGGTGTTCGACAAGAAGGACATCCATGTCCACGTCCCCGAAGGCGCCACTCCCAAGGATGGCCCCTCGGCGGGCATCGCCATGGTGACGGCGATCATCTCGACCCTGACCGGCATTCCCGTGCGCCGCGACATCGCGATGACCGGCGAAGTCACGCTGCGCGGCCGCGTGCTGCCGATCGGCGGCCTGAAGGAAAAGCTGCTGGCAGCCCTTCGAGGAGGCATCACCACGGTGTTCATCCCGGCCGAGAACGAGAAGGACCTGGCCGACATCCCCGCCAATGTCACCGCGGGGCTGAAGATCATCCCCGTCGCGCATGTCGACGAGGTGCTGGCGCTGGCGCTGAGCGCCAAGCTGGTGCCGATCGAATGGTCGGAGGCCGACGAGCTGGCGGTGCGCCCTGATCCCGGCATCGCCGTCGAGCCGGCGGTGCGCCACTGAACCCGACGCGCCCGCGGCGCAGGTCGCCGCGGGCGCGTCGACAGGCCTTTGACTCCGCCGCGCCGCACGTCACCATGGGAATTTCCACCCATGGGGGCCGCCCGAGTCGATGAACAAGCAGGAGCTGGCGACCAGCGTCGCCGAAACCACCGGCGTCGGGCGCGTTGAAACGCTGCGCATCATCGATGCGACGCTCGAAACCATCACCCATTGCCTGGCGCGCGGCGAGGAAGTGCGGCTGGTCGGCTTCGGCAATTTCGTTGCCGGCACCCGCAAGGCGACGACCGGGCGCAACCCGCGCACCGGCGAGCCGATGGATCTGGCGGCATCGGTGGTGCCGAAGTTCCGCGTCGGCCGGAACTTGAAGGACGCCTGTAACGGCGTTGCCGAGGCCTGAGCGATCAGAAGGGCAGGGCGGCCCGGTCGGGTTCGACCCAATCGCGGCGCGCGGCGACGCTGAACAGCGTATCCTCGTGCCAATATCCCAGTGGCCAATCCGATCGCCCGAGAGGCCCGGCCAGCAGCGTGGCGAGAATTTCGGACAGCGGCGCGCCGGCGCCATCGGCGAGCGCGGCGCTGGCGGCGCGGATCGAGGCCAGGGTGATCGTTTCGTGATAGCCTTCGCTGTCGCTGTTCACCCCGCCGGTCGCTTCGTTATAGGCGCGGATGATCGCCGGCAGGTCGCGTGGCCCGTCGAAGCCCTGTTGCCAGCGCAGCAGCCACAGCGCCGCGGCGAAATGCCCGGCATGGGTCCATTCGGCCTTGGGCAGGCTGCGATCAAGCAGCCCCGCGGCGATGCGGGCGATCGCGGCGTCGGAAAGACTCGGTTCGGTCATCACGGCCATGCACCGATTGGTGCGGAGTGCCGGCGCCAGCGTCAACTCGGTAGATCGTCCAATATGGCACTTTCCTTACCGAATCTTGTATCGTGGCGACAGCGCCCGCCGGCGCCTTTGACTTCCCCGGGCGCAACGTCTAACCAGCCGCTCCGCTTGGCGGCGGGCGCGTAGCTCAGCGGTAGAGCACTCCCTTCACACGGGAGGGGTCACAGGTTCAAACCCTGTCGCGCCCACCAGGCGGTACTTGCCGAGCATTCGTCCTGGCTGCCGGCCCGATATTTCTCCCAGCCTTGCGTGCCGCCGCGTCCTGCGCTTGTGAGAGGGCGACGATTGGGAGAGACGATGCGCGATTTCCTGCTGCTGGCGCTGTCGCTGGCCCTGGCAACGCCGGCGCTCGCAGCCGAGGACGAGATCATCGTCACCGGGCGCGGTCTCAGCGCGCCGCCCGGCACCGCCGCCTATGGCGCCGTCGTCATCCCGCGCGACCGGCTGACCAGCGAGGCGTCGGGCCGCATCGAGAATATCCTGCGCGACGTCGCCGGCTTCCAGCAATTCCGCCGCACCGACAGCCGCGCCGCCAATCCAACGAGCCAGGGCGCCACCCTGCGGGCGCTCGGTGGCAATGCCTCGTCGCGGGCGCTGGTGCTGCTCGACGGCGTTCCCCAGGCCGATCCCTTTGCCGGCTATATCGCCTGGAGCGCACTCGCCCCCGAGCGGCTGGGCTCGGTGCGCGTCACCCGCGGCGGCGGCATCGGGCCGTTCGGCGCCGGCGCCGTGGCGGGAACGATCGAGCTCGAAAGCGCCGGTATCGACGATCTGCCGCGCCTCGCCGGCCGCGCGCTCTATGGCAGCCGCGATTCGACCGAGCTCGCCGCCGGGCTCGCCACGCGGCTGGGGCAGGGGTTCGTCACCGTCGATGGCCGCTGGGATCGCGGCGATGGCTATGTCCTCATTCCCGCCACCCAGCGCGGGCGCAGCGATGTGCCGGCGGCCTATGATGCCTGGAGCCTGGGGCTGCGCGCCGTCGTGCCGATCGGCGGCGACGCTGAGTTGCAGGCGCGCGCGCTGGTCTTCGACGACAATCGGTTGCGCGGCCAGATCGGCGCCGACAATCGCAGCCGGGGCGGCGATGCCGCGCTGCGGCTGCTCGCGCGCGGGCGCTGGGGCGTCGATGCGCTGGTCTATCTCCAGCTCCGCGACTTCGCCTCGGGGTTTCTCGCCACCAGCGCCGACCGCAACACGACGACGCCGAGCCTCGACCAGTTCAAGACGCCGGCCTTCGGCCTCGGCGGCAAGCTCGAACTGCGCCCGCCGACGGGGCCGGACAATGTGCTGCGCTTCGGCGCCGACGCGCGCTACGCCGACGGCCGCACCAACGAGCTGTTCCGCTTTCAGGGCAGTGCCTTCACCCGCGTCCGCCGCGCCGGCGGCAGCACGCTGACCGCCGGGCTGTTCGTCGAGGACGACCTGACCCTCGGCCGGCTGACCCTCACCGGCGGCGCGCGCGTTGATCGCTGGGAAATCAACGACGGTCGCCTCGATGAGCAGGACATCGGCACCGGCACCCCCGTTCAGCTTGTCGCCTATCCCGATCGCGCCGGTTGGCGGCCGAGCTTTCGCGGCGGCGCGCTGTGGAAGCTGCCCAAGGGGCTCGATCTGCGCGTCGCCGGCTATTCGGGCTTCCGGCTGCCGACGCTGAACGAGCTCTACCGGCCGTTCCGCGTCGGCGCCGACGCCACTGCCGCCAATGCGGCGCTCGACCTCGAAAAACTCACCGGCGTCGAAGGCGGGATCGACTGGCGGCCGCTGTCGACCGTCCGCCTCAGCGTCACCGGCTTTCACAACGAGCTGGCGGGTGCCATCGGCAACGCCACGATCGGGCGCGGGCCGGGGACTTTTCCGCAGGTCGGCTTCGTCGCCGCCGGCGGGGTGTTCCGCCAGCGGGTCAATTTCGATGCTGTCACGGTCACCGGGATCGAAGTCACCGCCATGGCACAGCGTGGGGCCTGGTCGCTCTCGGCTTCCTACGCCCATAGCGATGCGCGCGTGCGGGCGAGCGGCATCGCCGCCGGGCTCGACGGGCGGCGCCCCGCACAGACCCCGCAGGATCAGGCGAGCGCGACGCTGGCGTGGCGCATCCAGCGCGCCGATGCGGCGCTGTCGCTGCGCTATGCCGGGCCGCAGAACGAGGACGACCTCGGCGAGCGCCGCTTGCCCGAGGCGCTCACCGTCGATGCCAGCGCCTCGCTGGCGGTCGGGAAACACCTCCGGCTGATCGGCCGCGCCGAGAACATCTTCGACGAGCGCGTCGTTTCGGGGATCTCGTCGGCTGGCGTCATCGATCTCGGGCTGCCGCGGACGCTGTGGATCGGCGTCGGGTTCGCCTTGCCGCGCTGAGGATGACCCCGCGACCGCATCCGTCGCCGTCATGGTGGCAGGCGATGCGCCGATCGACGACGCTGCACTTCATCGTGCTGCACCTGGTCGCCAGCCTGGTCACCGCGGGCGGCGTGTTGCTGTTTACCTGGGCGACGACGGATCGCCTGCTTGTCACCGAGCTTCAGGATATTGTCGCCACTGATCGTGATGCGCTGGTGGCGGCGCACGCCGGTGGCGGCGCCATCGCGGTGCGGCGCCGCATGCTCGAGCGCGGCGCCGCCGGGGGGCATCGCATTTTCCTGATCGTCGATCCGGGCGAGCAGGTCGTGACCGGCAATCTTTCCGGCTGGCCGGCAGCGCTCGGCGGGCGCGAGCGCTGGCAGGTACGGCGGCTGGCGTCCGCGGCGGGCGGCACGGCGCGTGGCTATGGCATTGCCACGGCGACGCTCGGCGATGGCGGGCGACTGCTCGTCGGGCATGACCTCGACGATCTTGAACGACTGCAACGCCAGCTCGAGGCGGCAATGGCACTCGCGGCGCTGCTGGCGGTGCCCCTTGGCATCGGCATTGCTTTTCTGCTGACGAGATTGATGAACGCGCGAATTGGCGCCATCGCCGCCGTTGCCGCGCGGGTGGCGGCGGGCGACTTGTCGCGGCGGATCGCCACCCTGGACGGGCGCGATCCTTTCGACCGCCTCGGCACGGCGCTCAACGCCATGCTGGCGCGCATCGAATTGCTGATGACCGAGCTGTGGACGCTCGCCGACTCGCTGGCGCACGACCTGCGTTCGCCGCTGGGGCGTATCCGCAGCCGTGCCGAACGCCTGCTGGCGCGCGCCGACGACGAGGAGAGCCAGCACCTGCTTGTCGATCTGCTTGCCGAAACCGAAGCGCTGCTCAAGCTGCTGTCGGCGACGCTCGAGGTCAGCCGTGCCGAGGCAGGCGTCGGCCGCGACGGCTTCGAAGCGGTCGACCTCGCGGCGCTGGCCAGCGATCTTGCCGAAGTCTATGGCCCCGCCGCCGAGGATATCGGCATGCATCTCGATCTCGACCTGCCAGGGTCGGCGGTGACCATCGCCGGCAGCCCGCAGCTGCTGGCGCAGGCGCTCGCCAACCTCATCGAGAACGCCCTGCGCTACGGCCGCGCTGGCGGCTCGATCCGACTGGCGGTGGCGGTGGCCCCCGACCATGCGACGCTGAGCGTTGCCGACCGCGGTCCCGGCATTCCGGCCGAGCGCCGCGCCGAGGCGCTGCGCAAGTTCGGGCGGCTCGATCCGGCGCGGTCGGAAGGCGGCGTCGGGCTGGGGCTGACGCTCGTCGCCGCGGTGGCGCGGCTGCACGGCGGCGCGCTGCGGCTCGAGGACAATGCGCCGGGCCTGCGCGCGGTGCTGATCCTGGCGCGCGGCTGACGTCGCAGCCGCGGCGAACGCCGTTCCAATCGCTACCGTATCGGTGAACCGTGGCTGACAATTTCGTTCATGCAACCAAAATGTCACAACGCGCATTGAAGTCGCATCCGCTCACCACAAAGGAAGTGTGAAATGCGAAGCCTGATGATCCCGCTGGCCGCCTTGGCCTTTACCGCCGCCGCGCCGGCCATGGCGCAATATCGCGACAACGATCCGCGCGATCGTGCCTATGTCGACCAGAATGAATTGCGCCGGGGCCGCCAGGAAGTCCGCGAACAGCGGCGCGATTACAACGAAGCGCTGCGCAATGGGGATCGGCGCGAAATCCGTGAAGAGCGGCGCGACCTGGTTCAGGCCAACCGCGAGTTGCGCCAGGATTCGCGCGACTGGCAGCGCGGCCGTCGCTACAGCTACAATCGTCCCGATCCGCGCTACAATGGCTATTATGCCGACAATTACTATCGTGGCGGCGGCAATTATCGCCCGTACCGCCTCGGTGCCAACGACCGCGTCTATCGCGGCCGCGACGGGCGCTATTATTGCCGGCGCAACGACGGCACCACCGGCCTGAT
Organism: alpha proteobacterium AAP81b; assembly: GCA_001295935.1. GTDB lineage: Bacteria > Pseudomonadota > Alphaproteobacteria > Sphingomonadales > Sphingomonadaceae > Sandarakinorhabdus. The sequence goes on from LJHX01000164.1 coordinate 27,319, forward strand.
TATCGGCGGCCTGTCGGGCGGCGTGCTCGGCAATGTCATCGCGCCGGGCGGTTCGAAGACGCTGGGCACGATCCTCGGCGGCGGTCTCGGCGCGGTGCTTGGCAACAGCATCGATCGCAACAACGTTACCTGCCGCTAACCCTCCACGCCTGGACGAAACCGCCCGGGGGCCGCCGCCCTCGGGCGTTTTCATGTCGGGGCGGATTCGGGAGACGGGCTTCCGCTGGCGGGTCGTTGGTGGAGCAGAGGGGGATCGAACCCCTGACCTCAGCAGTGCGATTGCTGCGCTCTCCCATCTGAGCTACTGCCCCACACGACGGAAGGCGGCCCGTATAGGGGCGGCGCCGGAGCGATGCAACGGGCTTTCGCCACCGTCACTGCGATACCGGATCGGGCCGAAACGCTGGATGCCCCGCGAGGATTCGAACCTCGATTAACGGAGTCAGAGTCCGGAGTCTTACCTTTAGACGACGGGGCAACAGCGAGCGCGGCACATATGGGTGGCACCGCCGCGTGTCAATCGTTCGAGGCCGGGCGCCGCGGGGCGGCGGTGCCGGCGGTGCGCAACATGCCTGATGACTTGGCGACGATTTGCATATGCCGCCGGCGCGCATTAGCTTCCGCTCAGGTTCCGGAGGCGATTGCCGCTGACCGGTGAGACGATTGGGACGAAACATGTCGGCATTGGCCGATTCTGACACCAGCGCCGCCGCGGCGCCCGTGTCGCTGCCGACCGACGCGCCGCTGCGCGCCGAGCCGGCGACGGCGCTGCCGGCGAGCCCCCGCGGCCGCGGTGTCATGCGCGGCTTCGGCCCGCGCCGTGGCCGTACCTATGGCGCGCTCGATCTCGGCACCAACAATTGCCGGCTGCTGATCGCCCGCCCTGGTCCCGATGGCTTCACCATCGTCGATGCCTATTCGCGCGTCGTCCGCCTCGGCGAGGGGCTGATGGAGGCCGGGCGGCTTTCGGATGCGGCGATGGATCGCACCGTCGCCGCGCTCGCCGCCTGCGCCGAAAAGCTTGCCCGCCGCGACGTCCGGCTGACGCGCAACGTCGCTACCGAAGCCTGCCGCCGCGCCGCCAATGGCGCGCGCTTCGTCGAGCGGGTGTTCGGCGAAACCGGCATTGCGCTGGATGTCATCAGCGCCGCCGAGGAAGCGCGGCTGGCGGTGCTCGGCTGCCACATGCTGATCGATCCCGACGGCCCGCCGGCGCTGGTCTTCGATATCGGCGGCGGTTCGACCGAACTGATCCTCGTCGAGCCGGCGCCCGCGGGTGACGAGCCCGAGATTCTCGACTGGGTCAGCCTGCCCTGGGGGGTGGTCAGCCTCGCCGAGACCGAGCCGCAATGGCGCGATGTCGAGGATCGCGAGGCGGCCTATGCGCGGATGCTGGCGCGCGTTGCCCCCGAACTCGCCGGCTTCCGGGCGCGGCTCGCGGCGCGCGGTGTCGGCGACGTCCAGTTGCTCGGCACCTCGGGGACGATCACCACGCTCGCCTCGGTCGAGCTGGGCCTGCCTGGCTATGACCGCCGCCGCGTCGATGGCTGCACGGTAAGCGGCGCGCCGATGCTGGCGCTGTGCCGCAAGATCGCCCGCGCCAGCGTCCAGGAGCGCGCCCGCGTCGCCTGCATCGGCCCCGATCGCGCCGAGCTGATCGTCGCCGGCTGCGCCATTCTCGACGCCATCCTGAGCGCCTGGCCGGGGGGCGATGTCCGCGTTGCCGATCGCGGCATCCGCGAGGGCATATTGCGCACGCTGATGGCGCGCGACGGCGCCTGGATGGCGCGATGACGAACACGCCGGCAGGCGGCGGCGGCCCGCCGGGGGGGCGCTCGCGCGGCGGCAAGGTGCGGGTCAAGACCGCCAAGCGCCGGACGACGAGTTCGAACCGCTGGCTCGAGCGCCAGTTGAACGACCCTTATGTCGCCGCGGCGCGCGCTGCCGGGTACCGCAGCCGGGCGGCGTTCAAGCTCAAGGAATTGGACGCCCAGTTCGGCCTGCTCGCCGGGGTGACGCGCGTCGTCGATCTCGGCGCGGCGCCAGGGGGCTGGTGCCAGGTCGTCAAGCAGGAGCGACCCAAGGCGGCGGTGGTCGGCATCGACCTGTTGCCGGTCGATCCGATTCCGGGCGTGATCCTGTTCGAGAAGGACATTCTCGACGACGACGCCGAGGCGCTGATCACCCAGGCGCTCGGCGGCCCTGCCGATCTCGTCATGTCCGACATGGCGGCCAATACCGTCGGCCATCAGGCGACCGACCATCTGCGCACCATGGGACTGATCGAAGCCGGGCTCGACATGGCGACGCGGCTGCTGCGGCCGGGGGGCAATTTCGTCGCCAAGGTGCTGGCCGGTGGCGGCGATGGCACGCTGACCGCGATGCTGCGCAAGCACTTCCAGAGCGTCAAGCACGTCAAGCCGCCGGCGAGCCGCAAGGGGTCGTCGGAATGGTATGTGGTGGCGCAGGGGTTCAAGGCGCCGGCCGTCGCGGAAGTGGCCGAGGCCGCCGCCGACGCCGGATAGGGCGTTGCGCCTGGGGGATGGCGCTGGCAAACCGGCGCGATGAAAACCCCCTTGCTCACTTTGTTGGCTTTTGCCGCCGCCACGCCCGCGGCGGCGATCGATGTCGCGGCGCTCAAGGCCGATACGCAAACACTGTCGTCGGACGCTTTCGAAGGCCGCGAACCGGGGACGCCGGGGGAAGCGAAGACCGTCGCCTATCTCATCGAACGGATGAAGGCGCTCGGGCTGAGCCCGGCGGGGACGGGCGGCGGTTGGACGCAGGACGTGCCGCTGGCGACGATCACCGCGGCGCCGACCGCCGATCTGACGGTATCAGGCGGGAAGGGCCCGCTGCGTTTCGCCTATGGCAGCGAGGTGTCGCTGTGGACCAAGCGCCAGGTGGCGACGTCGGAACTGAAGGCATCGCCGATCGTCTTCGTCGGCCATGGCATCACCGCCCCCGAACGCGGCTGGGACGATTTCGCCGGCGTCGATGTGCGCGGCAAGACGCTGATCTTCCTCGTCAACGATCCCGACTGGCAGGCGGCGCAAGTCGGCAAGGCCGGCGGTCCCTTCGATGGCAAGGCGATGACCTATTATGGCCGCTACATCTACAAGTTCGAGGAGGCGGCGCGGCGCGGCGCGGCGGCGGCGATCGTCATCCACGATGCCGCGGCGATCGGCTGGCCCTGGGGGGTCGTCCAAACCAGCTTCACCGGGCCGATCATCGACATCGATACCGCCGACAAGGGCGCGGGGCGTGTCGCGGTCGAGGGCTTTCTTGCCCGTGACGCCGCCGCCCGCCTGCTGGCATCGGCCGGGCTCGATCTCGCCGCGCTTGAGAAAGCCGCCAAGGTCAAGGGCTTCAAGCCGATCGACACCGGGCTGACGGCGTCGGCGCTCATCGCGAACGCGATCGCCCGCTCGGCGTCGAAGAATGTGCTGGGCATGGTGCGCGGCGCGCGGCGCCCGGACGAAGTCGTGCTGGTCAGCGCGCATTGGGATCACATGGGGCGCTGCACCCCCGACGCGACCGGCGATGACATCTGCAACGGCGCCGTCGACAATGCCTCGGGCACCGCCGGGCTGCTTGCCATCGCCGGCGACATTGCCAAGGGTCCGAAGCCGGCGCGCTCGGTGGTGTTCCTCGCCGTCACCGCCGAGGAATCGGGGCTGCTCGGCTCGAAATATTATGCCGAAAGCCCGGTCTGGCCGCTGGCGCAGACTGTCGGCGGGGTCAACATGGACAGCCTCAACGTCATCGGCCGCAGCGATGGCTTCACCATCACCGGCGCCGGCAAGTCCGAGCTCGAGGACCTGGCGCTGGCGCTGGCGGCGAAGCAGGGCCGCGGCGCCGTCGCCGAGGCGCGCCCCGAATTTGGCGGTTACTTCCGCTCGGATCACTTCAGCCTGGCGCGCGTCGGCGTGCCGATGCTGTCGGCGGGGTCGGGGGGCGAACTGATCGGCAAGCCGGCGGGGGCGTTCCGCGCCGCGGCGATGGACTATGGCGCCAGGCGTTACCACCAGCCGTCGGACCAATATGATCCCGGATGGGACTGGTCGGGGGCGGTCGCCGATCTCGAACTCTATCGCGATCTGACGGTACAGCTTGCGACGAGCGATATCTGGCCGAACTGGCGCGCCGACGCCGAGTTCCGAGCGGTGCGCGATGCTTCGCGGGGTGCCAAATGACCGCGCGCCAACCGCCCGAATGGGCTCGCCATGCCGCCACCTGGACGGCGTTTCCGTCCCACCCTGAACTCTGGGAAGACGATCTCGGCGCGGCGCAGGAGGAGGTCGCTGCGATGGTTCGCGCCATCGCCAAGGGCGAACGCGTCGAACTCCTCGTCGCCAACGCCGCGGCGCGCGCCGCTGCCGAGGCACTGCTCGCCGGCAGCGATGTGCGCTTCCACGATTATGGCTTCGGCGACATCTGGCTGCGCGATACGGGGCCGTTGTTCCTGGCGTCGTCGGCCGGGGCCGCGGCGGCGGGGTTCCGCTTCAACGGCTGGGGCGGCAAGTACGACCTGCCCGGCGACGATGGCGTCGCGGCGTTCGTCACCGCCGCGGCCGGCGTGCCGCTGGCGCGCCATGGCTGGGTGCTCGAAGGCGGCGCCATCGATGTCGACGGCACCGGGCTTGCCGTCACCACCGAGCAATGCCTGCTCAACCCCAACCGCAACCCGAAGATGGACCGCGCCGAGATCGAATCGCATCTGCGGCGCGATCTGGGTCTCGACCGTGTGCTTTGGCTCGGCGAGGGCTTGCTCAACGACCATACCGACGGCCATGTCGACAATCTGGCGCGCTTCGTCGCGCCGCGCGTGCTGGCGCTGCCGGTGGCGGCGGCCGATGACCCCAATCGCGACGTCTTCGAGGATGCGCATGACCGCGCCCGCGACTTCGGCCTGCAGGTTGTCGGCATTCCCTCGCCGGGTCGCGTGCTCCGCGAAGGCGAGATCATCCCCGCCAGCCATATGAACTTCTACATTGCCAATGCTGTCGTCATCGTGCCGCTTTATGGCGCGGCGTCGGACGAGGACGCGGTGAAGGCGATCGGCGCGCTGTTCCCGGGGCGGGATTGCATCGGCCTCAGGGCCGACCATATCCTCACCGGCGGCGGCAGTTTCCACTGCATCACCCAGCAGCAGCCCGCCTGAGGACCCCGTCATGCGACCGATCACCGTCGCCGGCTTGCAGCTGGCCTTCAGCGGCGTCCGCGACGCCGACATCGCCCACACCGCCGCCGCTGTCCGCGCCGCGGCGGCCGCGGGCGCGCAGGTGATCCTGCCGCCCGAGCTGTTCGAGGGCCATTATTTCTGTCGGCATGAGGACGAGAGCCTCTTCGCCACGGCGCTGCCGCTTGCCGAGCATCCGGCGGTCGCGGCGATGCGCGACGTGGCGCTCGAGACGAAGACCTATATCCCGACAAGCTTCTTCGAGCGCGACGGCCATCACCATTACAACAGCCTCGCCATGATCGACGATGGCGGCAACATCATGGGGGTCTATCGCAAGAGCCACATTCCCGACGGCCCGGGCTATGAGGAGAAATTCTACTTCCGCCCGGGCAACACCGGCTTCAAGGTCTGGCCGACGCGGCACGGCGTCATCGGCGTCGGCATCTGCTGGGACCAATGGTATCCCGAGACGGCGCGCCACATGATGCTGCAGGGCGCCGAGGTGCTGATGTTCCCGACGGCGATCGGCTCGGAGCCGCATGACCCCAATCTCGACACGCGGCGGATGTGGCGTCGCGCGATGCAGGGCCATGCCGTGTCGAACGTCGTGCCGGTGGTGGCGTGCAACCGCGTCGGCGTCGAGGAGGCGGGGACGCCCCACGAGCAGGCTTTCTACGGCACCAGCTTCATCGCCGACGAGCGCGGCGACATCCGAGCGGAGCGTGACGACCAGGAGCAGGGCGCGGTGATCGCCACCTTCGACCTCGATATCGTCGCTAAGCATCGCGCGGCGTTCGGCTTCTTCCGAGATCGCCGGCCGGAACTCTACGCGCGGCTGGCGCAGGATATCTGAACGCGGCTGCGCGGGCTCATGTCCGCCGAAAGGGTTGGCGCTCGGCGTAGGAGAGGCTTTTCCACAGCCATTCCAGCGGCCCGGTGACAAAGGCTTTCAGCCAGAGGTTGGCCAAGACGATCTGCACAGCGATGATGGTGCAGGCGATGCCGAACAACTGGCCGAACCCCAATTGCCCCCAAAGGCCGAGGAATGGCCCGCCGAAGAGCAGGACGCCGGCCGCCGATGCCCCCATATAGGTCGACAGCGGCAGCTTGCCGTTGGCGACAAAGGGTTTGAGCAGCGCCCGGCCGCCATTGGTGGTCAACGCCAGGCTGACGGCGCCGACATGGCCCATAACAAGGAACATCCGGGCGAGGCTGAAGGTCACCATGCCGATATCGGGCAGCGCCTCGAAGCGCAGTTGGGCGATCGTGGCGGGGATGCGCAGCGCCAGGCCGATGCCATAGCCGGCGACAAGCAGCAGCAAATAGGTGCGGGGGCGCGCCTGCCCCTGGATGATGCCCCATTTGAACAGCGCCATGCCGATCAACATCGTGCCAAAGGCTTCGATGATATTCTCCCAATAGATGCCGACTTGCGTGAACTGGACGATCACCCACAGCGCCTGCTGATAGGGCACATAGGTCGCGATCGGACCGAGGATCTGCGCGCCTTCGGCGGCGAGCTTGTCCGGGTCGGGTCCGCGCGCCTCCGCCTCGGCTTCCGCCCGGGCGGTGAGCGCCGCCCTCTCGCCCAGCGTCGGCGCGGCCCCGTCGGCGAGGCGGGTGCTTGCCGCGCTTGCCGCTTCGAACAGCGCTACGCGCTCGCCATATTCACTGACATTGGGCAGCTGCAGGCCGATATTGATGACGAGTCCCAGCGCCAGCAGGGCGCGCGGTGCCAGCCGGCGGAAGGGGAAGATCAGCAATGCCGCGGTGCCATAGCTGAACAAGATGTCGCCCGGCCACAGCAGGATGACGCCATGGGCGATGCCGAACACCATCAGCCAGATGTTGCGGCGCATGTGCAGGTCGGCGACCGCCACCGGCCCGTCGGGAGCCATCGCGGCGCGTGCCATGATCAGCACACCGGCGCCGAACAGTAGTTCGAGCAGGCCGCGCTGCGTGCCATCGAGCAGGCGATTTACCCACCAGGCGGCCTGATCAAGGGCCGTCCAGCTGACCCGGTTGGGATAATAATCGGGGTCGGCGAAGTCCCCCATATACTGGATATTCATGAACAAGATGAACAGGATGGCAATGCCGCGCAGCACATCGAGCTGGACGATGCGCTCGCTGCCGCCGATGCGGGCGACGGTCATTCGCGCTGCCTTTCTGCCAGTGCGGCGGTGAACACGCTCTCGAACATTTCCGCCGTCAGCCGTCCGGTATTGGTGTTGTACCGGCTGCAATGATAACTATCGATCAGCACCGGGCCGCGGTGCAGGCGGTGGACATTGCCATGGCCGAACGGGTGTTTGGGCAGCTTGCCGCCCATCGCCTTGACCACCGACTGATGGGCAATCTGGCCGAGTGCGATGATGACTTTCAAATTGGGCAGGGTTTCGAGGCGCTCGACAAGGAACGGCCGGCAATTGTGGATTTCGGCGGGCTCGGGCTTGTTCTGCGGCGGCACGCAGCGCACGGCGTTGCTGATGAAGGCGCCCTTCAGCGTCAGGCCGTCGTCGGGGCGGGCGCCATAGACACCGTCGGAAAAGCCGAGCTTCGCCAGCGTCTCGAACAGCAGGATGCCCGCCCAGTCGCCGGTGAAGGGCCGGCCGGTGCGATTGGCGCCCTGCATGCCGGGCGCCAGGCCACAGATGGCGAGCCAGGCATCGGGGTCGCCGAAACCGGGGACCGGGGCGTTCCACCATTCGGGGTGGGCGATGCGTGTTTCGTCGCGAAAGGCGACGAGGCGCGGGCAGCGCGGGCAGTCGCGCGGCGCGTCGCCGGGCTGGAGGGCAGGGCCGGGGGTTTCTAAGCTCATCGCGCGCGTGTAGGCGCCGGCGCTTGGACGAGACAATCCTTATCGCACTGGGGTCGAACCGCCGCCATGGCCGCCATGGCGCGCCGGCGGGCGTCGTCGCGGCGGCGATCGCCGCGCTCGGGGCGCTGGGGCTGCACGTTATCGGGCAGTCGCGCGTGTGGACGACGGCGCCGATCGGCCCCGGCAGCCGGTGCTATGCCAATGCCGTCGTCGCGGTGCGCACGCCGCTGCCGCTGGCCGAGGTGCTGGCGCGGCTGCAGGCGCTCGAGCGCGATTTCGGCCGGCGGCGCGGGCAGCGCTGGGGCGACCGCGTGCTCGATCTCGATATCCTGGCGGCGGGCGCGCGCGTCGTCGCGCTGCCGGGGCTGGCGGTGCCGCATCCCGAACTGCCGCGGCGGCGCTTCGTTCTCGATCCGCTGGTCGAGGTGGCGCCCGCTTGGCGGCATCCGAAGCTCGGGCTGACGGCGCGGCAGCTGCGCGCCCGGCTCGCCCGCGTCAGACGGCCGGGGTGACGCGGGCGCGCCACCAGCGTGCCGCCATCTTCGCCCATTCGAGGAAAGGGAAGGTCATCAGCCGGACGAAGTCGAGATCGGGCACGCCGGCGGTCTGCGCGCCGATCGGCGCCTGCAGCCGGCGTGGCACGCGATAGGTGCCGAAGATCACATCGTAGAAGGGAAACATGTTGGCGAGGTTGGTCGTATAAGCCTGGGCGTCGTCATAATGGTGCCAGCGGTGGAAGCGCGGCGACGCCAGCAGATGGCGGAAGGGGCCATGCTCGATATCGACCTCGAGATGCACATAGATGTTGTGCAGCAGCAGGATGACGCCGACCAGCGCGCCATCCTGGTGCGGCAGGCCGAGCCAGCCGAGCATGACGATGGCGAAGAGGCTGGTGGCGAGCGGTTCGAGCGGGTGGACGCGCCAGGTGGTGAAGCCGTTCACATGGCTGTCGCTGTGGTGGATGGCATGGATCGGCCAGCCAAGCGGGCCGTGCAGCCAGCGGTGGACGGCGTAGATGGCGCCATCGCTGGCGATCAGCGCGATGAGGATATTGGCCCAGGATGGCAGCCCTGCCCATAGCTGCGGTGCGAGGCGCGGGATGCCGAGGCTGTGCCACAGCCCGGCGAAGGCACCGCTGACGGCATAGACCGGCGCCGCGGCGAGGCAGCCGGCGACGAAGAACATCAGGCTGACGAGGGTGTTGCGACGCGCGCGCTGCGACATCGTGCCGAGCCGGCGCAGCGCGATGCCGCCGGCGAGCATGAAGGCGCTGGCGAAGCCCAGCCCGATCAGATTGTGCGGGCTGAGCATGCCGCGGAGGAGGGGGGCGAAATCCATTGCGCTGCCGGCGCTATCACCCGGCCACGCCCTTGCCAACAACGCCGATGCCGCGCCCTGCGACGCCTGCGCTCGCGCACGAGCGGTTGCGCGCGGCGGCGATGCGGCTTAAGTGCGCGCGCCTTGGCAGCCGCAAGGTCCGGGGACATGGCGGCGATGTGGGCCCATAGCTCAATCGGTAGAGCGCGCGCCTTTTAAGCGCTAGGTCGCGGGTTCGAATCCCGCTGGGCCCACCACCGCCGCGCTGCGGCGCGAGTCAGGCGCTTCGCCGCACGCGATTGCGGCCATCCTGCTTGGCGCGATACATGGCGCGATCTGCGCGGTGGATGGCATCATCGATGCCGAGGCCGTCGCCGCCGGCAACACCGATGCTGACGGTGACCGACAGTCTGCGGCCATCGATGATGGCGATCGGCCGGGCGGCGATCGCCCGCCGCAGCTCGTCGGCCAGTCGCACTGCCGTCGACTCGTCGGACGCGGCGAGCCAGATGGCGAATTCCTCACCGCCGATGCGGCCGACCAGCGCCTCCGCTCCGGCGCCGGCGATCAGCAAGAGGCAGACATGACGCAGTGCCGCGTCACCGGCGGCATGGCCGAAGGCATCGTTGATGCCCTTGAAACTGTCGATATCGACGACGAGGAACCAGCCCGGCATCGTTTCGCGGCGTCGCGAGACATGGGTGGTGAAGGCGGCGCGGTTCCAGGCACCGGTCAATTGGTCGATGTCGACGCGCCGCCGCAATTCGATATTGGCGGCTGACAGCCGGGCATGCAGCGCCGCGATCCGTTCCGACTGCCGGACAAGCGCATAGGTGATCGGCGAGGCGATCAGCACCGGCAGCGCGCCGCCGATCACCCACCATGCCAGGGGCACCTCCAGCCCGGGGATCTGCGAGACCGCGGCCATCACCGCCAGCGTGATGCCGAGCGAGACACCGGCCGACAGTGCAACCTTGGCGAAACGGTTCATCCGGCAAGTCTATCGCAACCGGCGGTGATGTCGCCTGCCAATTCGGTGCCGGTGCCGCGCCCTGCGACGGGCGCGGTGGCGATGCCTCAAGCGGCGTCGTGGAAGATGATGCCGAGCGTGTGGCGGTGTCCCGACCGAATTGTGCTGACGCCGTGGCGCATGACGACGCGATAATCGCCGCGGCTGCCGGCGACGGGCCGGGTGTTGACGGCGAAGACGACGGCATCGCCCTGGCGCAGCGGCACGACTTCGGCACGCGACTGCATGCGCGGGCGCTGTTCGGTCAGCACGAACTCGCCGCCGTCGAAGTCCACGCCTGGTGCCGACAGCAGGATGGCGACCTGCAACGGGAAGACATGCTCGCCATACAGGTCCTGGTGGAGGCAGTTATAGTCGCCCGGGCCATAGCGCAGCAGCAGCGGAGTCGGCCGCTTCTGGCCGGCGGCGTGGCAGCGCGCGAGAAACTCTGCATGGCTGCCGGGGAAGCGCACCGGGTTGCCAAGGCGTTCGTGCCAGCGGTTGGCGATTGGTGCCAACGCCTGCCATAGCGCGGCGCGCAGATCGGCGATGTGTGGCGGCAGGGGGTAGGCGAAATAGCGATATTCGCCGCGGCCATAGCCGTGGCGCGCCATGATGACTTGCGAGCGGAAGCCGGCCCCCGAGTCGTAGAGCGCCGCCGTGGCGCGGGCGTCGTCCGGGGCGAGCAGGCCGGGCAGGATCGCCCAGCCGCGCGCATCGAGTGCGGCAGCGTCGATCACGGCAGCGGCCTTTGCATATAGACGACGTCCATCCAGCGCCCGAACTTCCAGCCGACGGCGCGCAAGCGCCCGACCTCGACAAAGCCGTGCGCCGCGTGCAGCCCGACCGACGCCGCCTCGGCGTCGCCGATGACCGCGATCATCTGGCGGAAGTCGCAAGCCACGGCGGCATCGAGCAGCGCCGTCAGCAGGGTGCGGCCGAGCCCGCGCCCGCGCGCGTCATGGCGGATGTAGATGCTGTCCTCGGCGGTATGGGCATAGGCGGCGCGCGGCCGGATCTGCGTTGCATAGGCGTAGCCGAGGATTTCGCCGCCGTCCTCGGCGACAAGATACGGCCAGCCGGCGGCGGCAACTTCGCCGATCTTGCCGGCATGGGCGGCGGCGTCGGGGGCGACGGTGTCGAAGGTCGCGCCGCCATGGGCGACATGCCAGGCATAGATCGCGGCGATGGCGTCGGCATCGGCCGGGGTGGCGGGGCGAAGGTGGCGCATGGCGCAACGATAGCGGCGGCGTCGCGCGATGCCAGCCGGGGGCGTGGCGACTTCCGGACGCGGCAGCGCGCCGGTTGCCGATGTCGCGGCGCTGGCCTAGCCTCTCGCTTGGGGGAGACACATCATGCCGCTCGGCGACTATCAGCGTTCCGACTTTACCGGCGGCGGCTTTACCCGCCCGGTCTATCGGCGCGGGCAGGGCCCCGCAGTGATCGTCATCCACGAAATTCCCGGGCTCCACCCGCTCGTCGTCGATTTCGCCGATCGCCTCGTCGCCGCCGGCATGACGCTGTTCCTGCCCAGCCTGTTCGGCACGCCTGGCAAGCCCGCCAGCAAGCTTTATGCGCTGCAGTCGATCGTCACCAACATCTGCATCCGCCGCGAGTTCAACATCTGGAAGGACGGCAAATCGAGCCCGATCGTCGAGTGGCTGCGGGCGCTCGCCCGCTACGCCCATGCCGATTGTGGCGGGCCGGGGGTTGGCGCCGTCGGCATGTGTTTCACCGGCGGCTTCGCGCTGGCGATGATGACCGAACCCGCGGTGATCGCTCCCGTCCTGTCGCAGCCGTCGATGCCGGCGGTGGGCGGGGCGCGCGGCAGCCTCGACGCCAGCCCCGACGAGATCGCCTGCGCGCGCCGCCGCTTCGCCGACGAGGACCTGTCCTTGCTCGGCTTGCGCTACAAATCGGACAGGCTGGTGCCCAACGCGCGCTTCGCCCGTCTGCGCGCCGAATTCGGCGACCGCTTCGAGGCGATCGAGCTCGACGATACCGACGCCCGTCCCGATACCGGCCTCGCGCCGCATTCGGTGCTGACGATTCATCTGCCCGACAGCGGCCCGGGCAAGGCCGCCGAGACCCGGACGATTGCCTTCTTCAGCCAGCGGCTGGGGCTTGCCGCCTGACGTCTTCGCGGCGCCGCAAAGCTCGGCTAGAGCGGCAACGATACCCTGGGAGTTGAAGATGCGCCGCCTGATCCTCGCCTTGCTGCTTGCCGCCGGCCCGGCGATCGCCCCGGTCGCCGCCGCCGTGCCGGCGCCGCGCAAGGATGCCCTCGTCCTCGCCAGCGGCACCCAGGTCATCGACGACAAGGTCGGCACCGGGGTGGAGGCCTTCCCCGGCAAGCTCGTCGTCGTTCACTACACCGGCTGGCTTTTCGAAAATGGCGGCAAGGGCAAGCAGTTCGATTCGTCGCGAACCCGCAACGAACCCTTCGATTTTCCGCTGGGTGCCGGCCAGGTCATTCAGGGCTGGGACGAGGGCGTCGCCGGCATGAAGGTCGGCGGCAAGCGCACGCTGATCATCCCGGCGCAGGCCGGCTATGGCGACAATGGCGCCGGCGCCGATATTCCGCCCGGCGCGACGCTGATCTTCGAGATCGAACTCATCGACGTGCGTTAAGCCCGCCGAGGGAGGCCAGCGATGGTGCGATGCGAGGGACAGGCACGCGACGCGACGACGGTGCTGGTGCTCCAGGGCGGCGGCGCGCTCGGCAGCTATCAGGCCGGCGTCTTCGAGGCGCTGACCGCCGCGGCGCTCTGCCCGCACTGGGTCGCCGGCATCTCGATCGGCGCGATCAACGCCGCGCTGATCGCCGGCAACTTGCCCGAACGCCGCGTCGCGGCCTTGCGCGAATTCTGGGATCTGGTGACGTCGGGGTTCACCCTGGCGCCGCTTGTCGGCGGCGACGCGCTGCGCGGCAGCCTGACCCAGGTCGCGGCGGCATGGTCGATGGCCAATGGCGCGCCGGGCTTCTTCAAGCCGCTGTGGCCGCCCGTGGTGCCCTGGCTTGGCGGGCCGATCGCCTGGTACGATACGGCGCCCTTACGCGACACGCTTGAACGTCTGGTCGATTGGGACCTCGTCAACAACGGCCCGATGCGGCTGTCGGTCGGCGCGGTCAACGTCACTACCGGCAATTTCCGCTATTTCGACACCGCCAACGAAACGCTCGGCCCCGAGCATGTCATGGCATCGGGCGCGCTGCCGCCGGGGTTTCCGCCGGTCAGGATCGGCGACAGCTGGTGGTGGGACGGCGGTCTCGTCTCCAACACCCCGCTCGACTATGTCCTCGAACGCGAGCGCGATGCCGATCTGCTGATCTTCCAGGTCGATCTCTTCCCGGCGCGCGGCCGCCTGCCACAATCGATTGTCGAGGCCGAGGAACGCGCCGCGGATATCCGCTTTTCGAGTCGGACGCGCTTCAACACCGACGCCAATGTAACCCGCAACCGCGCCCGCGCCGCCTTCCACCGCCTCGTCGACAAGCTGCCCGCCGAGTTGCGCGACAGCGACGAAGTCCGCGAACTCGCCGATATCGCCCATGAAAACCGCGTCGCCATTGCCCAGCTGATCTATCGTGACAAGGCTTGGGAAGGCTCGTCGAAGGGCTATGAGTTCAGCCGGCACACGATGCTCGACCATTGGGCGGCGGGGCAGGAGGATGTCGTCTGCACCATTCACGACGCCGCCTGGCTGTCGCGGCCGCTGAGGCTCGGCACGGTCGTCTATGACCTCTCACACCCCGACGGCCCGGCGATTCGATAGGGCTGGCGCGCCGCGCCGAATGCGTTACGCTGTCGTATCGGACAGGCGCACAAGACGCCGCCGACGGGGCGCACAACGTCTGGCCTGGGGAGACGCCGATGCCTGCTGCCGAAGACCATGTCGACCTGCCGCGCTTCATCGCCGGCGTCGAAAAGCGCAATCCGGGCCAGCCGGAATTCGTCCAGGCGGTGACCGAAGTCGCCGAGGACATCTTCGAATGGATCGGCGACAAGGTGAAATATCACGAGGCACAGATCCTGCGCCGTATCGCCGAGCCCGACCGGGTGATCTCGTTCCGCGTCTGCTGGCAGGACGACAAGGGCCATATCCGCGTCCAGCGCGGCTGGCGGGTGCAGAACAACAATTCGATCGGGCCCTACAAGGGCGGCATCCGCTTCCACCCCTCGGTCACCGAAAGCGTGCTGAAATTCCTGGCCTTCGAGCAGACCTTCAAGAACGCCCTCACCGGGCTGCCGATGGGCGGTGGCAAGGGCGGCTCGAACTTCAATCCCAAGGGCAAGAGCGCCAATGAAATCATGCGCTTCTGCCAGAGTTTCATGACCGAGCTGTATCGCCACATCGGCGCCGACGTCGACGTTCCGGCGGGCGATATCGGCGTTGGCGGCCGCGAGATCGGTTACATGTTCGGCCAGTACAAGCGCATCACCAACAATTTTACGGGCGTGCTGACCGGCAAGGGCCTCGAATGGGGCGGCAGCCTCATTCGCACCGAGGCGACGGGCTATGGCGCGGTCTATTTTCTCCAGAACATGCTGAAGACGAAGGGCGAGGACATCGCCGGCAAGACCGCGGTGATTTCGGGATCGGGCAATGTCGCGACCCATGCCGCCGAGAAGATCGTCGCGCTCGGCGGCAAGGTGCTGACGCTGTCCGACTCCGACGGTTTCGTTCATGATCCCGATGGCATCGGCCAGGACAAGATCGACTGGGTCAAGGACCTGAAGAATGTCCGCCGCGGCCGCATCGCCGACTATGTCAAGGAATTCCCCGGCGCGACCTATCATGGCGACGGCGCTCGGCCCTGGGGCGTGCCCTGCGATCTGGCGCTGCCCTGCGCGACGCAGAACGAACTCGACGGCAAGGACGCCGAAACCTTGCTCGCCAATGGCTGCATGGCGGTTTCGGAAGGCGCCAACATGCCGACCGATCTCGATGGCGTCCATGCCTTCAAGGCGGCGAAGATCCTCTATGCACCCGGCAAGGCGTCGAACGCCGGCGGCGTCGCCGTGTCGGGGCTCGAGATGAGCCAGAATTCGGCGCGGATGAGCTGGAAGGAAGCCGAACTGCAGACGATGCTGCAGGACATCATGGCGGGCATCCACGAACGCTGCCTCGAATATGGTCGCGGCGCCGATGGCCATACCGATTACGTCAAGGGTGCCAACATCGCCGGCTTCAAGAAGGTCGCCGATGCCATGCTGGCTTATGGGGTGGTGTGATGGCAAGCGCAGTCAACAGCTGGTCGCGGCGCCGCTTTGAAGTCACCGATGGCGATGCGCGCCTGCGCAAGCCCGACGATCTCGGCGCGGTGCTGACCGACGCCCAGGGCGCGCCAAGGCGGATCGCCAAGGGCAGCACGGTGACGCTTGCCGAGGTGCGCGTCGTGCCGACAGGGGCCGACAGTGTCGCCACCTTCGTCCATGCCGTCGATGCCGCCGGACAGCGGCTCGGCTGGACGTCGGGCAACAATCTTGGCGGTCGGCTGGTCTCGGAAACCTTCGACGCCGTCGCGCCGCCCCCCTCGGCGAGCCGTTTCGGCGCCAACGCCGCCTGGGAGGGCGGCAGCTACCTCGGGCAGGTCACGCTGATCGCCATCATGGGGGCGCAAGCGCAGATCCGCTACATCGCCGAGTCGACCGCCGAAAATCTGCTGGCCCTGGTCGCCGCCGCGCGCGGCGATGGGGTGATGATCGGCATCAACAGCGGCTTTCGAACCTATGGCCGGCAAAAGGAGCTGTACGACGGCTTCAAGGCGGGTCGCCCCGGCTTCAACCCGGCCAACCCACCGGGGCATTCCAACCACCAGAACGGCATCGCCATCGATTTCGATGTCGGCGGCGGTGGCGGCAATGCGGCGCTCGCCTGGCTGCAGCGCCGCGCCACCGAGTTCGGCTTCCTGCGCACGGTGCGATCGGAAAACTGGCATTGGGAATTTCGGCCCGACCGCGCCGCCGCCGCCCGCCAGCGCGGCGCCCATTCGACCTGGGGGTGACGGTGATCATCGACCGCCGCGTCTGCGCCGAAATCGACGGGCCCTTCGTGCTTTTCCTGATCGGCTTTCGCATCAACCATTTGCATCGGCCCTGGAACTGGCTGCCGGTGTTCCGCGCCATGCCGCCGATGCTGCGCGAACTGTCGGTCAACCGTGATCTCGGCCTGCTGCACTGGCGCGGCCATTTCGGGCTGCGCGGCGCGATGATCGTCCAATATTGGCGGAGTTTCGAAGCGCTGCAGGCCTATGCGGTTGCCCGCGAGCAGTCGCATCTGCCGGCATGGAACGCCTTCAACAAGCGGGTCGGCAGCAGCGGCGAGGTCGGCATCTGGCACGAGACCTATCGCATCGACCCCGGCCAGGCCGAGAATGTCTATGTCAACATGCCGGCCTTCGGCATGGGCGCCGCCGGCACGCTCCATGACGCGACCGGGCCGCGGGCGCGGGCGGAGGGGCGTCTCGCTGCGGCAAGGCGCTGACGGAACAGCCCGGCGTCGCCCGGCGTTGCTGCCGCGACGAAAGGCGGTGGCGACATGGCAAAGGATCTGAAACCCGGCGACAAGGTCGAATGGGAGTCCTCGGGCGGGCATTCGACGGGCGAGGTTGTCGCCAAGGTCACCGGCACCGCCAAGGTCAAGGGCCACACCGCCAAGGCGTCGCCTGACCACCCGCAGTACAAGGTCAAGGCGGAAAGCGGCGGCGAGGCGATCCATAAGCCCGAAGCGCTCAAAAAGGCATGACCGGCTATCGCCCGCCCGAAGCCGTCGCCCGCGCGGCGGCGCGCGGTCTCGAACTGCGCGAGCAATTCGGTCGCGGCGGCACCGAGGTCGGCGTCGAGCGCGCCGAGCAGCTGCGCGACCGCCGCCCGGTCAGCGACGACGACATCACCGCGATCAGCAGCTATTTCAAACGCCACGCCGTCGATCGCGATGCCAGGGCACATCGCTGGGGCGACGAGAGTGACCCTTCGGCAGGCTATATCGCCTGGCTGCTGTGGGGTGGCGACGCCGGCGAGCAATGGGCCGACGGCATCAGGGCCGATACCAGGGACAAGCCATGACCGCGACGCCCGACGACGCGACGCCGCGGCCGCTGCGGCGGATCTGGCTTGTCGCCAACCACGCCTCCGGGTCGACGAGTGCCGAGGAAGTCGAGGCGCTGGTCGAACGCCTCGAAGGCAGCGATGTGACGATCGTCGAACGCACGCTGTTTCCCGACAATCCGCTGCCGACCCGCGACCGCCTGCGCGCCGCCGACGCCGACACGCTGATGATCATCGGCGGCGACGGCACCATCAACGCCGCCACCGACGCCGCCGCCGATTGGGATGGCCAGTGCCTGGTCATTCCGGGCGGCACGATGAACCTGTTGCCGAAAGCGCTGCACGGGCTGAATGGCCGCGAGCATATCGTCGCCGCGGCGCCGCAGGGCAGGCTGGTGCGGCTGCCGCTTGCCGAGGTCGATACCCCCGAGGGCCCGCGCCGGGCGTTGTGCGGCATCATCCTCGGCCCCGCGGCGTCCTGGGTGCACGCCCGCGAGGGACTCCGGCAGGGGCGTTTCTGGCGGGCGCTGCGCGCCGCGCGGACCGCATGGGCACGGACTTTCGGTGGCGGCGTCCGCGTCATCGGCAAGCCCGGGCGGCACCGCGCCGTGCTTGTCACCCCCGACGCCGACGGCCTCGACGTCGCCATGGTCGATGCACGCGGGCTGACCGATGCGCTGACCCTCGGCTGGCACTGGCTGACCGGCGACTGGCGCGCCGCGCAGACGGTGCACGAAGCGCGGGGGCTCGATGTCGATCTCGCCGGGCGGCGTCGGGTGCGCGCGCTGTTCGACGGTGAGCCGGCGATGCTGCCGAGCCCGGTCAAGGTCCGCCATGGCTGGACCCGGCTGCGCTTCATCGCGACGCGCGATGTCGCGCTCGAGGCGGCGACATGAGCCTGATCTTCCACATTTCCGACGTGCATTTCGGCACCGAGGACGGCCGCGCGCTGGCCTGGTTCGCCGGCGAGGTCGCCGCCCACAAGCCCGACCTCGTGCTGATGACCGGCGACGTCACCGCTGCTGCCCGCAAGAGCGAATTCGCCGCGGCAGGAGACTGGTTCGAGTCGCTGGCGGCGCCGGTGCGGATCGAGCCCGGCAACCACGACCTGCCGGTGTTTCACCCGCTGTTGCGGCTGCTCCGGCCCTATGATCGCCTCCGCCGGCTGATCGCGCGCTTCGACCGCCCGGCGGTGCTCGCCGATGTCGCCATCGCGTCGCTGAAGACGACGGCGCGGGTGCAGTTCCGCGCCAATTGGTCACTCGGCCATATCGGCCGCGGCAGTGTCGAGCGCACGCTCGCCGAACTCGCCGCGGCGCCGGCGGGGGTCGTCAAGCTCGTCGCGGCGCACCACCCGCTCGTCGACGTCGGCACGCGCACGCCGGGATCGACGAAGGGCGGGCTCGGCGCACTGACGCGGCTCGCCGGGGTTGGCGCCGCGGCGGTGCTGACCGGGCATACCCACGACCCCTTCGATATCGAATGGGAGGTAGCGGGGCGGCCGATCCGGCTGATCGGCGCCGGCACCTTGTCGATGCGGGTGCGCGAGTCGCCAGCGTCGTATAACCGGCTTGAGATCGCCGGGCAGGCGTTGGCGTGTACCGCGGTGAAGATGGCTGTCTAGCGGTGGGCGACTCAACAGGCGACGACGTTGACCGCCAGCCCGCCCAGCGACGTCTCCTTGTACTTCTCGCCCATGTCGGCACCCGTCCGCCGCATCGTTTCGATGACTTCGTCGAGGCTCACCCGATGCGTGCCGTCGCCGAGCCGCGACAGCCGCGCCGCCTCGATCGCCTTTACCGCGCCGACGGCGTTGCGCTCGATGCACGGCACCTGGACAAGGCCGCCGACGGGGTCGCAGGTCAGGCCAAGGTTGTGCTCCATGCCGATCTCGGCGGCGTTCTCGATCTGGGCGTTGCTGCCGCCGAGCGCCGCGGTCAGCCCCGCCGCCGCCATCGAGCAGGCGACGCCGACCTCGCCCTGGCAGCCGACCTCGGCGCCTGAAATCGAGGCATTTTCCTTGAACAGCGAGCCAATTGCGGCCGCGGTGAGCAGAAAGCGGTCGGCGCCATCGACCGTCGCGCCGGGGGCGAAGCGCTCATAATAGCGCAGCACGGCGGGGATGATGCCGGCAGCGCCGTTGGTCGGCGCGGTGACGACGCGGCCGCCGGCGGCATTCTCCTCATTGACGGCGAGCGCCCAGAGATTGACCCAGTCGAGTACCGACAGCGGGTCGGCAAGGGCGCGCTCCTGGCGCTCGCGCAGCAGCGCCAGCACTTTCGGCGCACGGCGCACGACGCGCAAGCCGCCGGGAAGCTCGCCGCCATTGACGCAGCCGCGATCGATGCACGCCGACATCGCGGCGCGGATGCTGGCAAGGCGGGCGCGGATTTCGGCTTCGCTGTGCTGGGTGAGTTCGTTGGCAAGCGTCAGTTCGGCGATGTCGAGGCCGGCGCGCGCGGCTTTTTCTAGCAACTCGGCGCCGCTGCTGAAGCTGAATGGGAGATCGGAAAGGCTTGCCGGCGGGGCGTTGCGGGCGATGTCGGCCTCGCGAACGACGGCGCCGCCGCCGACCGAATAGGCGGTTTCGGCGAGCAGCACCGTGCCCGCGCCATCGAAGGCGGTGAAGACCATGCCATTGCTGTGGTGGGGGAGGCGGCGCTTCTGGTGCCAGAGCACATCGCGCGCCTCGTCGAAGGCGAGGGCATGAACGCCGGCAAGGCGCAGCCCGGCGCCGCCGCGCACGCCGTCGATCACCGCCGCCGCATGATCGGGGCACAGCGCCTCGGGGCGCTCGCCGGCGAGGCCGAGGAGGACGGCGCGATCGGTGGCATGGCCCTTGCCGGTCAGCGCCAGGCTGCCGAACAGCTCGGCGGTGACGCGCACCGGCGCCAGCGGCGCGGCGCGCGCGGCGAAATCGGCCGCGGCGGTCATCGGCCCCATGGTGTGCGACGACGACGGCCCGACGCCGATCTTGAAGAGTTCGAAGACGCTGGCGACCATGGCGCCTTCGTGCAGCAGCGGCCGTGGCCTGCCAAGACATGATGCGGCGGTTGCCGCTTCGGGTGCGATTCCCTATCGCGGGCGGGTGCGCGGCGTCCTCTTCCTGTTCCTCGTCCTGCTCGCCGGACCGGCGTCGGCGGCGCGGCTGACCGGGCTGACGATGACGCCCGGCGTCATCACCATCGCCACCGACGGCCGCCCCGCGGCGGCGTCGGCCTTCGGGCTCGGTGATCCCGACCGGCTGGTCATCGATATCCCGGCGGTGCTGCCGGCGCGGCTCGAGGCGCCGGGGGCGGGCAGCGTCGCGTCGGTCCGCGCCGCGATGTTCGCGCCGGGTGTCGCCCGGCTGGTCATCACCTTGGCGGCGCCGCTCGAAATCGCAAGCCTGGAAAGCACGCCGGGCAGCCTGGTCATCCGCCTGCGTCGCACCAGCGCCGCGGCCTTCGCCGCCAATCGCAGCCGGCGGCAGCTGCGGGTGACGGTCGCCGAGGACAGCTTCGAACTGCCGCGCGATGCCATTCCGCCAGCATCCGCCGCAGTGGTGCCGAAGCCGGCGACGCCGGGCTCAGCGCCGCCGCCGCCGGCAGGAACGCTGCCGCCGGCTACTGTAACCCCGCCTTCCGCGCCACCGACGACGCTGCCTGTGCCGCCGGCCGGCAAGCCCGGCGACGCTGCCGACACCGCCGCGCTGGCACCGCCGCCGCGCCGCCTCCCCGGCGTCCGCCCGCGCGGCGGCGCGCTGCCGCTCGTCGTCGTCGACGCCGGCCATGGCGGCAAGGATGTCGGCGCCATCAGCATCGATGGCGGTTACGAGAAGGACGTGACCCTCGCCGTGGCGCGCGCCGTCGCCGCCGAACTGCGCCGATCGGGGCGCGTCCGCGTCAAGCTGACCCGCGACGACGATCGTTTCATCCCCTTGGGCGGCCGCGTCACCATCGCCCGCCAGGCGCGCGCCGATCTGTTCATCTCGATCCATGCCGACGCCGCGCCCAACCCCATGGCACGCGGCGCCAGCGTCTATACCCTGTCGGCGGTGGCGTCGGATGCGGTCGCGGCCCGGCTGGCGGCGCGCGAGAACAAGGCGGACATCATCGGCGGCGTCAACCTCGCGGCGATCGCGCCAGATGTCGGCGACATCATGATCGACCTCAGCCGGCGGGCAACGACCAATGTCTCGGTGGCCTTCGCCGATGTGCTCCAGGAAAGCCTCAACGACGAGGTCAACTTTCGTAGCGAGTTTCACCACTTCGCCGGTTTCGCCGTGCTCAAGGCGCCCGATGTGCCGTCGGTGCTGCTCGAAACCGGCTATGTCACCAACCGCGACGATGCGGCGCTGCTGTTCTCCGACGCCGGGCGCCGCCGCATTGCCGCCGCGATCGCCCGTGCCGTCGAGCGCCATCTGCTGGGGGACTGACATTCCGCCGGCGCCCCGCTATCGCTCGCCGCGGTGAGAGCTTTGCGCACATGGCTGACCAGGCTGCTGGTGGTGACGTCGCTGCTGCTGGCGGCGGCGGGCGGCCTGTGGTGGTGGGCGGCGAAGGACCTGCCCGACGAGGCCGAGCTGGCGCAATTTTCGTCGGCGCTGCCCTCAACGGTGCGCGACATCGACGGCAATATCGTCACCACTTTCGCGCGCGAGCGCCGCATCTATCTGGCCTATAACGAGATTCCGCCGCGGCTGGTGCAGGCCTTCATCTCGGCCGAGGACAAGACGTTTTTCGAACATGGCGGGCTCGATTACGCCGGCATCGCCAATGCCATGCTGACCAATGTCGCCGGCTGGTTCAGCGATCGCCGCCCGGTCGGCGCGTCGACGATCACCCAGCAGGTGGCGAAAAGCCTGATCGGCAACGAGGTCTCGCTGACCCGCAAGCTCAAGGAGGCGATACTGGCGCGGCGCATCGAGCGCATCTTTACCAAGCCGCAGATCCTCGAACTCTACCTCAATCAGATCTTCCTCGGTCGCAACGCCTATGGCGTCGAGGCTGCGGCGCAGGCCTATTTCGGCAAGACGTCGAACCAGCTCGATCTCGCCCAGATGGCCTATCTCGCCATCCTGCCCAAGGCGCCGAGCACCTATTCGCCGGTCACCGCCAACGCGCGGGCGGTGGCGCGGCGCGATTATGTGCTGCGCCAGATGGTGGCCAACGGCTATATTTCCGAAAGCGACCGCGCGCTGGCGTCGGCCGAGCCGCTGGTGGCGGTGCGCCAGGTGGCGGCGCGGCCATCGCGTCCCGCCGATTACTTCATCGAGGATGTCCGCCGCACGTTGCTGGCGCGCTTCGGTGACAGCGAGGGTCGTAACAGCGTCTATGGCGGCGGGCTGTGGATCCGCACGTCGGTCGATCCCGCCCTCCAGCAGGCCGCCGAGACCGCGCTCCGCGATGGCCTGCTGCGCTACGATCGCGGCAAGCCGTGGCGCGGGCCGGTGGCGAAGATCGAGGTCGGCGACGGTTGGCCGGCGCGGCTGGCGGCGACGTCGGTGGCGATGGGCTTCGAAAGCTGGCGCAAGGCGGTGGTGCTGGCGAAAAGCGGTGCTGATTC
Source organism: alpha proteobacterium AAP81b (assembly GCA_001295935.1). Taxonomy (GTDB): domain Bacteria; phylum Pseudomonadota; class Alphaproteobacteria; order Sphingomonadales; family Sphingomonadaceae; genus Sandarakinorhabdus. The sequence continues at coordinate 50,250 of LJHX01000164.1, forward strand.
AACGCTCGGCTTCGTCGATGGCAGCACCGGCAGCATGGCGGGCAGTGCGGCGATGCGGCCGAAACAGGGCAGCGTGCTGACCGCGGGGCAGGTGCTGCGGCCTGGCGACGTCATCGCGGTGGCGCCGCTCCCGAACGGCGGCTGGGCGCTGCGCCAGGCGCCGGCGGTATCGGGGGGCATGGTCGTCGAGGAACCCGCCACCGGCCGCGTTCTCGCCATGGTCGGCGGCTTCGATGCGCGCGCCGAGGCCTTCAACCGCGCCACCCAGGCGTTGCGCCAGCCGGGGTCGGCGTTCAAGCCGATCGTCTATGCGACCGCGATGGACAATGGCTTCACCCCGGCGTCGATCGTCGTCGACGGGCCCTATTGCGTTTTCCAGACGCGCTCGCTCGGCACCAAATGCTTCAAGAATTTCGATAATATGCGCCCCGCCGGGCCGCAGACCCTGCGCTGGGGCCTCGAACAGTCGCGCAACCTGATGACGGTGCGCATTGCCTTCAACACCGGCATGGACAAGGTCGTAGCCCAAGCGAAAGCCCTCGGCATCGGCGACTATCCGCCCTATCTGTCGGTAGCGCTGGGCGCGGGCGAGACCACCGTCCTCAAACTGACCAATGCCTATGCGCAATTCTTCAACGCCGGCCGCAAGCTCGTTCCCTCGACGATCGAGATGGTGCAGGACCGCCAGGGCAAAGTCATCTGGCGACGCGACAACCGCGCCTGCCCGGGCTGCGCCGCCGCCGACTGGAACGGCGAGGCGATGCCGCGCCCCGGCGGCCGGCCGGTGCAGGCGATCGACGCGCGCACCGCCTATCAGATCGTCCATCTGATGGAGGGTGTGGTGACGCGCGGTACCGGGATGGGGCTGCTGCCCTTGAACCGCCCGCTCGCCGGCAAGACCGGTACCACCAGCGGCCCCCGCGACGTCTGGTTCATCGGCGGCACCCAGGATCTCGTGGCGGGGCTCTACCTCGGCTACGACACGCCGCGCAGCCTTGGCGGCTATGCCCAGGGCGGCACGGTGGCGGCGCCGATCTGGTTGCAGTTCGGCCAGACGGTGCTCAAGGACCGGCCGAAGCTGCCCTTCGTCATCCCTGCCGGCATCCGCATGGTGCGCATCGAGCGGCGCAGCGGCAAGCGCGTCTTCGGTCCCTGGCCGGGGCCGGAGGAGCGGCGCTCACCGGTGATCTGGGAGGCCTTCAAGCCCGAGGCCGAGCCGCGGCGCGCGCGCACCGGCGAGGGCGAGGTGCTCGGCCCGAGCGGCCGCCGGGTGCGCAGCGACGCCGAGTTCCTGCGCAACCAGGGCGGGATTTATTGAACACTCCCCTCCCGCTTGCGGGAGGGGTTTGGGGGAGGGAAGGGCCTGAGCGTTGATGCCAGTGGCAAGCGACACAAGCTCGCTTCGGGTGGCAAATGGCGGAAGCGGCGTCGCGGATACTTCCCACCCCCAACCTCTCCCGCAGGCGGGAGGGGAGCAAAAAAACGGCGGCGACGCGTTCGTGAACGCGCCGCCGCCAGGTTACGGAGGACTCCCGAAAGGAGTCCGGCGGGCAATCTGCGCCCCCGTGTAATTTTTGGCAAGCCTGTGTTACCGTTGCGTAACAAAGAGACGGCGACGCGACCGATCAAGATAGGTCCATTTTGGCGGGCCTCTCAGCGGGGTGATCGCTTGCCAGCAGCGGCGCCGCGCCCCTAAAGAGCCCTGTCATCGACCGGTCATCGACCGGTACAGCGGAACCCCCAGCCTCATGCGTGCCGAAGCCGAAAGCCATGCCCTCCAGATCAAGCAGGCGCTCGACCTGCTGAGGAGGTTTCTTTGACTGGGATCGTGCCCTCCGCCGTCTCGACGAACTGAACGCCCGCGTCGAGGACCCGAAACTCTGGGACAACCCCAAGGCAGCGCAAGTCGTGATGACCGAACGCCGCCGCCTCGACGAGGCGATCTCGGCGACGCGCGCCATCGAGCGCGACCTCGCCGATACGGTCGAACTCATTGAGATGGCGGAAGCCGAAGGCGATGCCGAGATGGCCGATGACGGCGTCGCGGCGCTGAAGGCGCTCGCCGACAAGGCCGAGCGCGACAAGGTCGCGGCGCTGCTGTCGGGGGAGGCAGACAACAACGACACCTATGTCGAAATCAACTCGGGCGCCGGTGGCACCGAAAGCCAGGACTGGGCGCAGATGCTGCAGCGCATGTACCAGCGCTGGGCGGAGCAGCGCGGCTACAAGGTCGAGCTGATCGATTACAACAGCGGTGAAACCGCCGGCATCAAGAATGCGACGATGCTGATCAAGGGCGCCCAGGCCTATGGCTGGGCGAAGACCGAAAGCGGTGTCCACCGCCTCGTCCGGATCAGCCCCTATGACTCGGCGGCGCGGCGACACACCAGCTTTGCCTCGGTGTGGGTCTATCCGCAGATCGACGACGATATCGATATCGACATCAAGGAATCGGACCTGAAGATCGATACCTATCGCGCGTCCGGCGCGGGCGGTCAGCACGTCAATACGACCGATTCCGCCGTGCGCATCACCCATGTGCCGACCGGTGTCATCGTCGCCTGCCAGAACGAACGCTCGCAGCACAAGAATCGCGCGACGGCGATGAAGATGCTCAAGGCGCGGCTCTATGAGCGCGAGCTCGCCATCCGCGAGGCGGCGGCGGCCGATGTCGAGGCGTCGAAGACCGACATCGGCTGGGGCCACCAGATTCGCTCCTACGTCCTGCAACCCTATCAGCTGGTCAAGGACATGCGCACCGGCGTCACCTCGACGGCGCCGGGCGATGTCCTCGACGGCGATCTCGACCCCTTCATGGCGGCAGCGCTCAGCCAGCGGGTGACCGGCGAGGCTGTTGCCGTCGACGATCTCGATTGACGCGGCGCGTCAGGCGGGCAGGGCGCGCCGCCAACCACGGGCGAAGGTCCGCCCCGCTGCGTGGCGGCTTCGGCGATCGGCAGTGCCGTCAGGCAATAGGCGCATTCGGCGGTCTGGCGACCGACATGCCATTGTCCGCCGCCGCAGCCCGGACAGACATTGCCTTGGCCGGGCCGATAGGTAACGACATAGCCCCGCGCCAGCTGCGGGGCGTCCGATGGGCGTGACAGCCCCGACTTGCCACCCATCGCCTGCTCCTCGCCCGGTGATACGGACTTCCGGAAAAACGCCAAGCAGCGATCGGCGGTTCCGGTAGCGCGACGAAGCGTTATCGCGCCAGCGGGCGCCGACCTGCCCAGGGCGCGGCGCGCTCGATCTGGCCGGCGAGGCTGTAGAGAAGGGCTTCCTCGCCATAGCGGCCCGTCGCCATCACGCCGATCGGCAGGCCGGTGTCGCTCATGCCGAGTGGCAGGCTCATCGCCGGCTGGCCGGTCTGGTTGGCGAGCGCGGTGAAGGGGCTGTAGCCGGTGATATGCGCCGTCCAGGTGGCGACATCGGGGGGCGACAGGTCGATCTTGCCGAGCTCGATCGGCGGGCGGGCGAAGACCGGCGACAGGATGATGTCGAAGCCGGTGAGGAACTGCGCCATCGTCCGCGCCGCGTTCTGGAACAGCTGGTTGGCGGCGAGCAGCTGGATGCCGCTGGTCTGCTTGCCGATATAGACGAACATCGCGGTGATCGATTCGATATCGTCGCCGGCACGGTCGCGCCCGAGCGCCGCACAGCGCACGCCGACATCATGCGCGGTCGCGGCGGCGATGACGGCGACGAGCGCCTCGGCGAGCGCCGCGCCGGGTAGCGCCGGCTGGGCGATCTCGACATGATGGCCAAGGCTTTCGAGCAGCTTTGCCGCAGCGTCGAGCGCTGCAAGGACCTGGGGGTCGACCGGCACGCCGGTCGGCGCCTCGCGCATGACGGCAACACGCAAAGCGCCGGGATCGCGGCCCGCGGCGGCGAGGAAAGTGCCCGTAGGCGCGGGGGCCGTGTAGCGGCCGCCCGCCTCGGGGCCATGGGTCGCGTCGAGCAGCGCGGCATTGTCGCGCACCGACCAGCTGACGGCGCCGTTGATCGACAAGCCGAGCCAGCCTTCGGTGGCGTGCGGCCCCATCGGCACGCGGCCGCGCGACGGCTTCAGCCCGAAGACGCCGCAGGCCGCGGCCGGGCAGCGGATCGAGCCGCCGCCGTCCGACGCCTGGGCGATCGGCACCACCCCCGCGGCAACGGCGCAGGCAGCGCCGCCCGACGACCCGCCGGCGCTGTGGTCGAGGCTCCAGGGATTGCGCGTCTTGCCATAGGCGCGGCTTTCGGTGGTGACGGTCAGCCCGAATTCGGGGGTGGTGGTCTTGCCGAAAACCGTCAGCCCGGCGGCGACGAGGCGGTCGTAGAGGGTCGAATTATGGTCGGCGACGTAGCCGTTCCACAGGTTCGAGCCTTCGCCCGAGCGCTCGCCGGCGATGTGGATATGAAGATCCTTGACCAGGAAAGGCACGCCGCGGAAAGGGCCGGCGGCGGGCACGGCGGCGCGTGCGCGGTCGTAAAGCTTCTGCGCCATGAAATTGAGCGCCGGATCGGCGGCTTCGGCGCGGGCGATGGCGGCGTCGAGAAGCTCCGCGGGTGTCACTTCGCCGCGGGCGACAAGGTCGGCCTGGCCCAGGGCGTCGAGCGTTGCAAGATCGGTCATGTCAGCCTCCCCGGCCGGTCTGGCGCCGGCGCTGGGGCGAGCTTAGCCGGCGATTGCGGCGGCTGCCAGCGCGGCGGGGCTTGCGCTCAATGTGTGCAGGCGTCCTCGATGGCGCGGCCGCGGTTGGCCAGCCAGTTCCAAAGCCCACCGTCGCCGGCTTCGACAGCAAAGTCGCGGATGGCGCGGCCGGTGTCGCGGAAAGCGCTGACGGCGGTGCCACCGCTGAGCAGGACCGCCATGCCGCTGAAGATCAGCAGGTACAGAAGGGCGATGAAGGCCCAGAACCTCATGCGCCGAGCGCTGCCGCATAGCGTGCCAGCCCGGCGGCGAGGTCGGCGATCAGATCGTCGGGATCCTCGAGACCGATCGACAGGCGAATGACCGGGCCGGGGAAATCGGCGGGCCGGGCGGTGCGGCAGCCGGTGAAATCGGCGGGGATGGCGAGCGATTCGAAGCCGCCCCAGGAAAAGCCGATGCCGAAGTGGCGCAGATCGTCGAGCAGCGCCGCGGTGTCGGCGCGGCCGCCGGCGGTGAGGACGAAGGCGAACAGCCCGGTGGCACCGGTAAAGTCGCGGGTGAAGACCTCATGGCCGGGGCAGCTGGGCAGGGCGGGGTGGCGGACCTGCGCCACCAGCGGTTGCGTTTCGAGCCAGCGCGCCACCTTGATGGCGCTCGATTCATGGCGATCAAGGCGGACGGCGAGGGTGCGCAGCCCGCGCAGCGCCAGCGCGGCGTCGTCGGGCGAGACGGTCTGGCCGAGGCGGTAGGTCGTCGTCTTCAATCGCGCCCAGTGCGACTCCGCCGCGGTGACGCTGCCCATCATCAGGTCGCTGTGGCCACCGACATATTTGGTCAACGCCTGGACGCTCATGTCGCAGCCATGAGCGAGTGGCTGGAAACGCAGCGGCGTCGCCCAGGTGTTGTCCATGATGGTAGCGATGCCGCGCTCCCGAGCGATGGCGGTGATGGCGGGAACGTCCTCGACTTCGAAGGTCAGCGAGCCCGGCGATTCGATCAGGATGGCGCGGGTGTTGGCTTCGATCAGCGCGGCGATGCCGGCGCCGATGCCCGGCGGATAATAGGTCGCGGCGATGCCGAAGCGCTTGAGGAAGCCATCGGCGAACAGCCGGGTCGGGTCATAGGCGCTGTCGGCGATGAGGACATGATCGCCCGCCGCCAGCACCGACAGCAGCGCCGTGGCGATGGCGGCGACACCCGAGGGGTAGAGCTTCGTGCCGGCAGCGCCGGGTTCGAGCGCGGTCAGCGCATCCTCGAGCGCCCAGTGCGTCGGGCCGCCGCGGCGGCCGTAGAACAGCGCCGCATCGGGGGCACGCAGCGCCGCGTCGAGATCGGCGATAGAGTCGAACAGCATCGTCGAGGCGCGCCAGACCGGCGGGTTGACGATGCCTTCGGCATAGCCGTTGCGGCCGGCATGGACGATCGTCGTCGCAACGGCGTCGCCGGCGGGCGAGACAGGCGGGGTGCGCCGGGCGCGGCTCAGACGCCGGTCACCACCGGGTTGGTCGGCGAGGCGCCCCATTCGGCCCATGACCCGTCATAGATCGCCGTCTTGGGGTGCCCGGCAAGGAAAGCGCCGAACGCCAGTACCGCGGCGGTGATGCCCGAGCCGCAGGTGGCGACAAGCGGCTTGCCGAGATCGATGCCGGCGGCGTCGAAGATCGCCTTGATCTCGGCGGGCGACTTCCAGGTGCCGTCGTCGTCGAACAGCGTATCATAGGGAATGTTCTTCGATCCCGGAATGTGGCCGGGACGGATATCGGCGCGCGGCTCGGGCTCGCTGCCGGCGAAGCGCCCGGCCGAGCGCGCATCGACGACCTGCTCGGTCTTGGTGCGGAGGTTCTCGATCATCGCGCCCATGTCGCGGACCATCGAGCGATCGGCCCAGCTGGTGAAATGGCGGTGGCGAACGATCGGCTTGCCGCTTTCGACGGCGCGGGCCTCGGCCTGCCATTTGGCGAAACCGCCATCGAGAATGGCGACTTCATGCGCGCCGAAGACGGTCAGCATCCACCAGACGCGCGCCGCGCTCTTCAGCGGCGAATTGTCATAGACGATGATTCGGCTGCCATCGCCGAGGCCGAGCGCCTGCATTCGGCTGGCGAATTTTTCGGGCGGCGGCAGCATATAGGGCAGCGACGAGCTGAGATCTGCGACTTCCTCGATGTCGAAGAACACCGCGCCGGGGATATGCGCCGCCTCGAACTCGGCGCGGGCGTTGCGGGCGTGCGCGGGCAGGAACAATGTCGCATCGATGACGCGAATATCGGTCTTGCCGAGCTCGCCGGCCAGCCATTCGGTCGTCACGAGGGGGGTCATGCAAAGCTCCGGATCGATTGCGAGGGCGACGGGATAGACCCGCGCGACGCGGCTGTCACCCGGTTGCGTGGGGCGCGGTGTGGCGGCAAGACGGGGCATGACCGAAACGCCACACTCGCCCGCCCATCTCGGCCAGATTTCGGCGCTGCCGGCGTCGCCCGAAGCGGCGGTGCTCGACTATCCGCCAAACCCGCGCCCCGGCGCGCTCTATCTGGTGCGCTTCACCGCGCCTGAGTTCACCTCGCTTTGCCCGGTGACCGGCCAGCCCGATTTCGCCCATATCGTCATCGACTATGCCCCCGGCGCGACGATCGTCGAATCGAAGTCGCTGAAGCTGTTTCTCGGCAGCTTCCGCAATCACGCCGGTTTCCATGAGGATGTAACGGTGGGGATCGGCCAGCGTCTCGTCGCCGAGATGGCGCCGAAGTGGCTGCGCATAGGCGGCTATTGGTATCCGCGCGGCGGCATCCCGATCGATGTTTTCTGGCAGAGCGACGCGCCGCCAGCGGGGCTGTGGCTGCCCGACCAGGGCGTGGCACCATATCGAGGGAGAGGCTGAATGAAGATTCTCGCGGCGCTATTGCTGGCACTCGCGGCGCCAGGGGCGGCCCAGGCTCCCCTCCCGCCTGCGGGAGGGGCTGGGGGTGGGAATGAGACCGCCGGCGCCACCGCCACCGCCGCCGACCGCCGCCTCAAAGCCCTCTACGACGCCGACTGGCAGTGGCGCCTCCGCGAGTTCGTCCAGGTCGAGGACGGCCTGCGCACCAAGGACGGCGACCATTTCCCCGACATCTCGCCCGCCGCCTGGGCGCGCCGCGGCGCCTATTGGGCGAAACTCGTCGCCGATATCGACGCCATCCCCACCGACCAGCTCAGCCCCGAGGAGCGCATCAACGCCGCGGTGTTGCGCGAAACGTCGCGCGCCCAGGCGGCGCAGGTCAAATGGCGCACCTATGAGGCGCCATTAAATTCGGACAGTTTCTTCTGGGGCGAGGTCAAACCCTATGGCACCCTCGAAAGCGAAGCCGATTATCGCCGCTACCTTGCTCGCCTCGCCGATGTGCCGCGCTATTTCGACGCCAATCTCGCCAATATGGCGGCGGGGCTCAAGCGCGGCTTCACCCCGCCGGCGGTGACCTTGAAGGCGCGCGACGATACCATCGTGCCCTTCACCAAGGCCGGCGACGACAATCCGCTGTTCGAGCCCTTCAAGGCGATGCCCGACACCATCCCCGCCGGCACGCGCGACGCCATGCGCGCCGAGGCGCGGCGGCTGATCGACGGCACCGCGGCGCCGGCCTATGCCAGGGTGCTCGCCTATCTGCGCACGACCTATCTGCCCCGCGCCCGCACGACGATTGCCGCGAAAGACCTGCCCGATGGCGCGGCCTTCTACCAGGACCAGATCCGCGAATACACGACGCTCGACCTGACGCCGGCGCAGATCCATGCCATCGGGCTGAAGGAGGTCGCGCGCATCGACGCCGACATGCGCGCGACCATCGCCGCGACCGGCTTCAAGGGCAGCTTCGCCGAGTTCCTCGCCTTTCTGCGCCGCGACCCGCAATTCTATGCCAAGACCCCGCGCGAGCTGCTCGGCTTCTCGGCCTATGTCATGAAGCGCATGGACGGACGGCTGAAGGACGTCTTCACCGTCCTGCCGCGCTATCGCTTCACCCTGCGGCCGGTGCCCGACGCGATCGCGCCGATCTACACCTCGGGGCGGGGTGGCTTGCAGGCGTGCCTGATGAACACCTATGACCTGCCGTCGCGGCCGCTTTACAACCTCACCGCGCTGACCCTGCACGAATGCGTCCCCGGCCACAGCCATCAGGGGGCGATGGCATTGGAGGCCCCCGACCGTCCGAAGTTCCGCCGCGAGACCTATTTCTCCGGCTATGGCGAGGGCTGGGGGCTCTATTCGGAATGGCTCGGCACCAAGCTCGGCATGTACGAGACGCCCTATGAGGAATTCGGCCGCGAGACCTTCGAGAATTGGCGCGCTGTCCGGCTGGTGATCGACACCGGCATGCACAGCATGGGGTGGAGCCGGCAACGCGCCATCGACTATCTTTCGGAACATACCGCGCTCGCCGCGCACGATATCGAGATCGAAGTCGATCGCTACATCAGCTGGCCCGGCCAGGCGCTCGCCTACAAGCTCGGCGAGATGAAGATGCGCGAGCTGCGGGCGAAGGCCGAGGCGGCATTGGGCGACCGCTTCGACCAGCGGCCTTTCCATGACAAATTGCTCGGCCTGGGTTCGGTGCCGCTGCCGGTGCTGGAGCGCGAGATGCTGGCGTGGATCGAGCAGGAGAAGGCCAAGTCCGCCAACAGGTAACGGTCGGGATCAGGCGATCCCGATCACCTTGTGCGTCTGCAGGCTCAGTCGCCAAAGCGGATGGGTGAGGCACCAGGCAATGGCAGCGGCGGTGTTTTCCGCCTGCGCTGGGCCGTCCATCGGCTGCAGGAAGAAGTGGCGGAAGGCGAGGCTCTCGAAGCGGTCGGGCATCGCCTTGGCTTGCGGAAACACCAGCTTGAGTTCGTCGCCGGCGGTAAGTGCCAGCGGCGCGTCGGCCTTGGGGCTGACGCAGATCCAGTCGAGGCCGGCGGGCGGGACTTGCGTGCCGTTGGTCTCGACGGCGATGCGGAAGCCGTGGGCGTGGAGCGCGGCGATCAGCGGCGGGTCGAGCTGGAGCAGGGGTTCGCCGCCGGTGCAGACGACGAGGCGGTGGTCGGCGCCCGGCCCCCAGGTCGCCGCGACCGCGCCGGCAAGCGTCTCGGCATCGGCGAACTTGCCGCCGCCGGTGCCATCGGTGCCGACGAAATCGGTGTCGCAGAAGTTGCAGACGGCGGTGGCGCGGTCGGCCTCGCGGCCGCTCCACAGGTTGCATCCCGCAAAGCGCAGGAAGACGGCGCGGCTGCCGGTCTGGGCGCCTTCGCCCTGGAGCGTCAGAAAGAGTTCCTTGACCGCGTAGGTCACGGCAGCGCCGGGTCGGCCACACCCGCCTCGGCGAAGCCCTTGGCGCGCAGCCGGCACGAATCGCATTCGCCGCACGGCGTCCCCGCCGGCGTCGGGTCGTAGCAGCTCCAGGTCAGCTCGATCGGCGCGTCGACGGCGAGCGCGGCGCGGACGATGTCGCCCTTGGTCATCGCGGCGAGCGGCGTGTGGACGCGGAAGGCCTCGCCTTCGACGCCGGCCTTGGTGGCGAGCTCGGCGAGGCGCTCGAAGCCGGCAATGAATTCCGGCCGGCAATCGGGATAGCCCGAATAATCGAGGGCATTGACCCCGATGAACAGGTCGCGCGCGCCGACCGCCTCGGCCCAGCCGAGCGCCACCGACAGGAAGATAGTGTTGCGCGCCGGCACATAGGTGACGGGAATGCCGGGCATCACGCCGTCCTTGGGCACTGCGGTGTCGCTGGTCAGCGCCGAGCCGCCGAAACCGCGCAGATCGAGCGGCAGCACGATGTGGCGCTCGGCGCCAAGGCGTTCCGCCACTGCCGCGGCGCGATCGAGCTCGATGCGGTGGCGCTGGTTATAGTCGATGGTCAGCGCCAGCAGGCGATAGTCTTCCGACCGCGCCATCGCCGCGACAGTGGTCGAGTCGAGCCCGCCCGAGAGTAGCACGACGCCCAGCCGGCTCATGCCGCGATCTTCCAGACGCGCGCGCAGAATTTGCAGTCGACGCCGATCAGCCCGTCTTCCCCGCGCATGTCGGCGCGCTCGGCCTCGGGAAAGCGCTTGAGCACCATTTCGATATGCGCCGGCGAGCAGCGGCAGCCGCGCGACGGCGTCACCCCGGGGAACAGCCGCACTTCCTCCTCATGGAACAGGCGCCACAGCAGCTCGTCGGGCGCCAGCGCCGGATCGGCGAGTTCGTCGCTGGTCACCGTTGCCGCCAGGGTGCGCATATGCTGCCAGTCGGGCGGCTCGGGGGCGCCGTCATCCTCGGCGAACAGCCGGGTGCGGCCTTCCTCGCCGCGCGGCAGATATTGCAGCAGCAACCCGCCGGCGGTCACCGCGCCGGCCGCGTCGACCGCCATGCCGGTGCGGATCAGTGTCGGCAATTGTTCGGAGGACCGGAAATACTGCTCGATCGCTTGCGGGATGCCGGCGCCTTCCAGCGGCACGATGCCCTGATAGCGTTCCGAGGTCGCCGTCGGGTCGAGCGTCACCGCCAGGTGCCCGCTGCCGAACATCGCCGCGAGATCGCCCGCCGGCGCTTCGGGATCGCCCGCGAGATAGCCACGAAGTTGTCCGGCCTTCCAATCGGCGACAAGCAGCGTCAGGGCGCCATCGCCCTGGGCCTGCAAGGTGAGCCCGGCGTCAGCGTCGGCATCCTCGCGCAGGGTCGCGCCGAGCAGCGCCGTCACCACCAGCGCCTCGGTCAGCACCGCGGCGAGCGGCGGCGGATAGTCGTGCGGGCCAAGAATCGCCGCCAGCGCCGCATCGAGACGGACGAAGCGCCCGCGCACATCGCGCCCCGGCACGGCGAAGCCGAGCATCGAATCGCCCGCCGGCGCCAGGCCTTCGCGAGCGGCGATCACAGCGCCCCCAGGCACCAGAGCAGGATCGCCTTCTGGACATGCAGGCGGTTCTCGGCCTCGTCCCACGCCGCCGACGCCGGACCGTCGAGCACTTCGTCGGTGACTTCCTCGCCGCGATGCGCCGGCAGGCAGTGCATGAACATCGCGTCCTGGCCGGCCCTGGCCATCAGCGCGGCATTGACCTGGAAGGGCAGCATCGCCGCCAGCTTCTCCTTGGCATGGTCCTGGCCCATCGACAGCCAGGTATCGGTGACGACGACATCGGCGCAATCGACCGCGTCGTTTGCGGAGCGCACCAGGTCGATCGCGGCGCCGCGCGCGCAGGCGGTGGCGAGCACGCCATTGTCGGGATCATAGCCGTGCGGCACGCCGAGACGCAGATCGAAATTGAGCACCGACGCCGCTTCGATCAGCGAATTGGCCATGTTGTTGCCGTCGCCGAGCCAAGCCCAGCAACTGCCTTCGACGGGGCGCCGGCTGCGCTCCTCGAAGGTCATGATGTCGGCCAGCACCTGGCAGGGATGGCTGATATCGCTGAGCCCGTTGATCACCGGCACCGGCGCCGCGTCGGCAAGCTCGATCAGCGTGGCGTGGCTGGCGGTGCGCAGCATGACGGCGTCGACGAAGCGGCCAAGGACGCGCGCCGTGTCAGCGACGGTCTCGCCGCGGCCCAATTGCATTTCGGTCGACGTCGTGACGATGGCGCTGCCGCCCAATTGCCGCATGCCCATATCGAAGCTGAAGCGCGTGCGTGTCGACGGGCGCTCGAAGATCATCGCCAGCACATGGCCGGCGAGCAGGGCGTCGGCATCGGCGCGGCCCTTGGGCCACGCGCTGCCGTCAGCATTGCGGCGCGCCGCCTTGCGGGCGTGCGCGGCGTCGAGAATGGCGCGCAGCGCCGGTTTGCCGACCGAGGCGAAATCGATGAAATGTGGCATTTCATTTACTCTCCCCTCCCGCTTGCGGGAGGGGCCGGGGGTGGGAGTAACGTTGCGACGGGAAGGGTTCGATGTCAGGTCAGCCCCTCCCCCGACCCCTCCCGAAAGCGGGAGGGGAGCAGAAGGTCAGGCGGCGGCGGCCGGGGCATAAGCGCGCGCGGCGGCCGAAAGTCGGTCGACGCACTCGCGGATGTGATGTTCCTCGATGATCAGCGGCGGCAGCAGGCGGACGACATTGTCGCCGGCGGCAACCGTCAGAATGCCATGGCTGCGGGCGTGGTTGACGAAGGCGCGGCTGTCGCTCTTCAGTTTGAGGCCGAGCATTAGCCCCATGCCACGGACATGATCGAAGAGATCGTCGTGGTTGGGAATCATCTGCTCGAGCGCGGCGCGCAGGCGGGTCGACATCTCGTTCACATGGGCGAGGAACGCCGGCTCGGTGACGACGTCGAGCACCGCTTCGCACGCCGCCATGGCGAGCGGGTTGCCGCCATAAGTGCTGCCATGGGTGCCGACGACCATGCCGGTGGCGGCGCGCTCGGTGGCGAGACAGGCGCCGACCGGGAAGCCGCCGCCGATGCCCTTGGCGATCGCCATGATGTCGGGGGTGATGCCATATTGCTCATGCGCGAACAGCGTCCCGGTGCGACCGACACCGCACTGGACCTCGTCGAGGATCAGCAGGAGGCCATGCCTGTCGGCAAGCTCGCGCAGTCCCTTAAGGAACTCCGGCGTCGCCGGGCGAATTCCGCCTTCACCCTGCACCGGCTCGACGAGAAAGGCGCCGATCGATTCGTCGATGGCGGCTTCGGCGGCGGCGAGGTCGTTGAAGGGCAGCACGCGGAACCAGTCGGGCAGCGGCTCGAAGCCCTTGCGCAGCTTCTCCTGGTCGGTGGCGCTGATCGTCGCCAGCGTGCGGCCGTGGAAGGCGTTTGAAAAGGTCAGGATGCGGTATTTGTGCGGGTTGCCCGTGGCATAGTGGTAAGCGCGCGCCGTCTTGATCGAGCATTCCAGCGCCTCGGCACCCGAATTGGTGAAGAACACCGTATCGGCGAAGGTCAGCGCGACCAGCCGCTCGGCGAGCGACACCTGCGCCGGCGATTTGTAGAGATTCGACGTGTGCATCAAGGTCGCGGCCTGCTTCTGGATGGCGCCGACAAGATGCGGATGGCCATGGCCGAGCAGATTGACGGCGATGCCGCTGGCGAAATCGAGCCATTCGCGCCCCTCGGCGTCATAGAGATAGCAGCCATCGCCGCGCACCGGTTCGACCTCGCAGCGGCCATAAACGGGCATGAGCGGGCTGATCGTCATCGTTTCGGTCTCCAGCGGCGGCCTCGCATGGGGTCCGGCCGTGCCAACGCAAAAAGGCGGCCCCGAGCGACCGCCTCGGGCGCGATATAGCGGCGATGGCGGGCGGCCTCAACCCCGCGACCGTATCGAGCGACTGTCCGGGCTGTAACCTGACCGCGACCGCCGGCGAACTCCTCGGCAGTTCCACCTGCCACGGAGATTATCATGACCCGCTTCACCCTCGCCGCCGCGCTCTTCGCCAGCGTCGCCGCCGCAACCGTCGCCAGCGCCGCCACCACCGTTCCTTTCGATCAGGCGCAGTTCGCCGCCGCCCAGGCCGCCGGCAAGCCGACCCTCGTCGAAGTTCACGCCTGGTGGTGCCCGATCTGCGCCAGCCAGTCGGGGACGCTCAAGGCGCTCTCGAGCCGCCCCGATACCGCCGACCTTACCATCTTCCGCATCAATTATGACAAGCAGAAGGAGGCGCTCAAGCAGTTCGGCGTCCAGCGCCAGGGCACGATCATCGGCTTCAAGGGCAAGGAGCAGACCGGTCGCATCGATTTCAAGACCGACAAGGCGGTGATCACCGCGCTCGTCGACGCGACCGTCAAGTAACCGCGCCAAGGGGGAAACGATCATGGCCACCGAAGTTCTCAACCCGGCGCTGGCGTTTGTCGCCGGGGCGCTGACCATCCTGAGCCCCTGCGTGCTGCCGCTGGTGCCGATCGTGCTGAGCGGCGCCGGCAAGGCCGGGCGCTTCGGGCCGGTGGCGCTCGCCGGCGGGCTGATCGTTTCCTTCACCGTCGTCGGGCTCAGCGTCGCGCTGCTCGGCAATTCGATCGGTCTCGACCCCGAAAGCGTCCGGCTGGCCGGCGCGATGCTGATGATCGGCATCGGCGCGGTGCTGGTCATTCCCCAGGCGCAGCCGGCGCTCGAACGCCTGGCGGCGCCCGCCGCCGGCTGGGCCGGGTCGAAGCAGCAGGGCCTCGAGCGCTTCGGCCTCGCCGGCCAGGCGGGCATCGGCGGACTGCTCGGCCTGGTCTGGAGCCCATGCGTCGGGCCGACGCTCGGCGCTGCCACCGTGCTGGCCTCGCAGGGGCAGAACCTCGGCGGCGCCGCGGTCGTCATGGCGGCCTTTGCCGCCGGCGTCGCCACCGTGCTGCTCGCCATTGCCACCGTCGCCAAATCGGCGATGGCCAAGGTGCGCGGCAAGCTTCTGAAAGCCGGCGGCCAGGGCAAGTATATCCTGGGCGGCATCCTGGTCAGTGTCGGCATCCTCATCGCCACCGGCAGCGACCGCATCGTCGAAGGCCTGGTCGTCGCGGCCAGCCCGCAATGGCTGACCGACCTGACGACGCAATTCTGATCCCCGACCACGGAGCGGCAAATGTCCCCCCCGATGCCGCTCTGTTTCGTCCGCCGCGGCGCCCTTGCTCCCCTGGGGGCGACCGCGGCGGACCTTCCCGCCGCCACCGCCGCGGCGCTCGGCGAGGTCCTGCCGCTGCTCGGCTGCGGCGAGGAAGCCGCCAGCCTGGCCTTTGCCGCGATGGCCGCCAACCGCCGCCTCGCCCCGGCGGCCGCCGCCGCCCTTGCCGCCATCGCCCGCGATGAGGCGCAGCATGACGCGCTGTTGAAGGGCCTGCTCGCCGCGCTGCCGGCGCCCGCCGATCCCGAACCCGTGCTTGCCGCGGCGCAGGCGATGCATGTCAGCCTCGGCCGCACGCTGATCACCGGCCGGCTGGCGCGTGTCGCCGGGCTCGATTCGGCGGTCTGCCTGATCCTGGCGCGGGTGCTGCGACGCCTGCCGGCGGCCAGCGACACCGCGCGCGTGCTGCGCCGCATCCACGCCGACGAGGCGCGCCACGTCGCCATCGCCGGCAACATCGCCGCCGGCATGGGGGTGATGACGGCGCTCAAGGACGAGGCGGCGCATGCCCGCGCGCTGCTGGTTGCCGTCATCGGCCATGTCGGCGCCGCCTTCGACGGCCTCGGCGTCGAACCCGATCGCCTGCGTCGCGACCTCGCTCGCCTGCCGGCGGGGCTGTTCGCAGCATGAGCCGCGCCTGGACGAGCGTCGCCGGCGTGGCGCTGCTCGGCAGCGGCTGCGCGCTCCCCGGTGAGGTGCTCGATACCGACACGCTGATCGGCAAGCTCGAAGCGCGCTTCGGCTTTCGCCAGCGCCGTGCCGCGGGCGCGATCGCGCATCGCCTCGGTATTCACCGTCGCCATTCGGCGCGCGACTTCGAACATTTTGGCGAGGGCCCGCGCCCCGGCGATGGCAACCCCGATCTCGCGGCGCGCGCCGTCACCGCGGCGCTCGCCGAAGCCGGGCTGGCGACGGATGATCTCGGCTATCTGATCGGCCATACCGCGACGCCGGCGCAGCAATTGCCGTCGAATATCGCGCTCGTTGCCGATCGGCTGCGCTATGATGGCCCCCATGCCGAATTCCGCCAGGCCTGCACCGGCTTTGCCAATGCCCTTGCGATGGCGATCGGGCTGCTTGGCGTGCCCGGCGCCGCGCCGGTGGCGATCGTCGGCTCGGAGACGGGCTCGCCGTTTCTCGATCCGCGCGGGGTGCTGGCGCCGGGGCAGCTCGTCAACCTCGTCCAGATGGGCGACGCTGCTGCCGCCGTCGTGCTGGCGCGCGCCGATTGGCCGGGGGCGGTGGGCAGGCCGATGCTCAGCCATGCCTGGTATGGCGCCATCGGCCGTGACCAGGCACCGGGGCTCGAACTCGCCGCCGGCGGGTCGGCGCGGCCCGATGCCGGGATGATGCGCTTCGAGCATGATTTCGGCCATGTCCGGACCGCCGGAGCGGCGTTGTTCGGCGCGCATCGCGGCGTGCTGGCGGAAATGGGGCTGGCTATCGATGACGCCGCGCTGGTCGTGCCACACCAGGCCAATGGCCGCATCGCCGCGCCGCTTGCCGAACTGCTCGGGCTGCATCCGGGGCGGGTGTTCGTCGCGGCCGGCGATCATGGCAACACCGGCTCGGCGGCGATCTGGCTGGCGGTCGATGCGGCGCGGCGGTCGCTGGCACCCGGCGAAAGCCTGCTGGCGCTCGGCGCCGAGGCGACCAAGCACATGTATGGTGGGTTTCGGCTTGTCGCCTGAGATCGCCCGGCTGAGCGATGTCGGCAAGGCCTTTGGCGGCAAGCTGGCCATCGAAGGGCTCGGCTTCCACCTCGGCGCCGGCGACATTCTCGGGCTGGTCGGCGCCAATGGTGGCGGCAAGACGACGACCTTGCGCCTCCTCGCCGGACTGATCGCTCCCGATATCGGCGATGGCGAAGTGCTCGGCGCGCCGCTCGGCCGGCTGCCGGCGTCGGCGCGGGCGCGCCTCGGCTATATGGCGCAGGCGTCGAGCCTGTGGCCTGAACTGACGATTGCCGAGAACCTTGCCTTTCATGCCCGCGCGCGCGGCTTGGGGCGCGGCGCGGTCGACGCTGCGGTGGCGCGCTATGGCCTCGAACCCCGGGCGGCGGCGCCGGCGGCGGCGCTGTCGGGGGGCTGGGCGCGGCGGGCGCATTTTGCCTGTTCGGTGCTGCACTCCCCGGCGCTGCTGTTGCTCGACGAGCCGACCGCCGGGCTCGACATCGTCAGCCGGCGCGACTTGTGGCGCTGGATCGGCGAGCTCGCCGCCGCCGGTACCGTGATCGTCGTCAGCACTCACGACCTTGCCGAAGTCGAACAATTGCCCCGCCTCGTCTATTATCACGATGGCCGCGCGACGCCGCCGCTGACGCCGGCGCAGCTGCGCGCCCGCGCCGGCAGCGCCAGCCTCGAGGACGCCGTCGCGGCGCTGGCGGCGCGATGATCGGCGGGGTGCTGGCGCTGGCGATCGCTGAAACGCGCCGCTTGTGTCGCAGCCGGGTGACGGCGGGTCTGTTGCTGATGGTGCCGGTGCTCCAGCTGATCCTCTTCGGCCTTGCCATCGACCCGACGGGGGCGCGGCTCGGTGTGGCGGTCGGCGGTGGCACCGCGCTGGCGCGCGGCGAGGTGGTCAGCGCCATCGCCGCTACCCTTGGCCTTCGGCTGGCGGGTGAGGGCGCTGCCGGCAGCGCGCGCGCGGCGGTGGCGGCGGGGCGCGCGGCGATCGGCGTCGAACTGCCCGCCAGCGCCGATGGCGCGCCGACCATCGTCACCGATGGCAGCAACCCCGGGCTGACCGCAGCGGCCGAAGCGCGGCTGACCGCGGCCTATTGGCAGGCGGTGGCGGGGCGGTCGGTGTTCGGTGCCGCGGCGCCGCCGCCGGCGATCGTTCGGCTCGGCAACCCGCAAGCCCATGCCAATTGGCCGGTTCTGGCCGGTTTGATCGGGGCCACGGTGATGATTTCGATGGTGATGCTCGGCACCTTGAGCCTGGCGCGCGATCGCGAGGGCGGCCAATGGGAGACGCTGCGAACGCTGCCCTTTGGCCCGGCGACGATCATCGCCGGCAAGCTGCTGCCCTGGGCGGCGCTCGGCACCTTGCAGGGGCTGCTGGTGCTGGCGGCGGCGGTGTGGGGCTTTGGCTTGCCGGCACCGCCGACGGTCTGGGCGCTGGCGGCGCTGCTGCCGTTGTTCGCCGCGGCGCATCTGCTGATCGGTTTCGCCATCGCGGCGCGCGCCGGCACGCAGCTCGCGGCGTTGCAGGGGGCGGTCGCCTTCTACCTGCCGGCGATGCTGCTGTCGGGGTTTCTCTTTCCGGTGGCGACGCTGCCGGGCTGGGCGGCGCGCCTCGGGCAGATATTCCCGCTGACGCACATGGTGGCGGCGGCGCAGGGCGCCTTGCTGCAGGGGCGGGAGCCGACGGCGGTGCTGGCGGCGGCCATGCCGATCGCGCTGGCAGGGGCGGTGGCGGCAGGCATCGGCTATGCGGCGTTGGCGGCCGAGCGGCGATAAGGCCGCCCGGCGGGGCCATCAGGCCAACAGACGGTGGAGCCAAGGGTCGGCCCCTGGCCGCCGGCGGCGCGTTGTCGGGGGCCTAGATCGGTTTTCACGGTTGTTGGATCGCCGGCACGGCGGCGATTTTGGTTTGTGGCCCAAAG
>LJHX01000165.1 GCA_001295935.1 alpha proteobacterium AAP81b
CCCCACCCCGACCCTCCCCACTCTACGTTCGCTGCGCTCACGTGGGGGGAGGGGGAAGTACGGCGGTGTCACTACTCCCTCTGTTTTGCCAAGGTTTCCTGCGACGCAGGGGAGTATAGCGATCTCGACGGCCCGCTGCTGATCGAGGATCGCGTTGGTGGCCTGCGCGTCGAACATTCCGATGTCTGGCCGCCTGACGCGGGACTGTGGGGGTAGGGGCGCCTGTCTCCCTCCCCCCACGTGAGCGAAGCGAACGTAGAGTGGGGAGGGTCGGGGTGGGGGCCGTCGCGCCGGGACCGAGCGCGGCTATCGGAAGGCGGATCGCGAAACTGGCGTAACCGCCGAGTTTCCTCCCGCGGCGCAACCCCCACGACCCTCCCCACTCTCGGTTCGCTGCGCTCACCGGGGGGAGGGGGAAGTAAGAGCTTATTCCTCCCCGTAACTCGCCACCGTCTCGTACATCGCCGTCAGCGCCGCGCGTTCCGCCGCGCTCAGCGCCGGGTTCCAGATCTCGAACAGCAGGATCGCCCGTGGGCGGTCGGAGCGGTTCCACGCCTCATGCTCGATCGAATCGTCGAAGATCAGCACCTCGCCGGCGCGGACCTCGCGGACATGGTTGCCGACGCGCAAGCCGCAATCAGGCGGCACGATCAGCGGCAGATGGCAGATGAGCCGCGTGTTGAGCATGCCATTGTGCGGCGGGATATGCGTGCCGGGCGCCAGGATCGAGAACAGCAGCATCGGCGAATGGCCGGCGATGCGCGGGATCGGCAGGTCGGCGAGGGCCGCCATGGTGGCGGGGCAGCGCGCGGCGTTCTCCGGCACGATCTCGCCCGAGCGGACCAGGTGAAAGGCACTCCAGCGCGGGTCGGAGAGCAGCGGATGCGCCTTGTTGTGGCGCCCCTCGACCGGCTCGACATAGGGCGCGAGCCCGGCGCGGGCGGCGAGCACCGCCTCGGCCTCGGCGGCGATGGCGGGGTACGCCGCGGCCAGCCCTGCCACCCAGGCAAAGTCGGCGGGGTCGTGAAAGGCGGTCTGCGGCAGGCCGGGGTAGAAGAAGCTCGTCGGTTGCTGGAGCATCGGCACGGCGCGCCCCGAAACGATGTCGAGCGCCTCGGCGAAGCGCGCGCCGGCGGCGGCGCCGGTGGCACCGAGCGCCTTATCAAGCGAGGCGCGGAAGCGCGCGCCGGCAGCGTTGCGCTCGGCGTCGGCGCGGCGCAGGCGGGTGATGAGGTCGGGCGGCAGCTGCTTGCCCGAAGCGGCGGCGAGGGCGCGCTCGTACCAATGCACGGCGCCGCGGTCGTCGCCGTCGCGGGTCATCAGCTCGCCGTGCATGACAAGGGCATAGGGGTTGGCGGGGTCGGCCTTGAGCACCTCGCTCAGCGCGGCGCGCGCGGCGGCGCGG
This sequence comes from alpha proteobacterium AAP81b, assembly GCA_001295935.1. GTDB lineage: Bacteria > Pseudomonadota > Alphaproteobacteria > Sphingomonadales > Sphingomonadaceae > Sandarakinorhabdus. The sequence continues at coordinate 1,406 of LJHX01000165.1, forward strand.
TCGTCGGCCATGTCGCACGCCTGGGCGAGCAACAGCCATGCCTGGGGGCTGGCGCGCCCCGAGGCGGCGATCGCCTCGAACGCGCTCCGCGCCGCGCCGGCATTGCCGGCTTGCAGCGCGGCGATGCCCTGGCGGGCGAGGCCGTCGAGGCGCGCCTGATCGGGGGCGAGGCTGGCCATCAGGCGCCGATCACGCCGCTGCCAGCCCGCGCCAGCCGGTGAAGCGCGCGCGGCGGCCGAAGACGAGGCGGTTGACCAGCAGCGCGAAGCCGATGGTGGCGATCAGGGTGACGAGCATGAGATGGATATAATGCAGCCCGAACGGCGCCCAGGCAAAGCTGAAAACCGCATAAAGTGCGACGCCGAACACCACCGCGGCGATGGCGGCGCGCGCCTCGACATCGCGGAACAGCAGCCCGACGATGAACGCCGACAGGATCGGCATCGACAGCAGCCCGTTCAGTTGCTGGAGCAGGTTGATGATGCTGACGGCATTGGCATAGACCGGCACCATGGCGATCGCGATGGCGATGAAGGCGACCGAGACGATCAGGTTGAGGCGCGGCACCGCGACGTTGGCATTCACATATTTCTGGTGGATGTCGCAGACATAGAGCGCCGCGGCCGAATTCAGCACCGCGACGAAATGCGCGGCGACGCTGGTGGCAAGGATCGCCGCAAAGGCCCCCGACAGCCAGGGCGGCAACACATCGCCGACCAGCCGCCCGAAGGCGGCATCATGGACGACGCCATAGAGCTTGAAGGCGATGATGCCGGGCAGCACGACGATCGGCGGCACGATCGCCAGCCGGATCAGCGCGGCGGCGAGCACGCCCTTTTGCGCCTCGCGCAGCGAGGGGCTGGCCATCGCCTTCTGGGTGATCGCCTGGTTGGTCGACCAGTAGAAGATCTGGATGAAGACCATGCCGGTGAACAGCGTCGGCCAGGGGATTGGCGAGGCGGCGTCGCCGATCAGCGTCAGGCGGTCGGGCGGGATGCCCTTGAACGACCAGCCGATGGCGCCGAGCCCGAGAACGACGATGGCGACACAGATGACCAGCAGGCTGACCCCGGCGAAAGTCTCCGACACCGCGACGGCGCGCAGCCCGCCGAGCAGGCCGTAGCCGGCGCCGAGCAGCGCCAGCCCGGCAGCCAGCGCCAGCAGCGGCACGTCGAGGGAGAAGACGGTGCGCAGGAACAACGCGCCGGTGTAGAGCGCCGACGGCATCGCCAGAAAGACATAGCCGAGCATGAACAGCCCCGAGATCAGCGTGCGGATGCTGGCCTCGCCATAGCGGCGCTCGAGCAGCTCGGTCGTCGTCGTGCAGCGGGTGCGATAGTAGATCGGCAGGAACAGCAAGGCGAGCATCAGCAGCCCGGCAAAGCCCGCCAGCTCCCACCAGGCGAGCAGCAGCATCTGGTTGCCGTTCATGCCGACGAGCTGTTCGGTGCCGAGGTTGGTGATGGTGATGGCACCGGCGACATAGACCCAGGTCAGGCTGCCGCCGGCGAGAAAGGCATCGCGGGCATCGCCGCCATGTGCCCCGCGCAGCCGCCGGGTTTGCCAGGCGGTAGCGGCGGCGATCAGCGCGAGAACCGCCGCGAAGATGGCGAGCTGCAGCGGGCTGGCGACGGCCATCAGGCGCGGCGCCAGACGCTGACGCCATAGGCCGGCACGTCGGGGGCGCCGATAAGATAATCGGCGCCGGCGGGCGCCGGGCAGGCGACGGGCGTAGCGGCGTGGTTGAAGGCGAAGCCGAGGTCGCCGCGTGTCGCGATGCGCAGGGTGTCGGGGAGGCGCAGCGTGGCGAGGCCGGCGGCCTGGGCTTCGGCGGCGAGGAAGTCGGTCAGGAAATCGTCGCAGGTCAGTGTGCCGATATAGCTGACCCGGCCACGGCTTACAGCAACCGCGTCGCCGGTTTCGCTGCGGGCGATGACTTCGCCGCCGGGGAGCGCTTCGAGGCTTTCGCGCCAGCTGTGGCTGGTGAAGCTGCGACCCTGCCAGTGGAGGCCGCCGGGGCAGTCGCGGCGCAGCGTTTCGACAAGGGTGACGCGCGCCGGCACCAGCGCGGCGAGCGGGCCGGGGGGCAGGCCATCGGGGAGGGTGAATTCGGGCGTCTTGCCCCCCGAGCGCGGCCCGAGCACGATCCGCGCGTCGGTCGCCGTCAGCGCCGCCACCGCCTTGTTGTCGGGCATCGCCAGAGACGGCGCCACGACCAGCGCATAGCCGGCAAGCGATGCCCCCGGCGGCACGCAATCGACATCGAGCCCCAGCCGGCGCAGCGCGCCATACCAGGCGAGCACCACGGCATTGTAGCGCCAGCCGCGCCCTTGCGGCTGGATATCGCTGACATAGCCTGCTTCGGCGTCCACGATCAGCGCCACCGCCGCCGGTTCGCGGCGCAGCGAGAGATCGCCGAGCACCGCCAATTCGCCCACCACCTGCTCGACCTCGGCCCATGCCGGCGCCGGCATGCTGTCGGGGCGCAGCAGCCCCGCGTGCATCTGCTCCTGGGCGAAGGGCGCCTGGCGCCAGCGGAAATAGCTGACGCACGCCGCGCCATGCGCGAAGGCCTGGAGGGTCCACAGCCGCACCATGCCGGGGGCGGGGCGCGGATTGTGCGGCGCCCAGTTCACCGGCCCCGGCTGCTGCTCCATGATCCAGAAGGCGTCGCGGGAGAGGCCGCGCGTCATGTCGAGGTTGAGGCTGGTCAGGTCGGGCCAGCCGGTGTGGACGAAGGGCTTGAGCGTCGCGGCGGGAGCTTTGGCCAGCGCCATGTCGGCGATGCCGAGCGGATAGCTGTCGAAGCTGGCGAAATCGAGCGGCGCCGTCAGCGCGAAATTGTCGACGCCGGTATCGAGATAGGGGATGAAATTGGTCGTGACGAACTGGCGCGTCGCGGCGCCCTCGCGGATTGCCGCCGCCTGCGCGTGGACGAAGCGCGCCACCATGTCGGACGCATGGCGCCGCCAGGCCAGCCGATGCGCTGGATTGGGTTCGCACACGGTCTGGATCGGCAGGTCGATTTCGCCCCAGTCGCCATAGTCCATCGACCAGAAGACATTGCCCCAGGCCTGGTTGAGCGCGGCGATGCTGCCATAGCGGGTGCGGCACCAGTCGCGGAACCCCGCCGCCGCCGCCGGCGATCCCGACAGCGTCGTGTCGTGGCAGGTGACTTCATTGTCGATCTGCCAGCCGACGACCGCGGGATGGTCGCCATAGCGTTCGACCAGTGCGCGGGTGATGCGCAGCGCCTGTTCGAGATAGATTTCGCTCGAGAAATCATAGTGCCGCCGCGAGCCGAAGCGCCGCACGAGCCCGGTTACCGGGTCGACCGGCAGGATCTCCGGGTGCGCATCGACAAGCCACTTCGGCGGTGTCGCCGTCGGCGTGCCGATGACGATGCCGAGCCCGGCCTCGCCAAGCGTCGCGATGGCGCGATCGAACCAGCCGAAGTCGAACTCGCCTGCCCGCGGCTCAAGCCGCGCCCAGGCGAACTCACCGATCCGCACCCGCGACAGCCCCAACCCGCGCATCCGCGCCGCATCCTCGGCCCAGCGATGCTCCGGCCAATGTTCGGGATAATAGCAGACGCCGAGCATGATCCCCCCTTGCCGCACCCGGCTACGCCAGCGCGCGCGCCTCGACAACTGGCGGGGTTGCCCAGGCCTTTCCTGTCGCCGCGCCCGCGCCTATATCCACGAGGCGGCGGCGACCCGCGCCGCCAGAAAGGGCAAAGTGGCCAGCCAGCCGGGACCAGCCAACCGCCGCGCCATCATCGATCGGCGGGCGCTCGCCGAGGACCTCGGGGCGCGCCTCGCCGCGGCGGGGGATTTTGCCGCGCGTCGCACGGTCGTCACCGCCACCTTGAAGGCAGCGCTTGCCGCCGGCCGCGCCGAGATCGAACGCCGCATCCGCGAAACCCCCGCCAAGGGCCTCGAACTCGCCGGCGCCCAGGCCTTTCTGATCGACCAGCTGCTGCGGCTGGCGCACGACGTCGTCACCACCAGCCTCTACCCCGCCACCAATCGCACCGCCGCCGAGCGCCTCGCCATCGTCGCCGTCGGCGGCTACGGCCGCGGCCAGATGGCGCCCTACAGCGACATCGACATCATGTTTTTGACCCCCTGGAAACAGACGGCATGGGGCGAGCGGGTGATCGAGACGCTGCTCTATCTGCTCTGGGACCTGGGGTTGAAGGTCGGCCACGCCACCCGCAGCCTCGACGACATGGTGCGCATGGCGAAGAGCGACATCACCATTCGCACCGCGCTCTTGGAAATGCGCTTCGTCTGGGGCGACCAGCCGCTCTATGACGAGGCGGCGCTGCGCTATCGCCGCGAGGTCGTCGCCGGCACAGCGCGCGACTTCACCGCCCAGAAACTCGCCGAGCGCGACGCGCGGCATTTGAAGATGGGCGACAGCCGCTATGTCGTCGAACCCAATCTGAAAGAGGGCAAGGGCGGCCTGCGCGATCTCCACGCGCTCTACTGGATCGGCAAATATGCCTATCAGGTCGAAACCGTCGCCGAGCTGGTCGACAAGGGACTGCTGACGGCGAGCGAGCTGCGCCAGTTCCGCCGCGCCGAAAGCTTCCTCTGGGCGGTGCGCATCCACCTCCACGACATCGCCGGCCGTGCCGAGGAACGGCTGACTTTCGACGTCCAGCGCGAGCTCGCGACGCGGTTGAACTATGCCACCCGCGGCAGCATGGCGCCGGTCGAGCGCTTCATGCGGCATTATTTCCTGATGGCGAAGACCGTCGGCGACCTTGTCGGGCTGTTCCTGGCGCAGCTCGACGAGAGCTTCGCGCGCGGCAATTGGTTGCCGGTCATCACCCGCCGCCCGGCGCGCCTCGGCGGCTTCACCCTGCGCCGCGGGCAGCTCGGCATCCCTGCCGACGATTTCTTCCGGGCCAATCCGGTGCGGCTGATCGAGATGTTCGCCATCGCGGCGCGCGAGACACTGCCGATCCACCCGCTCGCCATGCGCCAGGCGGCGCGCGACGCCGTGCTGATCGACGATGCCGTCCGCCGCGACCGCCGCGCCAATGCGCTGTTCCTCGAAGTGCTGACCGGCCGCGGCGATGCCGAAAGCGTGCTGCGCTGGATGAACGAAGCCGGCGTCTTCGGGCGCTTCATTCCCGATTTCGGCCGCGTCGTCGCCCAGATGCAGTACGACATGTATCATCACTACACCGTCGACGAGCATACCATCCGCGCCATCGGGCTGATCGGCCGCATCGAATCGGGGGCGCTCAAGGACGAGCATCCGGTATCGGCTAAGATCATCCACCAGATCGTCAGCCGCCGCGTCCTCCATGTCGCGGTGCTGCTCCACGATATCGCCAAGGGCCGCGGCGGCGATCACAGCGAACTCGGCGCCGAGGTGGCGCTGAAGCTCTGCCCGCGCCTCGGGCTGTCGCCGGCCGAGACCGAAACCGTCGCCTGGCTGGTTCGCCATCACCTGCTGATGAGCCGCACCGCCTTCAAGCGCGACCTTGCCGACTTCAAGACCGTCCTCGATTTCGCCGAGGCCGTCGCCTCGCCAGAGCGGCTGCGGCTGCTGCTGGTGCTGACGGTGGTCGATATCCGCGCCGTCGGGCCGGGCGTCTGGAACAATTGGAAGGGCCAGCTGCTCCGCGAACTCTATGAGGCGGCCGAAGAAGTGCTGCGCCTCGGCCACAAGCAGAAGGGCAGAGCCGATCGCATCGCCGCCAAGCAGGAGGGCCTCGCCGCCAGCGTCGCCTGGAGCCCCGAGCGTTTCCGCTTTTATGCCGCGCGCTTCCCCGACAGCTATTGGGTCGCCGAGCCCCCCGAGGCGATCGCCGTCAACGCCGCGATGATCACCGAGGCCGATGCCGAGGCGCGCCCCCTGTCGATCAGCGCCATCCCCGACCAGGCCTCGGGGACAACGCTGGTCAGCGTCTATGCCGCCGACCACCCCGGCTTGTTCTATCGTATCGCCGGGGCGATCAGCCTGGCCGGCGCCAACATCCTCGACGCGCGCATCCACACCACGCGCGACGGCCAGGCGATCGACAATTTCGTCGTTGCCGACCCCCTCGGCCGTCCCTTCGCGGAAGGGCAGCAGCTGGCCCGCCTGCACCGCGCCATCGAGGACGTGCTGACCGGCAAGATCCGGCTCGCCGATCGCCTCGCGGCGCGGCCGCTGGCGCGCCGCCGCGCCGAGGTCTTCGCCGTCGCCCCCAATGTGCTGATCGATAACAAGGCGTCGAACCGCTATACGGTGGTCGAAGTCGCCGCCGCCGATCGCCCGGCGCTGCTCTACTCCCTCACCCACGGGCTGTTCCAAAGCCGCGTGACCATCCATTCGGCGCACATCGCCACCTATGGCGAACGCGCGACGGATACTTTCTATTTGACCGACCTGACCGGCAGCAAGATCGACAACAGCAGCCGCCTGCGCACCCTCGAACGCCGCCTGCTGGCGATCGCCGGCGGCAGCGGGGAACGGGTGGAGGCGCTGGAGGCGGCGGAGTAACTGATCCCTCCCCCCTTGAGGGGGAGGGCGACTCGGCGCCCTTGCGCCGAGCGGGGTGGGG
>LJHX01000166.1 GCA_001295935.1 alpha proteobacterium AAP81b
GAGCCGCGCCAGGTCGACCGTCAGCTGCGGCGGCGGCGCCCGCCCGGCGGCGGCTGGCGCCAGTTGCAGCGCATAGCCGCCTTCCGCCGCCAGCGTCCCCGCCGTCGGCCGCAGCGCCGGCCCCAGCAGCGGCGCCAGATCGGCAAGCCGGATGCCCGCCAGCCGGAACCGCCCCGCCGACGCGATCGGCGCCAGCGCCAGCTTGCCGTCCCAGACCAGCCGCTCGCCCGAATCGCCGCTGGCGGCGAGGTGATAGAGGCCATGGCCGTCGCCGGCGGTGGTGAAATCGCGCAGCACGAAGCCGATCGGCGCCAGCCGCTTGGCATAGCGCGCCGACCCACGGCGATCGCTGAAGTTCACCCGGCCGTCGCTGACCTCGAGGCGGCGGATCGCCAGCGTCGGCAGCGGGTCGTCGGATTGCGTCTTCGGCACCAGGCCGGCGAGGTTGAGCGTGCCGTCGCGCGCCACGACGGCATCGACGACCGGCGCCACCAGCCGCAACGCGTCGAGGCGGGCGCTGAGCGTCCATAGCGAGGCGGCGCTGGCATCGATGTCGACCGTCGCCGCCGCCAGCATCGGCGCTGCCGCCGCATCACCGATCGCGACATCGTCGATCGTCAGCCGCAGCGCCCACAGGTCGAAGCGAATGGCGCCCAGCGTCAGCCGCTTGCCGGGCAGGTTCGCCGACACCCAGGCCTGCGCCTCTGATCGCACCAGCCCCGGCACGGCGCGCACCACGAGAAAGCCGCCACCCGCCAGCGCCAGCAGTGCCGCGACGATTATGAAGACCCGGCGCCGCATCGCTCCCTCCCGCGCGCCTTGTTACGCCGGCGGGCGGGTTCGAGTCGATTGTCGGCGCGCCGCGCCGCGCCTCAGCCGCGCCGCTTCGCCGCGGCCTGGCGTGCCAGATCGAGCAGCGCCGCATGCGCCAGCGTGTCGCCGAGCGACCCGCTCGACTTGATGGCGCGTTCGGCGGCGAGCAGCGCCGCCAGCGCCGCTGCTGCCGCTGCGGTCGACCACAGCCCGACCTCGGCAACGACCGCGTCCTTCTCCTTCCAGAACACCGGCGGTCGGGCGCGCTCGACGGCGTCGCGGGGGCTGGCGCCGGCATCGACCGCCTCGCGCAGCGCCAGCAGCTGGGTGAAGCGCCGCGCCACGGCGCGCAAGGTGACGATCCCCGGCTCGGCCAGCCGCGCGACGAGGTCGCTCGCCTCGCGCACCCGGCCGCCGGCGATCGCCGCCGGCAGCAGTTGCGCATCGGCATCGCCGGCGCCGCTGCCCACCGCGGCGATGTCGGCGGGATCGAGGGGGCGCGGCTTGTCGGGGCTCGCATCGACATAGAGCGCCAGCTTCTCGAGCTCGCTGCGCAGGATCTGGCGGTCGCCGCCAGTGGCTTCGAACAGCGCCACCGCCGCCTCGCGCGGCACCTTCAGCCCCAAAGTCGCCGCCATGTCGCCGACCAGCCGCGGCGCGTCGCGCAGGCTCGGCTCATAGCTGACCAAGGCGGCGATCCCCGGCGCTTTCTCGGCGAGCGCCAGCAGCTTGCTGCCCTTGCGCAGCGCGCCCGCCACCGCGACCACCGGATTGCCCGCCGGCGCCGCCAGCAGCGCCTCGACCGCCGCCAGGCCATCGTCGTCGAGGCCATCGACGCGCACCAGCGTGCGGTCGCCGAACATCGACATCGCCCCCGCCGCGCCCGCCAGTGCCTGCGGGTCCTTGGCCAGGCTCTTGCCGTCGAGCGTCTCGATCGCCGTCGGGTTGCCGGGATCGCTGAAGCCGCGCGCGATCTGCCCGGCGAGATCCGCCGAGGTGGCGGTGTCTGCGCCGTGCAGCAGCACCAGCCGCACCGCCGGGTCCCAGCGCCTGGCCAATGCTTCGATGCGGGCGCTATCGACCTTCACGGCGGATCACGGCCCCGAATCACGGCGTCGCCGCCGCCGCCCGCGCGAACAGCGCCAGCCGCGCGTCGATCTGCGCGGCGATGTCGGTCGCCAGCCGCTCGAGCGCTGTCGTCTCGGCGGCGACCACGGCATAGTTCGAACTGACGCGGTCGATGCCGGCATCCGCCGACGCCGTCGCATCAACGACGATCACCCCCGACACGGTCTCGACCAGGCGATAGCGCGCCCTCAGCGTCCGCCGCTCGCGCGCCGCCGAATTGTCGCCGCGCACGCCGAATGCCAGGATCTGGTCGTCGAGCTCGACCTCAAGCCGATACTTCGGCGCGGCATCGGGCTCGCCGAAACGATCGAGCAACGCCTGGCGAACGAGGAAGCCACCCCGCTCGGCAATCGGCGCGATGCTGACGCTGCGGGCGAGTTTTGCCGGGGCTGAACTGGTGCCGCCGGAATAGACGGGCTGGAGGCCGCAGGCTTGGAGAGAAAGAAGGAAGAGGAGGCCTCCGGCGGCGGGCTCCCAGCGAAACAAGCGCGCCGCACGCAGTATCAGGTTGAAGATGGCGCCGCCCGCGCGCTTGTTTCGCTGGGTACCCGCGGCAAGGGCCTGAGGCCCTTGACCCGCTTTTGTGGGGGGGCGCTCAAGCGACAAGGTTCACCAACCGATCCGGAACGACGATCACCTTCTTCGGCGCCTTGCCATCCAGCGCCCGCACCACCTTCTCGCGCGCCAGCGCTTCGGCTTCCAGTGCGCCGCGGTCGGCGCCCTTGGCGGCTTCGAAGCTGTCGCGCAGCTTGCCGTTGATCTGGATGGCGATGGTGACGGTGTCGTCGGCGAGCAGCGCCGGGTCGGCGACCGGCCAGGCAGCGTCGGCGATCAACCCCGGCTGGCCGAGCCGCGCCCAGGCTTCCTCGGCGAGGTGCGGCATCATCGGCGCGACGAGTTGCAGCAGCACCGGCATCGCCGCGACGCGGGTCGCCGTCGCGTCGGCGCGCTCGAGGGCGTTGACGAGTTCGTAGAGGCGGGCGATCGCCTTGTTGAACTGCATCCGGTCGATATCGGCGGTGACGCCGGCGATGGTGCGGTGGAGCAGCCGCGCCAGCTTGTCGTCATCGCCGCTGGCGGGTGCGGCGGCATCGGTGGCGAGCCGCCAGACGCGCTGAACGAAGCGAGCCGCACCATCGATGCCGGCGTCGGACCAGACGAGGTCGCGGTCGGGGGGCGAATCGGACAGCACGAACCAGCGCACCGCATCGGCGCCATAGTTTTCGAGATAGGCGTCGGGGTCGATGACGTTCTTCTTCGACTTCGACATCTTGATGACGCGGCCGACTTCAACCGCGCCGCCATCGGCCTTGAGCGTCGCGCCCTGGCCGCTGCGCTCGACTTCATCGGGGCGAAAATACAGCGGCGCCATGCCGATGCCCTGCGGCCGCGAATAGGTCTCGTGGTTGACCATGCCCTGGGTGAACTGCCCGGCAAAGGGTTCGCTGACCCCCAGCATGCCGATACGGTGCAGCGCGCGGGTCCAGAAGCGCGCGTAGAGCAGGTGGAGAATGGCATGCTCGACGCCGCCGATATATTGATCGACCGGCAGCCATTTCGCCGCGACCGCGGGATCGAACGGGCGATCGCCGGGGGCGCTGGCGAAGCGGATGAAATACCAGGACGAATCGACAAAGGTATCGAGCGTGTCGGTCTCGCGCCGGGCGGCGCCGCCGCAACGCGGGCAGGCGACATGCGCCCAGGTCGGGTGGCGATCGAGCGGATTGCCGGGGATGTCGAAGCTGACATCCTCGGGCAGCACCACCGGCAGCTGCTCGCGCGGTACCGGCACCGCGCCGCAGGCGGCGCAGTGGATGATCGGGATCGGTGTGCCCCAATAGCGCTGGCGCGACACGCCCCAGTCGCGCAGGCGATATTGGGTGACGCCCTGGCCCCAGCCTTCGGCTTCGGCGCGGGCGATCACCGCTGCCTTGGCGTCGGCGACATCGAGGCCGTCAAGGAAGCGCGAATGCACGAGGCGGCCGGGGCCGGTGTAGGCTTCGTTGTGGATCGGCGTGTCGGCCTCGCCGTCGGGGGCGACGACGCGCGTCACCGGCAGCGCATACTTCCGCGCGAAGTCGAGGTCGCGCTGGTCGTGCGCCGGGCAGCCGAAGATCGCCCCGGTGCCATAGTCCATCAGCACGAAATTGGCGGCGAAGACCGGCAGGCGGATGGCGGGATCGAGCGGGTGGATCACCGACAGGCCGGTGTCGTAGCCGAGCTTTTCCTGCGTCTCGATATCGGCCGCCGCGGTGCCGCCCGCCTGCGCCGCAGCCACAAAGGCGGCGAGACCGGGGTCGCTCGCCGCCAGCTCGGCGATCAGCGGGTGGTCGACGGCGAGCGCGGCGAAGCTCGCCCCGAACATGGTGTCGGGGCGGGTGGTGAAGACGTCAAAACTCCCCTCCCGCTTGGCCGAGGGGCTGGGGGAGGGAATATCGCCTGCCGTGTCTTCGGCGATCTGGAACGTGAACCGCAGCCCCTGCGACTTGCCGATCCAGTTCTCCTGCATCAGGCGAACCTTCTCGGGCCATTTGTCGAGGCCCTCGAGCCCCGCCAGCAGCTCCTCGGCGAATTCGGTGATCTTCAGGAACCATTGGCTGAGCTTGCGGCGCTCGACGAGCGCGCCGGAGCGCCAGCCGCGGCCGTCGATCACCTGCTCGTTGGCGAGCACGGTCATGTCGACGGGGTCCCAATTGACCGCCGATTCCTTGCGATAGACGAGGCCCGCCGCCAGCAGGTCGAGGAACAGCGCCTGTTCCTGGCCATAATATTCCGGCTCGCAGGTGGCGAGCTCGCGGCTCCAGTCGAAGGCGAAACCGAGGCGCTTCAGCTGCGTCCGCATCGCCGCGATATTGGCGCGGGTCCAGCCGCCGGGGTGGACGCCGCGTTCCATCGCGGCATTTTCGGCGGGCATGCCGAAGGCGTCCCAGCCCATCGGATGCAGCACTTCGAAGCCCTGGGCGCGGCGGGCGCGGGCGATGACATCGCCGAGCGTATAATTGCGGACATGGCCGGTATGGATGCGCCCTGACGGATAGGGGAACATTTCCAGCACATAGGCCTTGGGGCGCGGCGAGGCATCGTCGGCGACGAACGTTCCCGCCGCGTCCCACGCCGCCTGCCAGCGCGCCTCGGCCGCCTTATGGTCGAACTTGCCGGCCATCAGCGGTCGACGATCTGGGCCCGCCGCAGATCCCGCGCCCTGGCGAGGATGGTCTCTTCAAGCTTCTGCACCGTGCCGGCGCGCACCGTCGCCTCGGTCCAGCCGCCGACACCCAGCGTCTGGCGGACGGCGTTGACCTTGACGGCATCGGCGCGCAGTTCGGTATCGAGGACGGTGATCGTCACCTTGACGCGCTCATTGGGCGTCAGCGGCGAAGCATACCAGTCGGTGATGATCACCCCGCCGTTCGAATCGACCTGGGCGAGCGGCATGAAGCTGATGGTTTCCAGCGACGCGCGCCACAGATAGGCGTTGATGCCGATGCTGGTGATCCGCGCCGGGGCTTCGGTGGTCTTGGGGCGCTTGTCGCCCTTGCCGCAGGCGGCCAGCGACAGAATCAGCGCCAGCAGCAGGGCGGCAGGTGTGGGACGCATCGACGGGCCTTTTGTGACAACGCTTGGAGGGCGGAAGGCCGCTTATAGGCACCGCCGGCGATGCGCGCCAAGACTTTGACACGGCGCCGCCACCGGCAAAGGTTGCGAGGGCGTTTCCGCGACTGTGGGTAACAAAGCACAATCGCCCGAATAAGCGGGAAAGCCGGCGGATTCGAGCATGCCGACGCCTTGTCGGAAGCTCGTGGCGCGTTAGGTAGGGAAGCATGATTCGGCCCGGGCACCTCGCGATGCCCCGCAAGGGGACGACGCATCGGCAGCGGCCGGCGCGGGCGATGGCGCGTGGTCTGGCAATGGGCCCGGCGATCCTGGTCGCGGCGCTGGCGCTGCTGGCCGCTCCGGTTCACGCGGCGGCGAGCACGTCGGGCAAGCCCGGTGCCAAGCCGCGGCCGCGGCTGACCGCCGAAACGCCGCTCGTCGCCTTCCAGGCGCCGACCTTCGACAACGCCCAGTTCAGCTTCACTGCCTCGGGCAGCAACCCCGCCACGGCACGCGCCCAATCGGTCGAGCGCGCCTTCCGCTTCACCCCTTCGGGCCAGGGCGAAAGCCGTCGCGCCGTGTCGTTCGGCCTCGCCGCGCGCGTTTCGACGCCGTCGACGGACCGCTCGCGCGCCGGCGCGCCGGCCGAGACCGGCCTTGCCGGCATCCCCGCCGCCTATAGCGCCGACCTGTCGGTCGCCTGGCGCGGTTTCAGCGTCAACACCGCGATCAACCACAGCGAAACCGCCATCGCCGGGCTGCCGGCGCAGCGCGATTCGCTCGGCGTCGGCATCGGCTATGGCGGCCGCAACTGGCGCACCCGCCTGCAGGGCAATGCCGAGCAGAGCTCGCTGCTCTATCTGGCGCCGCTGCAGACGCGCTATTCGTTCGAACTGGGCGGCGCCTATCTGGTGGCGCCGCGGCTTTCGGTGACCGGCGGCGTCCGCTACCGCCTGGCGCCCGATACCCCGTCGCTGATCGAACCCAATGCCAGCGATCGTGCCGTCTATCTTGGCACCAACATCGCCTTCTGATCTTGCGTTGACCGACTCCGAAAGCGCCGCCGCGCGCCTGGCGATGGTTCGCGATAACATCGCCCTCGCGGCGCGCAGCGCCGGGCGGCCCGCCGCCGGCATCGATCTCGTCGCCGTTTCGAAAACCTGGCCGGCCGAGGCTATCGTGCCGCTGATCGCCGCCGGCCAGCGCCATTTCGGCGAGAACCGCGTCCAGGAAGCCCAGGCGAAGTGGCCGGCCCTGCGCGCGGCGCACCCCGATCTGGTGCTGCACCTCGTCGGCCAGCTGCAATCGAACAAGGCCGCCGAGGCGGTGGCGCTGGTCGACGTCATTCACGCCGTCGACCGGCCGTCGCTGGTCGCCGCGCTGGCGAAGGCGATGGATGCGAGTGGCCGCCGCCCCGCCTGCTACCTGCAGGTCAATATCGGCGACGAGCCGCAAAAGGCCGGCTGTGCGATTGGCGAGCTGCCGGCGCTGCTGGCGGCGGCGCGCGACGCCGGGCTGCCGGTGGTCGGCCTGATGTGCGTGCCGCCGGCGGGGATCGAGGCGGCGCCCTTCTTCGCTTTGCTGGCGAAACAGGCGCGCGACCATGGCCTGCCCGGGCTGAGCATGGGCATGTCGGGCGATTACGAGACGGCGGTGCTGCTCGGCGCCACGGTCGTCCGCGTCGGCACGGCGTTGTTCGGCAGCCGCTGACGCGGGTCCGGCGCTATCGTCACGGGTGGCACCAATGCCGGCGGTTGCGGGGTCGGCGCCGCTGCCGGCGGCGGCAGCAGCGCCGCGGCTTCGACGGCCGCCAGCGCCGCCTCGCCGGCGATCAGGCGGTCGGCGCG
>LJHX01000167.1 GCA_001295935.1 alpha proteobacterium AAP81b
CGCGCCGGCCGCCGCCCCGCCGGCGCCCACGGCCACCGCTGCCGCGCCGCCGCCGATGACCGTGCCGCCGCCGATGACGGTGCCCGGCGCCGCCCCGGCCAGCGGCAAGAAGTGACCGAAAGCCCCCCCTGGCGGCTGGCGGGGACGCCGACGCGGCGGCTGCCCGCCACCGAACGGCTGTTCACCGGCGGGGTCGTCGCCGCCGGGCTGATCGTGCTGGCGCTGCTCGGCGCGATCATCGTCATGCTGGCGATCGGCTCGGCGCCGGCGTTCCGCGCCTTTGGCGCAGGCTTTTTCTCCAGCTTCGTCTGGGATTCGATGAACGACGTTTATGGCGCCGGCATCATGATCTGGGGGACGCTGATCACTGCCGTGCTGGCGCTGCTGCTCGCCGTGCCGCTGGCGACGGGGTGCGCCTATTTCCTCACCGAACTGTTGCCGGCCCGGCTGCGCCAGCCGATCGGCACGGTGATCTCGCTGCTCGCGGCAATTCCGTCGATCATCTACGGCATGTGGGGGTTCTTCGTCCTGGTGCCGCTGCTGGCGCGCGCCTATGCCGATATCGCCGAAACTGCGGTCGATACGCCGGCGCTCTATGACGTGCTGATCACCGCGTCGGGCACCAGCATCTTCACCGCCGGGCTGGTGCTTGCCGTGATGATCCTGCCGCTGATCACCGCGATGTTTGTCGAGATCCTCGGGGCGACACCGGTGGTGCTCAAGGAATCGGTCTATGGCCTTGGCGCGACGCGCTGGGAGGTGATCGCCCATGTCGCCATTCCCTATGGCCGCAGAGCCATGGTCGGGGCGATCATGCTCGGGTTGGGCCGCGCGCTCGGCGAGACGATGGCGGTGACGTTCGTCATCGGCAATGCGACGCGCTGGTCGCCGTCGATCTTCAGCCAGGGGTCGACGATCGCCTCGACGATCGCCAATGAATTCGCCGAGGCGGGCTTTGGCTCGATGAAGCTGGCGGCGCTGCTTGCCCTTGGCCTGACCCTGTTCATCATCTCCTTCGGCGTTCTGGCGGCGGCGCGCGCGCTGGTGGCGCCGCGGACCCCGAGCTGAGCGTGGGGAGCTGAGCCATGACCGTCGTCACCTCCGCCATCGCCAAGCGGCGCAAGCTCAAGAGCCGCTTCGTCGCGGGAATGTGCATCGGCGCCGCGGTGATCGCGCTCGCCGTGCTGTTCTCGATCCTGTGGACCCTGGTGTCGCGCGGGCTGCCGGCGCTGTCGCTGCGGTTGTTCACCACCTCGACGCTGCCCACGGGCGAGAATGGCGGGCTTGCCAATGCCATCGTCGGCAGCCTGATCCAGGTCGGCATCGGCATGGCGATCGCCATGCCGATCGGCGTGATGGCGGGGACGTATCTGGCCGAATATGCGCTGAAGTCGCGGCTCGGCGCGGTGACGCGCTTCGTCTCGGACATTCTGCTGTCGGCGCCGTCGATCCTCGTCGGGCTGTTCGTCTATCAGCTGATGGTGGCGACGACGAAAACCTATTCGGCGCTGGCCGGCTCGGTGGCGCTCGCCGTCATCGCCATTCCGATCATCATCCGCACGACCGAGGACATGCTCGGCCTGGTGCCGATCGCGCTGCGCGAGGCCGCCGCCGCCTTGGGCGCGCCGAAGTGGAAGGTGACGACCTTGATCGCCTGGCGCGCCGCGGGGGCGGGGATGCTCACCGGGCTGCTGCTGGCGCTGGCGCGCATCGCCGGCGAAACCGCGCCGCTGTTGTTCACGTCGCTTGGCAATCTCAACTGGTCGACGTCGCTCAGCGAGCCGATGGCGAGCCTGCCGCTGACCATCTACCAGTTCGCCGCCAGCCCCTATGAGGATCTCGTCGCGCTCGCCTGGGCGGGTGCACTGCTGATCACCGTCGGCGTGCTCGCCATCAACATCATCGCCCAAGCCGTCGTCGGCCGGCGGCGTTAGGAAGCCCTCATGGTCGATCAGCCCAACACCCCGAGCGGCGACAACGCCCCGCCGCAGATCAGCGTGCGCGGGCTCGATTTCTATTACGGCACCAACAAGGCGCTGAAGAACATCAACCTCGACTTCGGCGAAAAGCGCGTGACGGCGCTGATCGGGCCATCGGGGTGCGGGAAATCGACCCTGCTGCGCGTCATCAACCGCATGTACAGCCTCTATCCCGACCAGCGCGCGACGGGCGAAGTGCTGATGGACGGCCAGAATCTCATCGATGAGAGTGTCGACCCGACCGATCTGCGCGCCCGCATCGGCATGGTCTTCCAGAAGCCGACGCCCTTCCCGATGTCGATCCACGAGAACATCAGCTTCGGCGTCAAGCTCCACGAGAAATTGAACAAGTCCGAGATGGACGCGCGTGTCGAATGGAGCCTGCGCAAGGCGGCGATCTGGGACGAGGTCAAGGATCGCCTCAACACCTCGGCGCTCGGCCTCTCGGGCGGCCAGCAGCAGCGGCTGTGCATCGCGCGGACGATCGCCGTGCGGCCGCAGGTGCTGCTGTTCGACGAACCGACGTCGGCGCTCGATCCGATCTCGACGGCCAAGGTCGAGGAGCTGATCGCCGAACTGCGCGCCGAATTCACCATCGCCATCGTGACGCACTCGATGCAGCAGGCGGCGCGCTGTTCGGACCAGACGGCGTTTCTCTATCTGGGCGAAGTCGTCGAAGTCGGCTCGACCAGCCAGGTGTTCACCGCGCCGAAGGAACAGCGCACCAAGGATTATGTGACGGGGCGCTTCGGCTAGGCGGTCGCCAGGGGCCCGGTCCGGTTGCTGGCGCGCGCCATCAGAAGTCGGCCCATTCATTGTTGGCGACGACGGCAAGACCGTTACCAGCGCGGACAGACTTGACCGTTGCCACCGGGAGCCGCGGCGGCGCCGAAGGCTCGATGGCAGCCGGCGCCGGCGAGGGCGGCGCAGCGCGACCGGCACTGCGACGATCGGAAGCGACGGGCATATTGCGGACGCGACGTTCGAATTTGAACTGTGCGGCGGCGTTGGCCAGCGTGCCGACTTCCTGGGTGAGGTTGCGCGCGGCGGCCGAGGTTTCCTCGACCATGGCGGCGTTCTGCTGCGTCGAACGGTCCATGGTGGCGACCGCGGCGGTGATTTCCGAGATCGCCATCGACTGCGCCTGGTTGTCGTTGGCCATGCCGGCCAGCAGCTTGTTGACCTCGCTGACATCGTCAAGAATCGTCGACAGCGCCACATCGACCTTTTCGACGGCAGCGACCGCGGTGAAGATCTCGCTCTGGGTGACGGTCAACTGATCGCGGGCGCGTTTGGCCTCTTCCTCGGCGCGCATGGCAAGCGCCGAGACCAGATCGGCGACGACGGCGAAACCGCGGCCGGCGTCGCCCGCCCGGCCGGCCTCGACCGCGGCATTCATGGCGAGAACGCGCGTCTGGAAGGCGATCTTGTCGAGGCCCTCGATAACCGAATCGATGCCCTTGGCGCTGCCGCTGACGCGTTCCATCGCCTGTTTCGCCGCATCGGCAGTGGTCCGGCCGGAGCCGACCGTGACCATCGCCTGGTCGGCGCGTGCCACGGTGCTCACCGACGCGGCCGCCGAATCCTTGATCCGGCTGTCGATCTGGACGAGGGCGGCGCTGGTTTCCTCCAGGCTGGCGGCATTGCTTTCGGTGCGGCGCGCCAGATCCTCTGAGGCCTGGGCGATCTCGGCCGACCCGGTCTTGATGGCGATGGCGCTTTCGCTGACCTGCTGCACCGTAGTACGGACCTTGTCCAGGGCATCGTTGTAATTGTTTTTCAGCACCGCGAAGTCGTCCGGATAGTCGGCGGTGATCCGGCCGGTCAGGTCACAGTTGCTGAGGTCGGCGAGGTTGGCCCCGAGATCGTCGATGACCATCTTGACCTCGCCGGCGCGATCGAGCTTGATCGCCGCATCGCGGAAGCTGAACATCGCGCGCGTCAGCCGGCCGACGCAATCCTGGTAGTTGGTGAACTCGATGGGGCTGGTCAGGTCGCCGGCGGCAAGCGCCTCCATGCGCACCACGGTTGCGACATAAGGGTCGGAGACGGCAGCGCGAAACATCGTGCCGATGATCAGGGAGAGGATAGCCGCGAGCAGCCCCAGGCCGAGACCGATCGCCAGCCCACCAAACACCGTGCCCAGGCTGCCACCGACTGCCGCCAGGGTCGACAACATCGTCATCACGATGACATTTATCAGCATTTTCTGACGGATAGGGGCAATTTCGCGGTACCAGGTCATCATCTTTTTTTTCTCCTTTTCGTACGCCGGGGCACATCATGTCCCATCTTCGGTGCGGTCCGGCGTGGCATGCCGCGGTAGCGGCTGCTGCGGTCATCATAGGAAGGGCGCCGCACAACCGTTACGGATGCGATTGTTTTATGATGCCGGGCGTCAGGATCGGCGGCCGTCCTTGATTGACGCCGCCGGGCGAGGGCGGGCAGGGGATGCCATGCCGTCGCCCACGCCGCTTGTTGCCATTCCCGCCGGTCGCTTCCGCATGGGCGCCGACGACGCCTATCCCGAGGAAGCGCCGGCGCATCTCGTCGACGTCGATGCTTTCGCCATCGAGGCGCACCCCGTCACCAATGCGCAGTTCGCCGCCTTTGTCGCGGCGACCGGGCATGTCACCGTCGCCGAGCGAACCCCCGATCCCGCCGATTATCCCGGCGCCGACCCGGCGCTGCTCGTGCCCGCCAGCCTGGTGTTCCGGCGGACGCGCGGCCCCGTCGATCTAGGCGACTGGCGGCAATGGTGGCGGCTGGTGCCCGGCGCCGACTGGCGGCAGCCGCAGGGGCCGGGGTCGTCACTCGCCGGGCTCGAAGACCATCCCGTCGTCCATGTCGCCTGGGCCGATGCCGCCGCCTATGCCGCCTGGGCGGGGCGCGACCTGCCGACCGAGGCCGAATGGGAGTATGCAGCGCGTGGCGGCCTCGACGGCGCGACCTACGCCTGGGGCGAGGTCTTCCGCCCCGGCGGCAAGGCAATGGCCAACAGCTGGCACGGCCGCTTCCCCTTCCGCCGCGACGGGCCCTGGTCGACGACCTCGCCGGTCGGCAGCTTTCCCGCCAATGGCTATGGCCTTCACGACATGATCGGCAATTGCTGGGAATGGACGCAGGACTGGTACGCGCCGCGCCACGAAGCCGACCCCGCCAAAGCTTGCTGCGTGCCGAAGAACCCGCGCGGCCCGGCGGTGGGGACGCTCGATCCGGCGGCGCCGATCGCCCAGAAAGTGCTCAAGGGCGGCAGTTTCCTGTGCTCGCCCGATTACTGCCGGCGCTATCGCCCGGCGGCGCGCCATGCCGAATCAGTCGATACCTCGACTTGCCACATCGGCTTCCGCTGCGTCGTGCGCTGACGCCGCCGGCGCGGTGCCGACAGCAGGACGGGGCCGGCGCGAACGCCGGCCCCGCCAATTTCGCGCCGCAGGATCAGCGCTTGTTGGTGTCGTTCCAATTGTCGGCAGTACCGGTGCTCGACCCGCTCAGGCCGCTGCCGTCCTTGCTCGACCCGGCAAGGCCACCGGCGCCGCCCGAATTGTCGACGCCGAGCGCGCCGGCATTGGTGTCCTTGAGGTTCTGGTTGGCCAGTCCCGGATTGCGGCCGGTGTGGTCGTCAGTGAGGTTGCGCGAGGCCTGTTGCTCGGCGCTGTAGAAGCCGGGGTTGCCGGCGGCATCGGTGTGCGTCTCGCGACGCCGCGCCGTTTCGTCGTCGTCATAATCCGCCGAGCGGGTGCCGGCGATGGCGTCATCGCCGCCATAGTAATTGTTGACGCCGCGGCTGTCGGTATCGAAGTCATAGACGTCGATTTCCTCGCGGCCGAAGCTCGGCGCGCCTTCCAGCGCTTCGCGATCGAGGTCGACACGGTAGCCGCCGATCTCGGTGTCATATTCGAGGACGTGCCACGGCAGCGGGTGGTATTTCTCGCCGATGCCGAGGAAGCCGCCGAACGACATCACCACATAAGCGACTTCGCCGGTGACCTTGTCGATCAGGATCGAATCGATGCTGCCGAGCTTTTCGTCGTCGTCATTGTAAACCTGGGTGCCCTTGACCTTGTCGGCGCTGATGAGTGCCGTCGATTCGTCGCGGTCGAGGTCTTCGCCACTTCCCGTGGCCGGATAATTGCTGTCCATGACGTTTCCTCCTTGGGCCTTCCCGCGGCGCGGCGCCGGGGCGGGGTTCGGGCTCAACCACCCGCCGGGGTCATGGGTTCCGCGCCTTGCGACGCCCCGTGCAAGGGCCGCTTTGACGCCGCGGCGCGCGTCAGGATTTTTTTCATTCCGGGCGTGTATCTCTGCAACTCACGTCCACCGTGGACGTAATCACCTTCGGACAGCGCGATCAGTCCCCCCGCTTTCGCTGTCTGACCGAACCCGGCCGTGAACGCCCCCCGATCACGGCCGGGTTCAACCTTTTTTGGCGGCTCGCCTTCCCGAAATATCGCTGATCCCCGCTGTTCTGAAAGACTTGACCTATGTTGTCGAGATTTCGGAACCGCCCCGACGCGACTTCGTTGAGGCCTCTGACCAAAATGGCCGCAGCAATCGGCTGCTTCCAACAGGAGACCATCATGAATCGCTTCGCAACGCCTCTCGCCGTCCTGCTGCTCGCCGGCAGCGTTGCCGCCTGCGACAAGTCGGCCGCCGACAAGCAGGCCGACCAGGTGCGCAACACCACCGAAGCCATGGCCGACCAGACCGAGAATCGCGCCGATGCCATGGAAAACAGCGCCGGCAACAGCGCCGACGCGATGCGCGACCAGGCCGATGCGATGCGCGATGCCGGTGAGAATCGCGCCGACGCCATCGAGAGCAAGGACGATACGATGTCGTCGACCAACAGCACGACGACGACCACCACCACCGAGAAGTAAGCGCGCTTCGGCGTCGAGACTCCGCGGCGTCGGCCCTGCCGGCGCCGCGGTGGCGTTACCGGCCCGTGGCGACCCGGCGGCCATCGCTATCAAATTGATTGCTTGTCGTTTGTACCGCTGCGCCGTCACATCGCGGCATGTCGCTGGCGATCGATCCCACCGCGCCGCTCGCCGCCTATCTGGCTGCCCGCTGGGATGAGCCGGTGTCAATTGCCGGCCTGCGCCGCTTCCATGGCGGCTCGTCGCGCCAGACCTTCCGCTTCGATGCAATCGCCGCCTCCGGGCGACGCGAGGCGCTCGTGCTGCGCCGCGACCCGCCAGCCTCGCTGATCGAAACCGACCGTACCACCGAGTTCACCGCGCTTGGCGCGGCCTTTGCCGCCGGCGTGCCGGTGCCCCCACCGCTGTGGCTCGATACCGGCGACGCGCTTGGCTCGCCCGGCTTCC
Organism: alpha proteobacterium AAP81b; assembly: GCA_001295935.1. GTDB lineage: Bacteria > Pseudomonadota > Alphaproteobacteria > Sphingomonadales > Sphingomonadaceae > Sandarakinorhabdus. Next base: position 7,310 of record LJHX01000167.1, read on the forward strand.
TCATGCGCGAAGTCGCCGGCGGTCGTGCCGCCGGGCTGTTCGAACCCGAACCCTATGGCGACGACGCCGCGGCGATCGGCACCGCGCTGTTCGATTCGCTGGGCCGTATCCATCGCATCGCCCCCGAAGCCGCCGGGCTGGCGCCGGTCGCCGCCGGCGACGCCATTCGCATCCGCCTCGATCACTGGGCCAACGCCTTCGCCGCCGATCGCCTGCGCCCCGAACCGGTGATGGAAGCGGCGATCCGCTGGCTCTACGCCACCCCGCCACCGCCGCCGCAGCGTGTCGCGCTGGTGCATGGCGATTTCCGCTCGGGCAATTTCCTGTTCGCCGAGGATCGCCTGCTCGCCATTCTCGATTGGGAAATGGCGCACGCCGGCGACCCGCTCTACGATCTCGCCTGGGCGCTCGACCCCTTGTGGAACCACGGCAGCGGGCGCCCGGCGGCGACGCTCGCCGAGGCGCAAGCCATCGCCGTCTGGCAGGCGGCGTCGGGGCTGTCGGCGCCCCCCGAGGCGCTGGCGTGGTGGCGGGTCTTCGCCCAGGTCAAGGGGCTCGCCATCTGGATCAGCGCGGCGCGCGAGATCGCCGATGGTCGCAGCTTCGATCCCGTGCTCGCCTTCGCCGGCAGCATTCCGTACCGCTTCCATGTCGCCACGCTCGCCCGGGCGTTGGCGGCATGAGCCTTACCCTGCCGCAATTGCTCGCCTGCCTGGCGCGCTGTCAGGGCGAGGAGGTCGCGCCGGCGCTGATCGAGGATCTTGGCCCCGAGGCGCGCGCCTATGCCGCGGGTAGTGCCGGCACCGCGGCGATGCTGCTCGGGCTCGCCGCCGCCGACGCCGCGACCCTGGCCGCGCGCGCCGCCGCCG
>LJHX01000168.1 GCA_001295935.1 alpha proteobacterium AAP81b
CCCTCCGAAGCGGCGGGCCTCGTCGGCCGCCCCGAGGCCGCCAACCTCGTCGGGCTGATGGCGGCGTTGACCGGGCGCTCGGTCCCGCAAGTGCTGCGCGATCACGGCGGCCAGGGCTTCGGCGCCTTCAAGCCGGCGCTCGCCGAAGCGATGGTCGCGGTCATCGCGCCGATCACCGCGCGCTTCAACGACCTTCGCGGCGACCATGCGGCAATCGACCGCATCCTCGATCGCGGTGCCGAACGGGCGCGGGCGATCGCCATGCCGGTGCTGGGCGAGGTGCGGCGCGCGGTCGGGTTCGCGGGGTAAGGTTGGCCCCTCTTCCACTAGCGGGAGAGGCGAGTCGCGCGCCAGCGCACCGGGTGAGGGCGTTCCCAGGCGTCGAGGCAAGAAAACACCCTCACCCGCTCACCCAAAAGGGCGAGTCGCCTCTCCCGCAGGCGGGAGAGGGGGGCTGGACCCACTTTCGTGCGATCGCCGCACCCACCCGCCCGCAATTCAGCACGGATTAACTTGGGATCGGGCACCCTCGGCCCCATATTGCCGCTATCGTCCCGCGAAGGATCGCCCATGTCGCCGCTTCGTTACGCCCTCCCCCTCACCCTCCTCGCCGTCGCCGGCTGCGCCCCCACCTTTGAAGCCCGCGTCGCGCGCTTCCAGGCGCTGCCGCCGCAGGCCGGCCAGAGCTTCACCGTCGAACCCCGCGACGGCGAGAAAGCCGGACTGGAATTCGAGACCTACGCCAATCTCGTTCGCCAGCGCCTTGTGGCCAATGGCTTCCGCGAGGCTGCCGGCGCCAGCCCCGATCTCGTCGTCCAGCTCGATTACAATGTCGGCCCGCCGCGCGAGAAGGTCCGCACCAGCCCCGGCTATGGCGGCTTCGGCTATGGCGGCTACGGTGGCTTCGGCTATGGCGGCTATGGCCGCTTTGGCGGCTTCGGCGGCTGGAACCCCTATTGGGGCGGCTTCGGCCCTGGCGCCTTCGGCGGCTTCGGCTTCGGTCCCGAAATCTATTCGGTGACGCAGTACAACAGCCAGGCGGCGATCCGCATCACCCGCGCCGCCGACAAGCAGAGTGTTTTCGAAGGTCGCGCCGAAACCGTCTCGACGTCGAACAACCTCACCCGGCTGGTGCCCAATCTGGTGACGGCGATCTTCACCAACTTCCCCGGCAATTCGGGCGAGACGGTGCGGGTGACCTTCGACCCGGCCAAGCCCGGCGTGCCCGCGACGATCCGCCCCGTCCGCGGCTAGCGACTCTCCCTCCCCCTTGTGGGGAGGGCGACTCGCGCGTCCTCGCGCGTCCTCGCGCGAGCGGGGTGGGGGTTCCTTCCGCGCCGTGGGAAGCCCCCTCGCCTGCCTCAATTATCCGGCAGCTGCTGGGTCGTCCCCATGCGATTGGCGCGGTCGCGCGCCCAGGCGTCGATCTCGCGCGTCGTGCAGCCGATGCTGCCGCTGCCGCCGATCGTCGTGCAGCTGCCGATCGCCCCGCCGGCGCCGCCGCTGGCATCGCCGAGCAGCAGGTTGCGGTTGGCCTGGAAAGGCGAGACGCGGTTGTTGGCCTGGCGCAGCGGCTTGGGGATGCGATAGACCTCGGCCTCGGGCAGTCGCGCGCAGACGACGACTTCGTCGCGCGACGTCGGCTTGGGGCAGGCCTCGCTGCCGAAGACGGTGACGAGACGCTGGCGCGGCGCACTGCCGTCGCTCGGCCGCGCGTCGACGGGCTTCAGGGTGGAGCGCACGGGGGCCGCGGGCGCTGTGACGATCTCGGTGGTCGGTGCCGTCGACGGCGGCGGCGGCGCCTCGCCCGGCACCGGCGGGCCCTGCTGGTCGGGCGCCGGCAGGGCGGTCCCCCGCGCCGGGGCGCCATCCTGCGCCAGGCACGGCGCCGCCGCGGCGAGCAACGCCAGAATCACCAAATTGCGCATCCGTGCCTCCATCAACCCTGCTTAGCGGCTTTCGCGCCCGCCGATAAGATGCAGCGCCGTGCCTTGCTGCCGCGTTTACCGGCAAAAGGAGCCCTACCCATGCGCATTCTTGGCCTCATTACCCTGAAACGCCAAACGCCGCCCGAAGACTTCAACAGCTGGGCGCGCGATCACTGGCTGCCCGGCCTCGGCGCGCTCGTCTCTGTCAGCGACGCTGAACTGCTCATCACCCATGCCATGGGCGGCGGCACGGCGCCGGCGAGCCATGTCGCGCTGCTCGAAATTACCGAGCGCGAGGAATTCGACCACGACATCGCCTCGGCACCGGCGGCCGAGCTGACGACGGCGCTGCGAGGCTACGCCGATGTCGTATGGGTGGCGACGGAGCGCTTGCCGGTGGCGTAGCCGCGGCGGCTTAATTGACCACCGCCGCTTGCATCGCCTCGAGCCGGGCCACCGCCGTCTCGTTGCCGGCGGCGCGTGCCGCGGCGAGGTCGGCCGCTACTTTGGCGGGGTCGATGTCGCCGACCGGCATCGCGGCTTCGGCGAGGATGGTGAGGCCGGCGGGCGTCACTTCGGCGAAGCCGCCATCGACGAAGATGCGGCGGCTCGGCGCCGGGCCGTCGGTATCGTAGATGGCGATGGCGCCGGGGCGGATCGTCGACATCAGCGGCGCATGGCCGGGCAGCACGCCGAAGTCGCCCTCGCTGCCGGGGACGACGACCATGGCGACCTCGGCACTGGCGAGCAGGCGTTCGGGGCTGACGAGTTCGAAGTGGAGCGTGGCCATTTAACTACCTTACTGTTTCGTCGCAAACTTGCAGGTCGCCAACGTCACCCGGCTTGCAATTCTTGCCGCACTCGTAATCCGGCGCAACGCCCGACATTTTCTGATAGTCAGCGCTTAGTTTCAGAGAAGCTTGGCGACATTCTTCTAACGTCTTGAAGTCACCTAATCTCCGATCGATGAGCAGATTATTTTTGTCGGGGTAGAAAAACCCGCTCCATCGATCTGCTTCTTCGCAACCACTCAAAGCTGTTGCGGCCAACAGGAAAATTGCCGACCGCCAAAACACTGCTTACGCCGCTTCCGCCGCGAGCTTCTGCGCCTTGGCAACGGCGTCCTCGATCGTCCCGACGAGGTAGAAGGCCGCTTCCGGCAGATGGTCATACTCGCCGGCGACGATCGCCTTGAAGCCCTTGATGGTGTCCTCGACCTTGACGAACACACCCGGCGTGCCGGTGAAGATTTCGGCGACGTGGAAGGGCTGGCTGAGAAAGCGCTGGATCTTGCGGGCGCGCGCCACGGTCAGCTTGTCCTCTTCGCTCAGCTCATCCATGCCGAGAATGGCGATGATGTCCTGCAGCGACTTGTAGCGCTGCAGCACCTGCTGGACGTCGCGGGCAACCTGGTAATGTTCCTCGCCGACGGTGCGCGGCGTCAGCACGCGGCTGGTCGAATCGAGCGGATCGACGGCGGGATAGATGCCGAGTTCGGCGATCGAGCGGCTGAGCGTCGTCGTCGCATCGAGGTGGGCGAACGAGGCGGCCGGCGCCGGGTCGGTCAGATCGTCGGCGGGGACGTAGATCGCCTGCACCGAGGTGATCGAGCCCTTGTTGGTCGAAGTGATGCGCTCCTGCAGCTGGCCCATGTCGGTGGCGAGCGTCGGCTGGTAACCGACCGCCGAGGGGATGCGGCCCAAGAGCGCCGAGACTTCCGAGCCGGCCTGGGTGAAGCGGAAGATGTTGTCGACGAAGAACAGCACGTCCTGGCCTTCGACATCGCGGAAATATTCGGCGTTGGTCAGGCCGCTGAGGGCGACGCGGGCGCGGGCGCCGGGGGGCTCGTTCATCTGGCCGAAGACCAGCGCGACCTTCGAGCCCGCCGAAGTGGCGTTGCCATCGGCATCCTTGGCGATGACGCCGGCTTCGAGGAATTCGTGGTAAAGGTCGTTGCCCTCGCGGGTGCGCTCGCCGACGCCGGCGAAGACGCTGGTGCCGCCATGGCCCTTGGCGATGTTGTTGATGAGTTCCTGGATGAGCACGGTCTTGCCGACGCCGGCGCCGCCGAACAGCCCGATCTTGCCGCCCTTGGCGTAAGGCGCGATCAGGTCGATGACCTTGATGCCGGTGACGAGAATGGCGCTTTCGGTCGACTGGTCGGTGAACAGCGGCGCCTCGGCATGAATCGGCATGGTGGTCTCGGCGTTGACCGGGCCCATTTCGTCGATCGGCTCGCCGATGACGTTGAGGATGCGGCCGAGGGTCATGGGGCCGACGGGGACGCGGATCTGCGAACCGGTATCGGTCACCGCCTGGCCGCGGACGAGGCCGTCGGTCGAGTCCATGGCGATGGTGCGGACGGTGTTCTCGCCGAGGTGCTGGGCGACTTCGAGGACGAGGCGGGTGTCGCCGTTGCGCGTCTCGAGCGCCGACAGGATGGCGGGCAGGTCGCTGTCGAAATGGACGTCGACGACGGCGCCGATGACCTGGGCGACGCGGCCGGTGTTCTGGGTGATGGTGGCCATGGACTGCTCCTTAAAGCGCTTCGGCGCCCGAGATGATCTCGATCAATTCCTTGGTGATCGCGGCCTGTCTCGTGCGGTTGTAGCTGATGGTGAGTTTCTTGATCATGTCGCCGGCGTTGCGCGTCGCATTGTCCATCGCCGTCATGCGGCTCCCCTGCTCCGATGCGGCATTTTCGAGCAGCGCGCGGAAGACCTGCACCGCGAGGTTGCGCGGCAGCAGTTCGGCGAGGATGGCTTCCTCGTCGGGCTCATATTCGACCGCCGCCGGGGCGCCGTCGCCGGTCGTCGCGGCCGCCGCGGCGGTGGGCAGTGCGGCGGGGATGATCTGCAGCGCCGTCGGCTCCTGGACGAGCGCCGAGCGGAAGCGCGCGAAGAACAGATGGGCGACGTCGAACTCGCCGGCTTCGAAGCGGCGGGTGATCTCGTCGGCGATGGCGCGGGCGTCGGCGAAGGCGAGCGTCTTGATGTGCGTCTGGTCGATGAGGCCGACGATGTTGCGGCTCCAGTCGCGGGTGAACGGCGCGCGCGCCTTCTTGCCGACGAACAGCAGCTTGACGGTCTTGCCCTCGGCGACGAGGGCCTCGGCCTTGCGGCGTGCCAGCCGCGCGATGTTGCCGTTGAAGCCGCCGGCGAGGCCACGCTCCGACGACGCGACTACGAGGAGGTGCACCTGGTCGTTGCCGGTGCCGGCGAGCAGCCGCGGCGATTCGGGGCCGACGACGACGCGGCTGCCGAGCGACGCCAGCACCGCCGCCATCCGCTCCGAATAGGGGCGCGCGGCTTCGGCGGCTTCCTGGGCGCGGCGCAGCTTGGCGGCGGCGACCATCTTCATCGCCTTGGTGATCTTCTGGGTCGACTTGACCGAGGCGATGCGGGTCTTGAGGGCTTTGAGGCTGGGCATCTTAAGGGATCATCTTCCGACTTGCATTTCGGCCTGTGAGATTGGCAGCGATGACATTAAACAGTTCAAAACCGCTCCAACCGATTGCCGCTCCGACGAAATAGCTGGCCCAAGGGTGGAGGGTCACAAATGTAACCAACGCCGCGACCCACAACAGCATACTAACCAAAAAGTATGCCAACCGAAGGAGCGTGCTCCGCTTCATTGTCTATGCGAACGTCTTCGCAAAATCGCCGATCAGCGTCTTGAGCTTGGCCGTCGTGTCGGCGCTCAGGTCCTTCTTGTCGCGGATGTCGGTCAGCACTTCGGCGTGCGCCGAGCGGACATGCGCCAGCAGCGACGCCTCGAACCGCGTCACGGCAGTGGCGGGGACGCCGTCTAGGAAGCCGTTGACGCCGGCGAAGATGCTGACGACCTGCTCCTCGAAGGGCATCGGCGCATACTGGCCCTGCTTGAGCAGCTCGGTCAGCCGCGCGCCGCGATTGAGGAGCTTCTGCGTCGAGGCATCGAGGTCCGAACCGAACTGCGCAAACGCCGCCATTTCGCGATATTGCGCGAGCTCGAGCTTGATCGAGCCGGCGACCTTCTTCATCGCCTTGGTCTGCGCCGCCGAACCGACGCGCGACACGCTGAGACCGACGTTGATGGCGGGGCGGACGCCCTGGTAGAACAGGTCGGTTTCGAGGAAGATCTGGCCGTCGGTGATCGAGATGACGTTGGTCGGGATGTACGCCGAAACGTCGCCGGCCTGGGTCTCGATGATCGGCAGCGCCGTCAGCGAGCCATTGCCATTCTCGTCGTTCATCTTGGCGGCGCGCTCGAGCAGGCGCGAGTGGAGATAGAAGACGTCGCCGGGATAGGCTTCGCGGCCCGGCGGACGGCGCAGCAGCAGCGACATCTGGCGATAGGCGACCGCCTGCTTCGACAGATCGTCATAGACGATGACGGCGTGCATGCCATTGTCACGGAAATACTCGCCCATGGTGCAGCCGGTATAGGGCGCCAGGAACTGCAGCGGCGCCGGCTCGGAAGCCGTCGCGGCGACGACGATCGAATATTCCATCGCGCCATTTTCTTCGAGCGCGCGGACGATCTGGGCGACGGTCGAGCGCTTCTGGCCGACGGCGACATAGATGCAATAAAGCTTCTTCGATTCGTCGGTGCCGGCGTTGGCGGCCTTCTGGTTGATGAAGGTGTCGATGGCGACGGCGGTCTTGCCGGTCTGGCGATCGCCGATGATCAGCTCGCGCTGGCCGCGGCCGACGGGGACGAGGGCGTCCAATGCCTTCAAGCCGGTCTGCATCGGCTCGTGCACCGACTTGCGCGGGATGATGCCCGGCGCCTTGACCTCGACGCGGCTGCGGGTGACGTCGGTAAGCGGGCCCTTGCCGTCGATCGGGTTGCCGAGGCCGTCGACGACGCGGCCGAGCAGACCGCGACCGACGGGAACGTCGACGATCGTGCCGGTGCGCTTGACGGTGTCGCCTTCCTTGATCGTGCTGTCCGACCCGAAGATGACGACGCCGACGTTATCGGCTTCGAGGTTCAAGGCCATGCCCTTGATGCCACCGGGGAATTCGACCATCTCGCCGGCCTGGACATTGTCGAGGCCATGGACGCGGGCGATGCCGTCGCCGACCGACAGCACCTGGCCGATTTCGGAAACTTCGGCGTCATTGCCGAAATTGGCGATGCGATCCTTGATGACCCGCGAAATTTCGGCGGCGTTGATGTCCATGGATTTGCCCTTTCTCAGGCCGTCAGTGCCTGGCCGAGCGCGCTCAGCCGGGTCTTCAACGAGGAATCGATCATCTTCGAGCCGAGGCGGACGACAAGGCCCCCCAGGATCTCGGGATCGACGGTGATGGCGAGCGCGACATCGCGGCCGGCGGTCGCCTTGAGCTTGGCAGCGAGCGCCGCCTGCTGGTCGGGGGTCAGCGCGTGCGCCGCGGTGACGTGTGCCGTCACTTCGCCCTTGCGCGCCGCGACGAGGCTTTCGAAATCGCGCAAGATCGCCGGCAGCGCGGCGAGGCGGCGATTTTCGGCGAGGACGCCGAGAAAATTGCCGGTCAGCGCATCGAGCCCGAGGCTGGCGGCGACCGCGGCGATCCCGCTTCCGGCTTCGCTGCGGCTGACCATCGGCGAATTGGTCAGGCTCTTGAGATCGGCCGACTGCGCCAGGGCATCCTTGAGGCTGGCGAGGCTGGCGGCGACCTGGTCGAGCTGGCCGCGCTCAATCGCGAGGTCGAACAGGGCCCGGGCATAACGCCCCGACAGGCCGGTCATCACGCTGGCTTGCGCGCCATCGGTTGCGGCAGGGTTTGCACTGGCTGGCAAGTGTCCGGATCCGGGAAATGAGTGACGAGTCCCGCCGCAGAGGTCCTCCGGGCAGGCGGGGGGGCGGCTAGCACGGGGTTTGGCGGGTTGCAAGGCGGAGGGGCGTTCGCGCCGGTCTTGCCGCCCGCCGACGTCTCGCCCATGCTGCACCCGATCGAACTTCCGGACCGGCCCGCCATGCCCTGGCTCTTCACCCTGTTCCTTGCCGTCCATATCGGCGGCGGCATCGCCGCGCTGACCAGCTTCTGGGGCGCCATCCTGACCCGCAAAGGCGGCGCCGCCCACCGCGCCTGGGGGCGGGTGTTCACCGCCGGCATCTACGCCGCCGCCGGCATGGCGCTCGGCATGGGGGCGCTGTCGCTGGTCTGGCCGCTCGCCATGCACCCCGAACTCACCGACGCCGACCTCTACCGCGGGCTGTTCGGCTGGATGATGGTCTACCTCGCGCTGCTGACGCTTTCGATGACGCGCTACGGCCTCGCCATGATCGCCAACAAGCGCGACCACGCCGCCAACCGCCGCTGGCCGATGGTCGCGCTGCAACTCACCGTCCTCGCCTTCGCCTGCGTCTGCCTGTTCGAAGGCATCCGCCTCGGCCAGACGCTGATGATCCTCGTCTCGCTGCTCGGCTTCGGCACGGTGCTGACCTATTTGCGCTACCTCTTCACCCCCCGCCCCGCCGCCGGCGCCTGGCTGCCCGAGCATCTGAAGGCAATGGTCGCCACCGGCATCTCGGCCTACACCGCCTTCCTGTCGGTCGGCCTCATCGAGATGTTCCCGCGCCACGCCTTCAACCCGGCGATCTGGGCGATCCCCGGCACCATCGGCATGATGCTGATCATCCACTTCCTGCGCCGCGTGACGCCGCGGCGGCGGGTGGCGGTGGCGGCGGAGTAAGGACTGCCTCCGGCGGGAAGGGGTGGAGCCCCTTCACCCACTTTTGTTTTGGCCACGTCATCACGCCGAAATGGGTCGCTACTCGACGGCTGCTTTTTCGGCCTTGTGCAACTCGCGATCGAGCAACGCGAAAACCTCGGGAATCGCCCGCAGCCGCCCGCGCTCGGCCTCGACAATCGCCACAAACGCCTCGCGCTTCAGCCCCGCCAGCTCGCCATCCGGCAGCCGCTGGTCCCCCGGCAACGCCGACGCGACGATGTCGATCAACCGCTCGGCGGCATGCAGGCGCCCCCAGAGATAGTCGTGCTCGCGGAAGCTGCGGCTGAAGAATGCCCCGAAGGCGCTGAACAGCGCGCCGCGCAAGCTGCCCCCGCCGGCGGCACGCAGCGACAGCGACTCATGCGGGCTCATCCGGTCGACCTTGATCTCGTCGAACTCGTCGATGCCGTCGCCCTGGACCAGCGGCAGCATGGCGATGTCGTAAAAGGGAAAGCCGAGATAGGCGGCGAGCAACTCCCGGCGCAGCCGACCGGCGGGGATTTCCGAGAACAGCGCGACAATCCCGGCATCGGCCTCGGCATCGAGGCTACGCAGATCGAGTGCGCCCGCCAGCGCCGCCATCGCCGCGGCAGGATCGGCGATCGCCGCTGCCGCCGCGGCGCGCATGTCGGCGGTGAAGAAGCTCGCCTGGCGCCGCGTCAGATGCGCCGCGACCTGGGCGTACAGCCCCGCCTTGATGCGTTCGAGGGCCGGCCGCGCCATGTCCTCCCCGGCGATTTCGGCAAGCGCATTGACCTTGCGGATCAGGAAGCGCAGCCGCCGGATGCGGAATTCGAGATCGAAGCTGCGCAGGAACGTCACATAGTCCGAACTCGCGCCGCCGCGCGCCAGCGCCTCGGCACTGCGATCGAAGCCCCGCGCCCTGATCTCCCCCCACACCGCCTCGCGCACCGCGACCGGATCGCCGCAGCCGAGCACCGCCAGCCGCTCCGCCACCGCCTCGGCGATATGCGCGACCTTCAACTGGCCATAAGCGGCATAGGCAAAGCCCGCCTGGCGCGCCGCCTCGCTCTGCAACTTCGACCGCCAGCTGGCGAGGCGCGCCTGGGTAAGCCGGAACAGGAACGTACGCAGGCCGAGCGTGTCCTCGATGGTCTTGTCGACGATCGGCGTCATGCCGTCGACGACATGGCGGAGCTGGCGCACCCGCGCCGAACGCGCGTCGATCGCGGCGAGGCTGTCGTTGATCGGCTGCTGGCGCGGGATATCGGCGAGGCTGCGCAGCACCGTCGCGAAGAACCCCGGCAACGCCAGAGGGTCGGCCATGGCACTGTGCATGCCGGGTTCGGGGTCGATATAGACGAAGCGGCGATCGACCTCGCGGTGCGACGGCCGCCGGGCGAGCGCTTCGATCGCCGGGCCGAAGGGGCGGTTGTTGAGCACGGCGCCGTCGATCAGCGTCACCGCCTCGGGGTTGGCGGTGGTCGGGAACAACCGGCGCAGGAACGCCGCGCGCCCCGGCCAGCGCGCCGTGCGGATGGCAAGGACGGTATCGATCTCGCCGACCCTTGCCGGCGGGAAGGCGCCGGGGAAGGAGGCGGTGGCGCGCGCCGCGAAGGTCAGCTCGGCGGGGTCGGCGAGATGGCGCTTGCCGTCGGGGCCGGCGCCGGGGTCGCAGAAGCCGATGACCAGGCGATGCTCGCCCTCGATGATCTCGGGCGGCGAGTGGAGATGCAGGCGCTCCGGCGCGCCATGATAATCGGTGACGGTGACGAACAGATCGAGCGGCTGCACCGGCGGCAGCAGTGGCGGGGTACGCTCGCCCGCCGCCATCGCGGCAAAGGCATCATAGACCATCGCGGCGAATTTGACGCCGGAGAAGGGCGGCCGGAACCAGCGCGACCGCATCAGCCGGCCGAGTTTTTCGGCGACCTCGCGGCGCGCGGCGAGGCCGGCCATATCGCCCATCACCAGCCCGCGGCGGCGCGCCCACCAGACCAGCGGGATCGCCCACCATTTCGACCAGCGCGTCGCGGCGCTGTCGGGGTCGATCAGCCGGTCGCTGTCGGCGCCGTCGAGCCAGAGATCGAGAAGCGGCTCCATGTCATGGCCCTGGGAAATCGCCTGGGCGAGCAATATGCCGTTGATGCCGCCGGCCGAGGCACCGGCGACGATATCGACCATGATGGCGAGATCGAGCCGCGGCGCCATCGCCGCCATCAGTCGGCCATAGACGATCTCGCTGTCGTGCGCCGGCGCCATCGGCCGGCGGCCGACCATGGTGCCGGCGGGCGTGCGCCGCCGCATCGAGGCGCGGCTGAGCTTCCACACTTCCTTGGTGATGCCGTGCATATAGACGGCGAGGCTGACGCCGCCGTAGCAGACCAGGGCGAGGCGAAGTTCCTTCTCGCGCATCGGCACAGTCTAGGCCGCAAACCGAAATAGAACAGAGGCCTCCTGCCCCTTGCCGACAGCCGGTCGAATTGGCTATGTTCCCCATCCGTTCACGAGAGGCGCCATGGCCCGCACCGCCACCCGCTATGTCTGCCAGGCCTGTGGCGGGGTTTCGGCGCGCTGGCAGGGGCAGTGCGCCGATTGTTCGCAGTGGAACACCATCCAGGCCGAAGCGGCGCCCGCGGCGACGCCCTTCGCCGCCAAACATTCGCTTGGGACCGGCGGGCGGCGCTTCGAGATGGCGAGCCTTGCCGATGAAGTGGTGCTGCCGCCGCGGCTTTCGACGGGCATCGGCGAGCTCGATCGCGCGCTCGGCGGCACGGCCGGCGGCGGCGGGCTGGTACCGGGCTCGGTGGTGCTGATCGGCGGCGATCCCGGCATCGGCAAGTCGACCTTGCTGCTCCAGGCCGCCGGGCGGATGGCGCGCGATGGCCATGCCGTCGCCTATGTCTCGGGCGAGGAAGCCGCCGACCAGGTGCGGCTGCGGGCGCGGCGGCTGGGCCTCGCCCGCGCCGATGTCGCGCTGGCCAGCGAAACCAGCGTCCGCGACATCCTGACGACGCTCGGCAGCGCCAAACCGCCGGCGCTGCTCGTCATCGATTCGATCCAGACGATGCATTCGGACACGCTCGAAGGCGCGCCGGGCACCGTCAGCCAGGTCCGCGCCTCGGCGCAGGAGCTGATCCGCTATGCCAAGGCGAGCGGCTGCGCGCTGATCCTCGTCGGCCATGTGACGAAGGACGGCCAGCTCGCCGGCCCGCGGGTGCTGGAACACATGGTCGATACCGTGCTCTATTTCGAAGGCGAGCGCAGCCACCAGTATCGCATCCTGCGCGCCGTCAAGAACCGCTTCGGCGCCACCGACGAGATCGGCGTCTTCGCCATGGCGGCGGAAGGCCTGGAGGAAGTCGCCAACCCGTCGTCGCTGTTCCTCACCGAGCGCGCCGGCGGCGCGGTGCCCGGCGCTGTGGTGTTCCCGGCGCTGGAGGGGACGCGGCCGGTGCTGTGCGAAATCCAGGCGCTGACGGTGCGGGTGCCATCCGGCGCCACGCCGCGCCGGGCCGTCGTCGGCTGGGATTCGGGACGGCTGTCGATGCTGCTCGCGGTCTTGGAGGCGCGCTGCGGCATGGGTTTCGGCGGCCATGAAGTCTATTTGAATGTCGCCGGCGGGCTGAAGGTGCAGGACCCGGCCGCCGATCTTGCCGTCGCCGCGGCGCTGGTGTCGGCACTCACCGACCGGCCGGTGGCGAGCGACGCCGTGGCGTTCGGCGAAGTGGCGCTATCGGGCGAAATCCGCAGCGCCGGCCTTGCCGCGCTGCGCCTCAAGGAAGCCGAGAAGCTCGGTTTCCGCAGCGCGCTGGCGCCGCCGGCGACGAAAGGCAGCGGCCAGTTGCGGACACGCTGCTTCGCGACCCTGGGGGCACTCGTCGATCATCTCGCGCCCGGCGACGGCGAGCGCTGAGGCGTGGCGCCCGCCGCGTTATCTGGCGGCTTTGGCGGGCGCTTTGTCGTCCTTCAGCTTCTTGTCGGCCCATTCGAGAAAGTCCTTGGCGAAAGCATCGCGCAGCTCGGCCTTGGCGGCGTCGACCTTATCGGCACTCTTGGGCGGAAAGACTTCGAGCGGGTTCTTGACCGCGCCGATGGAAACGACCGGGGCGCCGCCCTTGCTGAAATCGCGGAACTGCGTTCCGACCAGCAAATTGCTGCCGTACATCATCGCCTTGAAATAGAAGACGCTGACCAGCAGGAATTCGGCATAGCAGGGGTTGGTCGACGCCGTCAGGCGCTTGCCCGCCTTGAGGTCGGCGTTGAGCGCCTTGACCTTCGCCTTGAGCGCGGGGTCCGCCTTTATCGCGTCGGCCGACGGCGTCGGCGGCTCGATGACGACCTTATAGTCCGCCACCCCCAGCCGCGCGCGATAATTGACCTTCTCGAGTTCGGCGAGCTGGACCTCCGGCCCGAGATAATCCTTCATCAGATCCTTGACTGTCGCCACCCGGTCCTTGTGCGCGGCTTCATCGGCGACAGCGCCGACGATGCCGAACCCGGACAGCAGCCCGCTGTTGAAGCCGATGTAGTTTTCGGTCGGAAAGACATGGAGTTCGCAGGTCGGCGCGGCCGGCGGCGCTGCTTCGGCGCCGGTCACCGTCGCCGCGGCGGCCAGCGTTTCGGCGGCGGTCGCCTGAGCCATGGCCTGCGCGCCCTGCCCGAAGCCCAGCGCCGCAAGCGCCATCGCCGTCTGCCACTTCATATCGTCTCCCCCTGCATATCGTTACGACCCTAACCGGGATGGACTCTGCCGTCTCGCCTCATTCGCGGCCTTGCACCTCGCGCGGTGCCGGCCGTGGCGAGGGGAGTGGCGACCGCCCTGACCGGAAGGCCACCGCGAAACCTGGGTCAGGCGGGGGTTGACTTCCCCTGTGGGTGATATCGTTAATACACTCGTCCCCGCCGCCCTTCCCCAACCGCGCATGCTTACGCTAAGCGCTGGGCATGGCCGAACTCACCGCCTTCGACGTTGTCGTTCTCCTCGCCGTGACGATCGCCGCGCTGGCCGGCCTCGCGCGCGGTTTCGTCGGCGAGATCGTTTCGCTGTTCGCCTGGATCGCCGGCATTGCCGCGGTGCGGCTGTTCTACACCCCCGCCAAGGTCGCGGCGACCGCGGCGACGGGGACCGAGGCCGGCGGCGCCATCCTTGCCTTTGTCGGGCTGTTCCTTATCGCCTTCATCGCCGTGCGCATCGCTGGCGGGCGGCTGAGCGCCGGCGCCAAATCGTCGGTGATCGGCCCGGTCGATCGCGCGCTGGGGCTGGGTTTCGGCGCCACCAAGGGGGTGCTCGGCGCGGCGCTGCTGTTCCTGCTGCTCAATCTGGTCTTCGAGACGATCGACCCCGGCGAGCCGCCGCCCGAATGGCTGGCCGGCGCGCGGACGGCGCCGACGCTCGCCATGGTCTCGAAGGCGATGGTCGATTTCGTCGAGGAACGCCGCCGCGTACCGCACGACAGCGCCGACGCCGAGTCCCCGCATGGCGCAGGCCGCGGCAGCGACGGCAGCGGCTATGACGACGCCGACCGCAGCGCGCTCGACAAGCTGCTCGACGACCAGGAGAAGGCGCGGCCTTCGACGCCGATATGATCCGCCTCTACAACACCCTCAGCCGCCAGAAGGACGAGCTCGTCCCCGGCGACCCTGCCCGCGTGACGATGTATGTCTGCGGGCCGACGGTCTATGGCCGTTCCCATATCGGCAATGCCCGGCCGGCGGTGGTCTTCGACGTGCTGCGCCGGCTGCTGGTGCATGAATATGGCGCGGGCCACGTCGTCTACGCGCGCAACATCACCGATATCGACGACAAGATCATCGCCAAGGCGGCGGCCGAAGGCGTCGGCATCGACGTCATCACCCGGCGCTATGAGGATTTCTACTTGGCCGACATGGGGGCGCTCGGCGTCGCGCCGCCTGATCTCGCGCCGCATGCGACGACGAGCATCCCGGCGATGCTGGCGATGATCGCCGGGCTGATCGCCAAGGGCCATGCCTATGCGGCGGACGGCCATGTGCTGTTCGATGTCGCGGCCTATCCCGATTATGGCCGGCTGTCGCGGCGGCCCTTGGACGAGATGATCGCCGGCGCGCGCGTCGAGGTCGCCCCCTACAAACGTGGCCCGGCCGATTTCGTGCTGTGGAAGCCTTCGGCGGCCGACCAGCCGGGGTGGGACTCGCCCTGGGGCCGCGGCCGGCCGGGGTGGCATATCGAATGCTCGGCGATGATCGCGGAAGGCTTGGGCGAGACGATCGACATCCACGGCGGCGGGCTCGACCTGCAGTTCCCCCATCATGAGAATGAGCTGGCGCAATCGGCGTGCGCGCACGGCGCGCCGCTGGCGCGGATCTGGATGCACAATGGCTTCCTCAGCATGGGGACGACCAAGATGTCGAAGTCGCTCGGCAATGTGGTCGGGGTGGATGAGTTGTTGGCGGCGGGGTGGTCGGGCGATGTGCTACGGTTGGCGCTCTTGAGTGCCCATTACCGCCAGCCGCTCGAATGGACCGATGCGCTGCTCGACCAGATCCGCGCGCGGCTCGATCGCTGGCGGCGCCGGATCGGCGACTTCGCCGCGGGCACGCGCGCGCCGCCGCCACCGGCGCTGGTCGCGGCGCTCGCCGACGATCTCAACACGCCCGCCGCGCTGGCGGCACTCGCCGACGCCGAAGCCGATCCGGCGGCGCTGCTCGGCGGGCTCGCCTTTCTCGGCCTGCCGGGCTTTGCCGCCGACCAGGGGGCGCCCGCCGCCGAGGCCGACGCGGTCGCAACCCTCGGCAACGATACCCGCGGCATCGACGATTGGATCGCCGCCCGCACCGCTGCCCGGAAAGCTCGAAACTTCGCCGAGTCCGACCGCATCCGCGACGAACTCGCCGCCGCCGGCATCCTGCTCGAGGACGGCCCGCAAGGCACGACCTGGCGCCGCGGCTGACTTTTGCGGCGGAAGGCGCTATCGTGCCGCCATGGCAACCGCATTCCGCATCCCCGCCGCCGTCGAGGTCGTCTCCGATCCTGAAATCCTCGGCGGCTGGCCATGCGTCGCCGGAACGCGCATCCCCGCCGAAACCATCTTGCTCTACATCAAGGCCGGCGCGCCGGTCGCCGAAATCGTCACAGACTATCCGACCTTGCCATTCGGCGGGGTCGATGCGGTACGCCGCTGGGCCGAGCGTGAGGGGCGGCTCTGATCCGGTTTCTCATCGACGAATGCCTGTCGCCATCCTTGGTCGGCCTCGCCCACCAGAACGGCCATGACGCTTCGCACGTCGGTCATCTCGGGCTCGGGCGAACCCCCGACCATCTGCTCATGCCGGTCATCATCGGCGGCGACTATAGCTTCGTTACCAACAACCGCCGCGATTTTCTGCGGCTTTACCGCAGCGTCAATCTTCATGCCGGGCTGCTCATCATCCTGCCGGCAGCCGTCCGCGCTGAACAGCTGACATTGTTCGGCCGCGCCATCGATGCCATTGCGGCGCACGGCGGCGACCTGACCTGCGAGCTGCTCGAAGTCGATGCCACGGGCGCGGTCAGCATCTCGCCGTTCCCGCCAATGCCCCAGCCCTGAAAGACCCCATGATCCCGCGCTATTCCCGCCCTGAAATGACCGCCCTTTGGGAGCCCGAGGCGCGCTTCCAGATCTGGTTCGAGATCGAGGCCCATGCCATGGACGCCCTCGCGGAGATCGGCGTCGTGCCGCGCGAGGCCGCCGCCGCCGTCTGGGCACGCGGCAAGTTCGATGTCGCGCGCATCGACGAGATCGAGCGCGAGACGCGCCACGACGTCATCGCCTTTCTCACCAACCTCGCCGAGCATGTCGGTCCCGAGGCGCGCTTCGTCCACCAGGGGATGACGAGTTCGGACGTTCTCGACACCTGCCTAGCGGTCCAGCTCGCCCGCGCCGCCGACCTGCTGATCGCCGATGTCGATGGCCTGCTCGCCGCGCTGCGCCGCCGCGCCTTCGAGCACAAGCACACCCCGACGATCGGCCGCAGCCATGGCATCCACGCCGAACCGACGACCTTCGGGTTGAAACTCGCCCAAGCTTATGCCGAGTTCGACCGGTGCCGGGCGCGCCTTGTCGCGGCGCGCGCCGAAATCGCCACCTGCGCGATTTCGGGCGCCGTCGGCACCTTCGCCAATATCGATCCGCGTGTCGAAGCCCATGTCGCTCACGCCATGGGGCTGACCGTCGAGCCGGTTTCGACCCAGGTCATCCCGCGCGACCGCCATGCGATGTTCTTCGCGACGCTCGGCGTCGTCGCCGGCTCGGTCGAGCGCCTGGCCACCGAAATCCGTCACCTGCAGCGCACCGAAGTCCTCGAGGCCGAGGAATATTTCGCCCCCGGCCAGAAGGGTTCGAGCGCCATGCCGCACAAGCGCAACCCGGTGCTGACCGAAAATCTCACCGGCCTCGCCCGCCTGGTGCGTGGCTATGTGACGCCGGCGCTCGAGAATGTCGCGCTCTGGCACGAGCGCGATATTTCGCATTCGTCGGTCGAGCGGATGATCGGCCCCGACGCGACGGTGACACTCGATTTCGCGCTGGTCCGGCTGACCGGCGTCGTCGAGAAGCTGCTCGTCTACCCTGAGCGGATGCTCAAGAACTTGGGCAAGATGGGCGGCCTCATCCATTCGCAGCGCGTGCTGCTGGCGCTGACCCAGGCGGGAGCATCGCGCGAGGACGCCTATTCGCTCGTCCAGCGGAACGCCATGCGGGTGTGGGAGTCGGATGGCGCCTTGCAGCTCTTCGACCTGCTCGCCGCCGATCCGCAGGTCACCGCGCTGCTGCCGCGCGAGGAACTCGAAGCGCTGTTCGACCTCGGCTACCATCTGAAACACGTCGATACGATTTTCGACCGCGTCTTCGGCTGACGCCGGTTCGAAACACACCGGTCACGCTCATGCCGAGCGAAGTCGAGGCACGCTCCGGCCCGGGCCCGGGCCTCGACTTCGCTCGGCATGAGCGTGTTGGCGTGCAAGTACGACGCCAAGGCTCGCCCCGCGATCCCGAAGGACCAGCCCACAAAAGTGGGTCAAGGGCCTCAGGCCCTTGCTGCGGGCGCCCATCGAAACAAGCGCGCTGCCGCATTCAGCCTTGCTTGGGGATGCCCTCACGCGCGCGCTTGTTTCAATGGGGTCCCGTCGCCGGAGGCCCTATTTTCTCGAACCTCACCGCGGCGGCGACACCGCCGCCGGCAGATCCCGCGCCGCCTTGAGGAATGCCGCCTTCACATCCGCCCGCGCCTTGAGCGCGCGCAGGCCCGCGCGGTGGGCATTGCCCGGAACGCCCGGGCGGTCGGCGATCAGGAAGGGTTGCAGCGAAAACATCGTGTCGATCCCCTCTTCGGGGTCGGCGAGCAGCCCGATCAGCGACTTGGCGGCGGCGTCCATCCGGCCAAGGCAGATTTCGGTATCGAGCCTGGCACCGGGGTTGTCGGTCTGGGCGAGCGCCGGCGCCGCCGCGGTCGCGGCCTCACCGGCCTTGCCCTGCAGCACCAGCGTGCAGGCGCGCGCGCTGGCGATGAAGGCCTTGCCATAATCGCTGGCGAACTTGGCGTTGCTTTCAGCGACGCCGACCGCCGACAGCGCCGCCTCGACCTTGCCTGCCGCCACCGCCAGCAGCGCCTGGTTGATCATCGTGCCGATCAGCTGCGGCCGCGCCTCGCTGCTGCTCGAATTGAGCGCCGTCAGCCGTGCCAGCCCGGCGTCGATCTTGCCGGCATCGGCCATCAGGTCGGCCTGGAGGTTGACGATCCAGATCTCGCGGCTGCTCAGTCGGGCGAGCTCGGCGGGCGTCGGCGCGACGTCCGCGAGCACCGCCAGCGCCTCGGGCTCGCGCGCCGCGATATTGAGCGCCTGGGCATAGCCGTGGCGCGCCATCAGCGACGTCGGCGCCGCATCGAAGCGCGCTTTCGCTGCCTCGACATAGGCGGCCGAGGCGGTGCGCGCGCCGGGCCCCAGCCGCGCCTCGATCGCCGGCCACAGCGCGGCGAAGCGGCGATCGACGCCGAGGCGCAGCAGCACGGCGGGGTCCTGGACCTTGTCGAGAAAGGGTGCCGCCTCGTCGATGCGGTCGCGCTTGGCGAGGCCGGCGAGCACCAGCAGGCGGACGCCGTCGCCATCGCCGATCTTGCCGTCGGCGGGCTCCCAGTCGACCGCGGCCAGCGTGTAGGCGAGATCGAAGCGGCGCTGGTCGTCGCTCTTGAGCGTCGAGATCAGCTGGAAGATCAGCTCGGACGGCAGCTCGCGGACGCCCTTGGGGTAGGAGGCGGCGATCAGCGTGATCGCCTCGGCGCCGGCGTTGGCATCGCCATCGAAGACGCGCGTCAGGAAAAGCTGGCGGAGCAGCAGCTGCGACGGCGTCGGCGTCGCGGCGACGGCGACTTCGACGGCCTTGCGCGCTTCGGGCAGGCGGCCGAGGCGCGCCAGCGCGAAGCTGCGCAGGCCCTCGACGGTGCCGCGCTGCGCCGGCAGATCGAGCCCCGGCAGCAGCGCATCGAGCCGGGCGAGGGCGCCGGCGGCATCATTGGCGTCGATCTGGCCGGCGATCTGCGAGATGGTCGTGTCGAAATCGGCCGCCGGTGCCAGCGTTGGGGAGACGGCGGGGGGCAGGCCGGTGGGGGCCATCAGCAGCAGCGCCAGGGTCGCGCCGATGGTCGGGATCATGCAGGTCTCCTGAAAATCATGGGGGGCATCGTAGCGGCTGGCCGCGCTATCACAATGCCGGGCACGCGGGTTTACACCGGGGCTGACCCGCGAAGGAACGACGCATGGATGTGGAATTTTTCTTCGATTGCTCCAGCCCCTGGACGTATCTCGGCTTCGAGGCGCTGTGCGCCGCGGCGCGCGAGGATGGTTTCGGCGTCTGCTTTCGGCCGTTCCTCGTCGGCGGGGTGTTCAACACGGTCAATCCCAGCGTCTATGAAATGCGCACAAAGCCGGTGGTGCCCAAGGCGCGCTATTTCAACAAGGATCTGCGCGACTGGATCGCGCGCTCGGGGCTGGCGATCAAATGGACGCCGACGATCTTTCCGATCAATTCGGCGCGCGCCATGCGCGCCTGTCTGATCGCGTCGGACGCTGCGGCGTGCGAGACCTTCGCGCGCCGCGTGTTCGAACTTTACTGGGGCGAGGACCGCGATATCGCCGACCCGGCGGTGCTCGCCGAGGCGTGCGCGGCGGCGGGGCTCGACCCGGCGGCGACGCTCGAAGCGGCCGACGCCCCCGAAACCAAGGCGCGGCTGCGCGCCGCCACCGACGAGCTCATCGCCCGCGGCGGCTTCGGCTCGCCGACCTTCTATGTCGGCAAGGACGACATGTATTTCGGCCAGGATCGCATCGTGCTGGTGCGCGAGGCGGTGGCGCGGGCCCGTGCCGCTTGAAACGATCAGTCGGCGTTGCGGACTTCGTTGGATTTCTGGCCGAAATAGAAGCCTACGACCGACCCGACCAGGCCGACGATGGCGGTGAAGATATTCTGGGTTTCCTTCGCCGCCAGCGTGAAGGCGTCGATCTCGACCTTGCACAATGTCGCCGCGGTGGCGGCATGGCACGCCGAGACGAGTTGCAGGCTCTGGATGAAGTGAAAGACCACCAGCGCCGCGAGCAGGCCTACCAAAGCATAGGCGATGTAAGTGCGCGTCCGGTCGTTGAGCGACCCGAAGCGGGTGACGCTCGTCGCCGTCGGCGAGGTGTTGGGATCGGCGGTCGACGTCGGCCTGATGGCGGAAAGATCGATCGGCGCTGTGGGATCGGTGGTCGCGTCGGTCATCTCTGCCCCCCGATTGCGGTCGCCGTCAGGACCCGAAATTGACCTTGGATACGCGATTGTCGGGCTTGCGGATCAGCACCTGGTCGTCGGGGCCGACATTGTCGGCGAGCAGCGCCTCGGTGCCGATCGCCTGGGCGAGCGCGGTATTGGCATCAATCCCGCGCCGCGCGGCGAGCGACTTCAGCTGTTCGAAGACCTCGCGCGACAGATTGGCGGTGACTTGCACGGTATCCAGCATCGTCGATTCCTTGCGGCACGCAATCGGATTGCCAGCGGCTGGTTGCAATATGCCCCTCGGCCGGCGACGGCGCAAGGTAGGCGCCGTCGCCGCCGGGCGCGCCCCGACGCACCTCAGGGCAGCAGCGCGTAAACGACGCAGGCTTCGTCGGTGAGTTCCTCGAGCGGCGGCTGCAATGTGACGACGGGCGGCGGCGGGCGCTTGGCGACGGCGCCGGTGACCATGACTTGCGGCGCGGGCGCCGACATCGCCTCCATCGCCATCATGCCTCGCGCAACGTCGGTAGCGGGCGGTGGGGCGCCATAGCTTGGCCAGCCGGCGAGCACGTCGGTGCGGCACACCCGCGCGGTCGGGTCGATGATCCGCACGCTGCCGAGATGGGCACCCGCCGCCGTCGCTGCCTGGCGGGCGCGGTTAGCGGCGTCCTTGACCGCCTCGGTCTGCAACCACGCCTTGGTGGCATTATCGGGCTGCAAGTCGAAGTCGACGCTGCCGATCGATTCGGGGCGCGCCGCCAGCACGGCATTATAGGCGGCTTCGAGAACAGCAACGTCGCGCACCTCGATGCTGACCGTGGCGGTCGCGGCATATCGCTCGATCTTGTCGGGACGCTCATTGTCCTGAAAATTGCCGTCCTTGTCGCGATATTGTTCGTACAGCGGCTTGGTTTCGAACTGGGTGGTGATCGCCAAGCGATCGGCGCCGACTTTGCGCAGCGCCGCGTCGATCTCGCGGACCTTCTCGCCCGCCGCCGCTTGGGCGCGCTCGGCGGTCTTGTCGAGTCCGGTAAAGGTCGCCTCGAAACTGGCGCGATTGGCGGGCAGTTCGGTGCGCACCCGGCCGAGCGAGGCGATCACCGGGGTCGCCATCCACCACGGCGCCGGCACGTTGCGCGCGCCGATCTCGGCGGGCGGCACCTGCGCCAGCGCCGCGCCGCCGCACGCCAGTACGCCGGCCAGCCCGGCGATCGCGATCATCGGCTTCAGCATCGTCATGTCCTCCCGGCGCCCTCAGGCGAAAATGTCCGCCAGCGAATCGTGGCTGACGCCTTCCTTGATCATTCGGAGCTCGAGGTAGATCGCGGCAAGGAGCGCGTACAGCAACATGTAGACCGGGGTGCGCAGCAAACCGGCGACCAACCCGGGCAGGTCCAATACGGCGGCAAGCGGGCTAACGCCGAGCGCCCCCGCCAGCAATTGCGAGACCTCGCCTGCCACCAGGAACAGTCCACTGACGATCAGCAGCAGCACAAAGATCGAGCGGCGCCAGCCCTTGGTCAGCCGCCGGCTGCGCCCGAGGCTGGCGAGCACGCCGAGGCGCTCGGCAACCAGCGCCGGAATGGCGACGCTCCACATCAGCGCAAGATAGCCAAGTGGCAGGCCGAGCGACAGCACGCCGAAGCCGAGCAGGAGGCTGTCCGGCGCCACGGCCGAAAACGCCAGGGCGAATCCCGCCACGGACAGGCCAAGGCCAAGGAGCAGCAGCAGGCTGAGCAGGAAGAAGCGCAGCGCCCCGCTGGCCGCGACGCGGAGCGCGGTTGCAAGACGCGGCCGGCCGCCGCCGGCTTCGGTGACGACGACCTGGCCGATCGCCGCCGCCGCGACATAATGGCCGAAGATGACGATCAGGCCGCCACCGCTGCCAGCGGACAAGCCCTCTGCCGTGTCGACGGTCCGCCCCTGCGCCGCGAAGATGACCTGCGCGACCAGATCCGGGACGAACAGCAGCAGCAGCGCCAGCCCGAAGATCAGCTGCGGATGCCGTGCGATCGCCCCGGTGGCGCGCGTTGCGACACGTGCCCTGTCGAAGCGATCAGGGGACCCGGGCTCGGCTGCCAATCGACGTTCCGTTACGACCTGTCAGCGACGGTTCCGCCGCTCAGGCGAAGATGCTCGCCAGCGATTCGTGGGTGGCACCTTCCTTGATCGTCCTGAGCTCGACATAGATCGCCGCGATGATCGCGCCGAACGCCATATAGACGAGCGTCGAGAGCAGCGCGACGATCACCGTCGCCGCGCTGAACGGCGGCGCTACCGGGCTGCCGGCGGTCACCGCGCCGGTCAGCAGCGGCGTCAACACCAGCGGCACCAGCAGCAGGATGCCGACGACGAACAGCAGCAGGAAGATCGAGCCGCGCCAGCCCTTGGTCAGCACGCGGCTGCGGCCGAGGCTTTCGAAGATGCCGAGCCCCTCGGCGACCATCGCCGGGGTGGCGACGCTCCACATCAAGGCCCAGATGATGCCGGGGACGATCAGCAGCAGCATGCCTAGATAGACGCCGAGCGTCGACACGATCGCCAGCCCGAGCAACGGCAGGGCGTAGCGCATGCCGATCGCCAGTGCGGCGCCGATCGTCGGGCGGCCGCCGCCGAGATCGGTGACGGTGGCATAGCTGACCGCCGCCGCCAGCAGATAGTTGAAGAAGACGCCGAGCAGGGCACCGACGATCAGCGACACGAAACGCATCGGTGAAAAAGCGGCGGCGGCATCGCCGCTCAGGCCCGGCGTCACCACCAGGCTGGTGAACATCTGCGGCACGAAAAACAGCAGCAGCGACAGCCCGATGAACAGCCCGGGGTTGCGCGAAATCGCGCCGAAGGCCCGGCCGATGACGCGGCCCATGTCGAAACGTTCCTGCGATTCCGCCAAGCTCGCCATGTCACCGCCCCCATTCCCGTTCCATTGTTGCAATATCGCGACAACGGAAAAACAGAAAAACGTGTCGTACTTGTGAAGGGCGCCGCTTGCTGTGTAAAGACCGATTGGCGAAGGTGACGGAACTTGGGCGGCACAGCGGAACAGATCGACAGTGCCGACGCCGCGCGAATCGCCGCGGCGCATCGCCAGCTGGTCGCCGATGGCGCCACCCAGTTCGATCTGCCGACAATGGTGCCGCCGACGCCGCCGACCTGGCTCAAGCCGCTTTTCGACTGGCTGGCGACGCTGGGGCCTTATCTGCGGTATCTTTTCTACGGCGTGCTGATCGTCGTGGCGCTGCTGATCCTGCGCGGCCTGTGGCTGTGGCTGGCGCCGATCGTCGCGCGCTGGCGGGGCCGTGCCCCGGCGACGCCGGAGGAATGGCGCCCCGACGTCGCGCCGGCGCGGGCGCTGCTCGCCGAAGCCGAGGCGCTTGCCGCCGCCGGCGCCTATGGCGAGGCGGCGCACCTGCTGCTGCTGCGCAGCGTCGAGCAGATCGAGGCGCGCTACCCGGGCACCTTGACGCCCGCCGACACCAGCCGCGACATCGCTCGCGCCCCCATGCTGTCGCCGCCGGTGGCGCAGGGCTTCGGCCGCATCGCGGCGATCGTAGAAGCCGGGCTGTTCGCCGGGCGCGCGCTCGGCGAGGACGCCTGGCGCGACTGCCGCGACGCCTATGCCGCCGCCGCCTTTGGCGGCAACAACGGCGCCGCCTTCGGTGGGCAGCGGGCATGACCGCCCCTGCCTCCGTAACCGTCGCCGCCGGCCGCGACGGCTTCAACCGCGCCGGCATCGCCGCGCTGATCGGCCTCGGCATCCTCTTCGCCGCGGCCTTCACCCTGTTGTCGGCCTTCGGCACCGAACTGAACCCCGGGCGCAACGGCGGCAGCCATGGCCTGTCGGTGGCGGCGACGGGCTACAGCGGCATCGTCGCGCTGGCGGCGGCGACCTCGCAAGGTGGCAAGGTGGGCCGCGACGAGGCGGCGCTCGCCGGCGCGGGGCTGCTGGTGCTGACCCCCGACGTCAACAGCGACGGCGCCGAGATCAAGCGGCTGATCGACGGCCGTCGCGGCGCCCCGACGCTGATCGTGCTGCCCAAGCATCTGACCGCGCCGCTGCCCTTGAAGCCGCACTGGGCGCAGCGCGTCGCACCGCTGGGCGGCCAAGCGGCGGCGATGCCGCTCCGCCGCCTGCTGCCGCGGCTTGCCATCGTCGAGGGCGCCATTCCCGACGGCGCGGCGCTCGTGGGCATCGATTACCCCGACCTCCGCCTCGCGGCGCCGGGCGATGCCCGCAGCCTGGCGCCGACGAGCGGCCTCGACCCCGTGCTTGTCGGGCCACAGGAGCGAATCGTCATCGGCTGGACGGCGGCGAAGAACCTCTATGTCCTCGCCGACCCCGACCTGATCGACAATCAGGGCATCGCCAAGCTTGCGAACGCCCAGGCCGCCGTCCGCCTGCTCGTCGCGCTCGCCGATGGCCGCCCCGGCGGCATCGTCTTCGACGTCACCCTGCACGGCTTCGGCCGCTCGCAATCGCTGCTGCGCACCGCCTTCGAACCGCCCTTCCTGGCGCTGACGCTGGCGCTGCTCGTCACCGGCGCGCTCGCCGCCTGGGCGGGGGCGGCGCGCTTCGGCACGCCGCCGGCGCCGCCGCGCGCCATCGCCTTCGGCAAGCGCGCGCTTGTCGACAATGCCGCCAGCCTGATCCGCATGGGGCGGCGCGAGGCGGCGATGGCGGCGCGCTATGCCGGCCTGATGCGCGACGCCGCCGCCGCCCGGCTGCGCGCCCCGTCGGGGCTGACCGGCGCCGGGCTCGACGACTGGCTGGCACGGCGAGGTGGCGGCGGCGATTATGCCGCGCTCGCCGCCGCCGCCACCGCTGCAACCGGACGAACCGACGCCCTCGCCGCCGCCCGGGCGCTGTTTCGCTGGCAGGAGACGATTGCCTGATGACCATGACCGTTACTGAAGTCGCGGGCCTTGCCCGGCGCATCGAGGCCGAGGTCGCCACCGCGGTCACCGGCCAGGCCGAAGCCGTGCGGCTGCTGCTGGTGGCGCTGCTGTCGGGTGGGCATGTCCTGCTCGAAGGCCCGCCGGGGGTCGCCAAGACGCTGCTGGCGCAATGTTTCGCGCGGGCGACCGGGCTCGATTACGGCCGCATCCAGTTCACGCCGGACCTGATGCCGGGGGACATTCTCGGCTCCAACCTGTTCAACTTCCAGACCAGTGCCTTCACGCTCACGAGGGGCCCGATCTTCACCGAACTGCTGCTCGCCGACGAGATCAACCGCACCCCGCCCAAGACCCAGGCGGCGCTGCTCCAGGCGATGCAGGAACGCGGCGTCACCATCGACGGCGTCACCCACCCGCTTTCCGACCATTTCATGCTGGTGGCGACGCAGAACCCGATCGAGAACCACGGCGTCTATCCGCTGCCCGAGGCGCAGCTCGACCGCTTCCTGTTCAAGCATGTGCTCGGCTACCCCAGCCTTGACGAGGAACGCGCCATCGTCGCGGCGCACGGCCAGCGCAGCGGCGGCAATATCGCCGCCGCCGAGCGCCTCGCCGCGCAGACCGCCGCGGGCGAACTGGCGCAAGCCAAGTCCGTCGTCGCCGGGCTGACGCTCGTCGGCGATGTCGTCGATTATGTCGTGGCGCTGGTCCGCGCGACGCGCGCCAGCCCCGACCTCGTCTCGGGCGCCAGCCCGCGCGCCGCGGTGATGCTGGCGG
>LJHX01000169.1 GCA_001295935.1 alpha proteobacterium AAP81b
GCCGCCGGCGCGGCGGCGAGCGAGGAGGCCTATCTGGCGCGGCTGATCGACGCCGATCGCGAACATGCCGCGAAGCTGGCGGCGCTGCATGCGGCGCTCGACGAGGGCGAGGCGAGCGGTTTTGTCGAGATGAGCATCGAGGAGGTGTTCGCCGGCATCCGCGCCCGCCATCGCGATGCCACGGCTTGATTTTGCATGGGCGGCGCTCGCCGATCTCGACACGATCTACCAGCGCAGCATCGACGATCATGGGCTGGAACAGGCCGACACCTACATGGGCCTGATCGGCGAGGCGCTGGCGCTGCTGCTCGACTATCCGCTGGTCGGGACGCTGCTGGCGAGCCGGAGCAACGGCACGCGGCGGCGCAGCGTCGGATCGCACGTCATCTACTACCGCCTGCTCGGCAACCGGCTGCGGGTTCTCCGCGTCCTCCACCAGCGCATGGACGCCGACCGCCACCTCTGAAATCCCTGCTTAACCCGCCCACTTCCCCTCTCCCCTCGAGGGAGAGGGGTGGCGCGAAGCGCCTGGGCGAGGGTGAGTGCAACCGACGCCCACCACCATTCCGGCCCCACCCCGCCTTGCCCGCCACCACCAGCGGCCTTATCCTGCCGGCATGACGACCTACCGCGTTGCCGAACCCCAGGCGCAATGGCTCGCCGATCAGGTCGCCGCCGGCGCGGCGGCGAGCGAGGAGGCCTATCTGGCGCGGCTGATCGACGCCGATC
>LJHX01000017.1 GCA_001295935.1 alpha proteobacterium AAP81b
CCCCGCGCCAGCGCGTCCCGGCGCCCCCGCCGGCCGGCCGCCGCAAGGTCGCCCCGACGCTCGCGGCGATAACCGCGGCGGTCGCCCCGAACCGCGCGCCGACATGCGTGGCCCCGTCCGCCCCGGCGGCGGGCCGCGGATGACGCCGCAGGAAATGGCGGCGATGTATGCCCGCCAGGCCGAGGAAGAGCGGCTCAGCCGCCTCGAGGAAGCCCGTATCCGCGAGGAAGCCGCCAAGGCCGAAGCCGCCGAAGCCGAGCGCCTGCGCCTCGAAGAAAAGCGCCGTCTCGAGGAGGAAGCCGCCGCGCGCGCCGCCGCTGCAGCCGCCGCGCCCCCCGAGGAGGGTGGCCCCGTGGTCCCCGGCGGTCCGGGCTCGCTCGTCGCCGAACTCGACGAAGAGGAAGAGCGTCTCCGCGTCCGTGCCCTGCCCGGTCGCAAGCCCGAGCTCGCCGCCAAGCCGGCGCGGCCGCGCATGGGCGACGATCGTCGCCAGTCGGGCAAGCTCACCGTTACCCGGGCGTTGGGGGATGACGAGAATGTCCGCACCCGCAGTCTCGCGGCGCTCCGCCGTGCTCGCGAGAAGGAGCGTGGCCGCCTCGGCTCGCGCGCCAAGCAGGTCCGCGACGTCACCGTTCCCGACAGCATCACCGTCCAGGAACTCGCCAACCGCATGGCCGAGCGGACCAACAATGTCGTCCGCCTGCTCGCCCGCATGGGCGTGCCGACCGCGGCGCATGAGGAGATCGACCAGGATACCGCCGAACTCGTGCTGACCGAATTCGGCCACAACATCGTTCGCGTGTCCGAATCGGACGTCGAAAAGGGCATGGTCGGCGCCGCCGATACCGACGAACATCTCGTCCCGCGCCCGCCGGTCGTCACCATCATGGGCCATGTCGATCACGGCAAGACGTCGCTGCTCGACGCGCTGCGCGGCACCAGCGTCGTCAAGGGCGAGGCCGGCGGCATAACCCAGCACATCGGCGCCTATCAGATCGTCACCAAGTCGAAGGACCGGATCACCTTCCTCGACACGCCGGGCCATGAGGCCTTCACGGCGATGCGGGCCCGCGGTGCCGGCATTACCGACATCGTCGTTCTCGTCGTCGCCTGGGACGATGGCATCATGCCGCAGACGATCGAGGCGATCCAGCACACCAAGGCGGCGCAGGTGCCGATGATCGTCGCCATCAACAAGATGGACAAGGCGGGCGCCAATGCGGAGAAGATCCGCCAGGCGCTGCTGCAGTACGACGTCCAGGTCGAATCGATGGGCGGCGAAGTCCAGGATGTCGAGGTGTCGGCAACCCAGAAGACCGGGCTCGACGATCTCATCGAGAAGATCCTGCTGCAGGCCGAAATCCTCGAACTGCGCGCCAACCCCGATCGCGCCGCCGAAGGCACGGTGATCGAAGCGCGGCTCGACAAGGGCAAGGGCGCGCTCGCCACCGTCCTCGTCCGCCGCGGCACGCTGAAGCGCGGCGACATCTTCGTCATGGGCCAGGAATGGGGCAAGGTCCGCGCGCTGGTCGACGACAAGGGCGCCCAGATCAAGGAAGCGCTGCCGTCGACCCCGGTCGAGGTGCTCGGCCTGACCGGCGTGCCGATGGCCGGCGATATCGTCACTGTCGTCGAAAGCGAAGCACGTGCCCGCGAGGTCGCCGAATATCGTGCCGGCCTCGCCAACGCCAAGCGCATCCAGGCCGAGCCGGTTGATCTTGAATCGATGTTCTCGGTGCTGCGTGAGAAGAAGGCGCAAGAATATCCGGTCGTCGTCAAGGCCGACACCCAGGGCTCGGCCGAAGCCATCGCCGGGTCGCTGTCGAAGATCGGCTCCGACCTCATCCGCTGCAAGGTGCTGCTGGCGTCGGTCGGCGGAATCACCGAAAGCGATGTGACGCTCGCCAAGGCGAGCGGTGCGCCGATCATCGGCTTCGGCGTCCGCGCCAACCCCAAGGCGCGCGAGATCGCCCAGCGCGATGGCGTCGCGCTGAAATATTACGACGTCATCTACGACCTTGTCGACGAAGTGAAGGCGGCGATGGCCGGCCAGCTCGGCCCCGAGGCCTTTGAAACCGTCGTCGGGCGTGCCCAGGTGCTGGAAGTCTTCCAGGCCGGCAAGACCGGCAAGGCGGCGGGTCTGCGCGTCACCGAGGGCTTCATCAAGAAGAACCTCAGGGCGCGCGTCATGCGCGACGATGTCATCATCTACAATGGCTCGATCGCGTCGCTGCGGCGCTTCAAGGAGGATGTCGCCGAGGTCAAGGTCGGCCTCGAATGCGGCATCACGCTTGCCGATTCGTCGGACGTCAAGGCGGGCGATTTCATCGAGACCTTCGAGGTCGAGATGAAGGAACGCACGCTGTAGTTGCGCCTCAGGGCCGCGGCGACGGTGTCGCTGCGGCCCTGATCGCCGCTATCGGCACTTTTGCTGCCACAATATTCGCGCGACGTTGCCTTCCGCCTTGCCGTCGCCACATCAGAAGCCATAGTTGCGCTTATGCCTCGTTCCACCCCCGATGCCGGAATCGCCAAGAACGGTGGCCGCTCGGTCCGCCTGCTGCGCATCGGCGAGCAGGTCCGCCATGCGCTCGCCGAAGTCATCGGCCGCGGCGAGCTTCGCGACGAGCTGCTGACCCGGCTGCTCGTCTCGGTCAACGAAGTCCGGGTATCGCCCGACCTTCGCCACGCCACGGTCTTCGTCAAGGCGCTGGCCGGCGGTGACGACGCCGCGGTGATCGCCGCGCTGACCAGCCATGGCCGCTATCTGCGCGGCGAAGTGGCGCGCAAGCTCGCCACCAAATACACCCCCGAACTGACCTTCCGCCGCGACGACAGCTTCGACGCCGGCGCCCATATCGACGCCATATTGCGCCGCCCCGAGGTGGCACGCGATCTCGCGGCGTCGCGACCGGAGAGGGAAGATGGCGACGACGACGCCTGACCTTTATGTGCCGCTGTCGGCGGGACGCGTGCATCTGGAGCCGCTGACCGAGGACCATCGCGAGCCGCTGCGCGCCGCCTGCGCGCTCGATGACGAGATCTGGGCGATCTACCCCTATTCGATGGCGGGGGCGGCCTTCGCCGGCAATTTCTACGCCCTGCTCAGCGACGGGCGGCGCCGCGTCTATGCCGTTCATGATGGCGACACGCTGGTCGGCATGACGAGCTATTATGATCACAGCCCGGCCAACAGCAGCGTCGCCATCGGCGGCACCTATATCGCCCCGGCGGCGCGCGGCGGGCCCTTCAACCTCGCGATGAAGCGGCTGATGATCGACCATGCGCGCGCCTGCGGCATCCACCGCATCGTCTTCGAGGTCGATACCCGCAACACCCGCTCGATCGCCGCGGTGCTGAAACTCGGCGCGGTGCGCGAGGGGACGCTGCGACAGAACCGCACGACCTGGACGGGCTATCTGCGCGACACGGCAATCTTCTCGCTGCTGCCCGGCGAGGAGTCGGCGGCGCTGCGAGGCGTGGCGACGTGACCTTGCCGCGACGGCGCCCAATGGTCATATGGTGCTGACCAGTTGGAGCGAGCCATGGCAACGCCGTTTGAAACCACCGTCAGTGCGACCGAGTTCAAGGCCAAGTGCTTGGAATTGATGGATGCTGGCGCATCGCGCAAGCTCGATCGAATCCATGTTACCAAGCGCGGCAAGCCATTCGTCACGCTCACCGTGGTCACCGATGACGCGCCACTGGCGGCCGATGCCCTGTTCGGGTGCATGAAAGGCCAAACCAACATCCCTGAGGACTTCGACTGGGAAGCCTCGCCCTATTCCGAAGCCGACCTTGACGAGATGGACCGGCGCTTCGCCGAGAAGTTCGCGCATCTGCTGTGATCCTTCTCGACACGAATGTGCTGATCGCGCTGGTTGGCGGGCGTGAGCTGCGCGCCCAAGCGCGTGATGCCATCCGTGCTGCAACGCCTGCTGGCGCCGTGCTGGTGTCCGCGGCGTCGGCGTGGGAGATCGGCCTGCTGGCGACGCGGACCGGTCGTACCGCTGGCATGTTTCTGCCCGATGGTCGGCGCTGGTTTGCCGACGCGTTGCAGTTGCCTGGCATCCGTGAGGTGCCGTTCACGGCCGGAATCGCGCTTGATGCCGCCTATCTTCCAGGCCTGCTGCACCGCGATCCGTCCGACCGCTGGCTGATCGCGACCGCGCGGGTGCTGCAAGTGCCGTTGCTGACGCGGGACAGAGCGATCCTCGCCTATGCCGACACCGGGCACGTTACAGCGATCGCGGCATGAGCCTCCATGGCTGGATTGTCCTCGACAAGCCGCTGGGCCTGTCGAGCGCGCAAGGCGTCGCGGCGGTCAAGCGCATCCTCCGGGGCATCGGCATCCGGCCGAATTCCATCGGCCATGGCGGCACGCTCGATCCGCTGGCGACGGGCGTGCTGCCGATCGCCATCGGCGAGGCGACCAAGCTTGCCGGGCGGATGCTCGATGCCCGCAAGGGCTATGATTTCACCGTCGCCTGGGGCGCGGCGACGGCGACCGAGGATGCCGAAGGCGAGGTGATCGCCACATCGGACGTGCGGCCCGGTCCGGCGGCGGTCACGGCGATACTCCCGCGCTTCACCGGGCCTATCGAACAGGTGCCGCCGGCCTATTCGGCGCTGAAGGTCGATGGCCAACGCGCCTATGCCCGGGCGCGGGCGGGCGAGACGGTCGTGCTCGCCACCCGCGCCGTCACCATCCATTCGCTGACGCTCCTCGCCGCCGATGCCGACTCAGCGACGCTGTCGACGCTGGTGTCGAAGGGCACCTATGTCCGCAGCCTGGCGCGCGATCTTGCGCTGGCGCTCGGCACCGTCGGCCATGTCACCATGCTGCGCCGAACGCGCGCCGGTCCGTTCACCCTGGCCGAGGCGATATCGCTGGACAATTTGACCGCGCTGGTGCAGGGGGGGGAGCTTGAACAGGCACTCTTGCCACTGATGGCAGGGCTGGACGACATCCCGGCTCTCGCCATCGATCCCGACGAAGCGGCGGCACTCCGACAGGGGCGCAGGCTTTTCGGGCGCCCCGCCGCTTCCGGCACCTATCTCGCCGCCCTCGGTGCTGTTCCCGTGGCGTTGGTCGAGCTCCTTGACGGAGAGGTGAAGGTATTGCGCGGGTTCAACATCGATTGAAGGAGTATGACGATGTCGATTACCGCCGAACGCAAGGCCGAAGTCATCCAGGGCAATGCCCGCGCCGCCAATGACACGGGTTCTCCCGAAGTCCAGGTCGCGATTCTCTCGGAACGCATTTCGAACCTTACCGAACATTTCAAGACGCACGCCAAGGACAATCATTCGCGCCGCGGCCTGCTCGTCCTCGTCAACAAGCGCCGCTCGCTGCTCGATTATCTCAAGAAGATCGACCAGCAGCGCTACACCGATCTCATCGCGAAGCTCGGGCTTCGCAAATAACCTCGGACGGCCCCCCTGCGGGGCCGTTCGTTTATCCGGCTCCGGCGATGGTCGCCGCGGCCGGCCCGCACATTTCGCGGACCTGCAGGCAGCGCTGCGGCAATGGGGCCCCGGCGCGATACGAAAGACCAACCATGTTCAATATCCACAAACAAGAAATCCAATGGGGCGGCCGCACGCTGACCCTCGAAACCGGCCGCATCGCCCGCCAGGCCGATGGTGCCGTGCTCGCCACCTATGGCGAAACCGTCGTGCTCTGCGCCGTCACCGCGGCAAAGTCCGTCAAGGAAGGCCAGGATTTCTTCCCGCTGACCGTCCATTACCAGGAAAAGTTCAGCGCCGCCGGCCGCATCCCCGGCGGCTTCTTCAAGCGCGAACGCGGCGCCACCGAGCATGAGACGCTGACCAGCCGCCTCATCGATCGCCCGCTGCGCCCGTTGTTCCCGGAAGGTTTCTACAACGAGATCAACGTCATCGCCCAGGTGCTGAGCTATGACGGCGAGAATGAGGCCGATATGGTGGCGATGATCGCCGCGTCGGCCGCGCTGACCATTTCGGGCGTGCCGTTCATGGGTCCGATCGCCTCGGCGCGCGTCGGCTTCACCGATGGCGAATATATCCTCAACCCGACCAAGACGCAGATCGCCGAAGGCCGGCTCGATCTCGTCGTCGCCGGCACGCACGATGCCGTGATGATGGTCGAATCGGAAGCCAAGGAGCTTTCGGAAGACGAAATGCTCGGCGCCGTCATGTTCGCCCATCGCGGCATCCAGCCGGTGATCCAGGCAATCATCGCGCTCGCCGAAAAGGCAGCGAAAGACCCCTGGGATCTCGCCATCCCCGACAACACCGCGATGCTGGCGCAGATCAAGAAGGCCGTCGGCAAGGATATCGCCGCCGCCTACAAGCTGACGGGCAAGTCGGCGCGCCAGCAGGCGCTCGCCGACGCCAAGGCCAAGATGAAGCCGCTGTTCGCTGACGAGGACAGCGCCACCCAGCAGAAGGCCGGCAAGCTGTTCAAGAAGCTCGAGGGCGAAATCGTCCGCGGCGCCATTCTGAAGGACGGCAGCCGCATCGACGGCCGCGACACCAAGACCGTCCGTCAGATCGAAGCGATGGTCGGCCTGTTGCCGCGTACCCATGGTTCGGCGCTGTTCACCCGCGGCGAGACCCAGGCGATCGTCACGACGACGCTCGGCACCGCCGATTCGGAGCAGATGATCGATGGCCTCGACGGCCTGAAGTACGAACGCTTCATGCTGCACTATAACTTCCCCCCCTATTCGGTGGGGGAAGTCGGCCGCTTCGGCGCGCCGAGCCGTCGCGACATCGGCCATGGCAAGCTCGCCTGGCGCGCCGTCCATGGCGTGCTGCCGCCGAAGGAAAGCTTCCCGTACACGATCCGCGTCCTGTCGGACATCACCGAGTCGAACGGCTCGTCGTCGATGGCCACCGTTTGCGGCGCGTCGCTGGCGATGATGGACGCCGGCGTGCCGCTCACCCGTCCGGTCGCCGGCATCGCCATGGGCCTGATCCTCGAAGGCAAGGATTTCGCCGTTCTCAGCGACATCCTGGGTGACGAAGATCACCTCGGTGACATGGACTTCAAGGTTGCCGGCACCTCGGAAGGCGTCACCGCCCTCCAGATGGACATCAAGATCGCCGGAATCACCGAAGAGATCATGCGCGTCGCGCTCGACCAGGCGAAGGCCGGCCGCGCGCACATCCTGGGCGAAATGGCCAAGGCGCTCGATCACACCCGCGAGGAAATGTCGGCCCATGCGCCGCGCATCGAAACGATGCAGGTGCCCAAGGACAAGATCCGCGACGTCATCGGCACCGGCGGCAAGGTCATCCGCGAAATCGTCGCGACGACCGGCGCCAAGGTCGACATCGACGACGACGGCACCGTCAAGATCGCCTCGTCGGACCCCGAGAAGATCGCCGCCGCCCGCAAGTGGATCGAAGGCATCACTATGGAAGCCGAGGTCGGCAAGATCTACACCGGCAAGGTGGTGTCGATGGTCGATTTCGGCGCCTTCGTGAACTTCATGGGTGGCAAGGACGGCCTCGTCCACATCTCGGAAATCAAGAACGAGCGTGTCGCCAATGTGAAGGACGTGTTGACCGAGGGCCAGGCGGTCAAGGTCAAGGTCCTCGCCGTCGACGAGCGCGGCAAGGTCCGCCTCTCGATGCGCCTCGTCGACCAGGAAACCGGCGCGGAAATCGCCGATACCCGTCCGCCGCGTGAAGGCGGCGACGACCGGCCGCCGCGCTCGGATCGCGGCCCGCGGCGGGACGGCGGCAGCCGGGACGATCGTGGCCCGCGCCGCGATGGCGGCGATCGCGGTCCCCGCCGCGACGGCGGTGATCGCGGCCCGCGCAGCGACGGCGATCGGCCCCCGCGCGAACGCGCCCCGCTCGAGGACGCCGCCGAAGGTGGCAGCCTGCCCGACTTCCTGACCGGCAGCCGCGACTGACGTTTAGGCCAATGACGATCGAGGCCGCTCCGCAAGGGGCGGCCTTTTTCGTATCGGCGCGCCATGCTCCCCATCCGTGGCAGGTCATGCCGGCGTGCGCTGGCATGACCCCGATGGGGGGTGGCGGCATCACCTTGCCATGCGATGCGGCCGGGACCGGCGGCAAGAACGCAAAGACCACGAAAATTGTTGTCAAGCTGCAACAGCGCCCGAATTACCGAGGCGTCGCAGCAGCACATGGTTTGCTTCACCCGCCGCGACCACTAGCTTCAGGGCAATCAAGCCAATCAAACCAATTGGGGTAGGAAATGATAAACAATTCTTCGAACGGCGCTGTGCGCCGTTTCGTCCTCGCGTCGGTCGCCGTCTCGGCACTGATCGCCGGCAACGCCGCCGCACAGACCGCCCAGGCCGCCGATGCCGCCGAGACCGACAGCAACGAAATCATCGTCACTGCAACCAAGCGCAACGAGACGCTGCAGAACGTCCCCTTCTCGATCAACGCCGTCACCGCCGAGGAACTGCAGCGCAGCAACGCCACCACGCTCGAAGACGTGTCGCGCTCGGTCGCCGGCCTCACCATCCAGAACCTCGGCCCCGGCCAGAGCCAGGTCGCCATCCGCGGCGTTTCGTCGGGCCAGATCGTCCG
Organism: alpha proteobacterium AAP81b; assembly: GCA_001295935.1. Lineage (GTDB taxonomy): Bacteria > Pseudomonadota > Alphaproteobacteria > Sphingomonadales > Sphingomonadaceae > Sandarakinorhabdus. Next base: position 8,557 of record LJHX01000017.1, read on the forward strand.
CGACCAGCCGGGGGTCAAGGAACAGGTCGGCATCTATCTCGATGAATCGGTGATCTCGCTGTCGCTGTTCACCCCCGATGTCGATCTGTTCGATCTCGCCCGCGTCGAAACGCTGCGCGGGCCGCAGGGCACGCTGTTCGGTTCGGGGTCGGTCGGCGGCACCGTCCGCTTCATCACCGCCCAGCCCAATACCGACAAGCTCGAGGGCTCGGTCGAGGCCAATGTCAATCTCGTCGCCGAGGATGCGGTCGGTGGGTCGATCAAGGGCGCGATCAACGTGCCGTTGTCGGACCGCGCCGCGGTGCGCGCCGTCGGCTATTACACCCGCTACGGCGGCTTCATCGATGCCCTCGGCCCCGCGGGCGGCAACAATGTCAATTCGGGCGAGCGTTACGGCGGCCGCCTGGCGCTGACGCTCAAGCCGACCGACACGCTGACGATCACGCCGCGCGTCGTCTATCAGGAAGTCGTCGCCGACGGCTTCAACCGCCAGGAAGCCTTCAATCTCTACGCCCAGCCCTTCACCACGACGCGCCCGGCGATCCAGCTCGGCAACCGCCAGCAATATCTGCTGCTGCGCGAGCGCTTCAAGGACAAGTTCCTGCTCGCCGATCTCAACATCGGCCTCGATCTAGGCGGCGTGACGGTCACTTCGGTCAGCAGCTATGTGAACCGCGACGTGCTCGTCAGCCGCGATGCCTCGGCACTTACCGGCTCGGTGTCGGTCGACCTCGGCCTGCCGACAGCGGCGGTGCTGCTTCCGTCGAACCTGCGCGACACGACCGACGTCGAACAGTTCAGCCAGGAACTGCGGCTGTCGTCGAACAGCGATGGTCCGCTGCAATGGGTCGTCGGCGGCTTCTTCACCGACCAGAAGCGCAACTATGCCCAGCGGCTGCCGACCCCTGGCTATGATGCCTTCGTCGATGCGACGCTGGGCGCCGGCACCTCGGCGGCGGTTGCCAACGGCTTCCCGCTGAACTCGCCCTACAATGCCGACCTGCGCTACAAGCTGCAGCAATGGGCGATCTTTGGTGAAGCCAGCTATAATTTCGGCGGCGGTTTCAAGCTGACCGCCGGCGGTCGCTATTATAATTTCGACGAAAAACGTACCTTCCAATCGGGTGGCCTGTTCTCCAACTCGGACAATTTCACCAACTTCAACGCGCCCGGCAACCGGACCAGCTCGGACGGCTTCACGCCGCGCGTCATCGCCAGCTATGAGGCGAGCCGCAACTTCACCGTCAATCTCCAGGCCGCCAAGGGCTTCCGCTTGGGCGGCGTCAACGATCCGCTCAATGCCGGGCTGTGCTCGGCGCAGGACCTGGCGATCTTCGGCGGCTACCAGCGCTACAGCGACGAAACGCTGTGGAACTATGAAGCCAACGTCAAGGCGCGCGGCCGTGGCTTCACCGCCAATGCCGCGGTCTTCTACAACGACATCAACAATCTGCAGGTGACGCTCGACGCCGGATCGTGCTCGAGCCGCGTCGTCTTCAACGCCCCCAAGGCGCATTCGTTCGGCTTCGAATGGGAAGTGACGGCCAATCCGGCGCCGGGCTTCGACGTCGGCATTTCGGGCACCATTCAGGATGCCCGCTTCGATTCGACCGTGCGCGACGGGACGGGCGCGGTGATCGGCGGCATCCGCGACGGCAATCGCCTGCCGACGGTGCCGCAGTTCCAGGTCTCGGCAAACGCCAGCTATGAAGCGCAAATCGGCAATGGGCAGACGGCGACCTTCCTCGCCTCGATCCAGCATGTCGGCAACCGCTATACCCAGCCGGGCGATCAGGAGAACAACCCGCGCGCCTTTGTCTCGGGCCTGCCCTTCGCCGGCGCCTCGGGCAATGACGCGACCCTGCTCAACCTGCGCCTGCGCGATTATCAGCTGGTCAATCTGTCGATCACCTGGGCCAACAGCAGTGGCCTGTCGATTTCGGCCTATGTCAACAATGTCTTCGACGAAACGCCGCTGCTGTCGTTCGACCGCGAGCGCGGCGGCCGCGCCCGGCTGGCGTTCAACGTCGGCCAGCCGCGGACGATCGGGATCACCGCGCGCAAGAAGTTCTGAGGCGGGGTGGCGCGGCGCCTGGTGTTGCTTGCGACACCAGGCGCCGCGGCTTATGTTGGCCATGACAGCCAACACTGTTCAGGATCACGCCATGGCCGCCGTCAGTGTCGCCGACGCCAAAGACCGCCTGCCGGCGCTGCTGCAGGCGGCCGAGCGCGGCGAGGTGACGACGATCACCCGCTATGGCCGGCCGGTCGCCGAATTGCGCGCCATCGACACATCGTCGGCGCCGCCGCCACTGACCGGCGCCGCCGCACTGGCCTGGCTCGACGCCGCGCTGGCACGCGCAGGTCTGCCGGTCGAAGCCGAAGCGGTGGCGCTGGTCGTCGCCATGCGCGAGGCGTGATCTACCTCGATACCAGCGCCTTTGTGGCGCTGTTCGTCGCCGATCCCCATACGCCGGCGGTCCGCGCCGCAATTGCCGGCGGCGACAGCCTCGCCGTATCCGATGTCACGGTCGCCGAGTTCGCCGCGGTGGCGGCCGCGATGCGCCGCAACCGCACGCTCGATGCCGCCACGTGGCAGGCGATCGTCGCCGTCGCCGAGGATTGGGTGACGACGTCGACGGTCCTGGTGCCGCTCGCTCCCGGGGACATGGCGAGCTGCACTCGCCTTCTCAATGGCGCCGAAATTCCGTTGCGAATGCCCGACGCGCTGCACATCGTCATCTGCCGCCGCCTTGGCGCGACCTTGCTCAGCTTCGATGTCCGCCAGACCGCGGCGGCAGCGGCGATCGGGCTGGCCGTCGCCGCATAGGCTGTCGAACTCCCGCGATCAGGCAGCAACCGCCGCGCCCATCACCGGCTTCGGCGCCGACCCGACGAACGACCGCGCCGTCGCCGCGGCGCCGACGGCAAACGGAGCCGGCACGAAGCCGAAGCGCGCGGTGAAGCGGCGCGCGTCGACATGATAGGGCCGATCCCATTGGAAGTGCATTTCGCGCATCTCGCGCAGCATCGGCACGAACAGCCCGAGCAGCGGCTGGACGAAGCTCGGGATGACGAAGACGCGCGGCCGGGCGCCGATCGCATCGGCACCGAGCGTCAGGATCTGGCGCAAGGTCTGCGTCGGCGCCGACGGCATGTGCCAGATCTGGCCGAAGTCGCTGTCCGGCGCATCGAGCAGCAGCACCAGCGCGCGGGCGATGTCGGGGACATAGGCGAAGTCGTGTGGCGTGTCGGCGGGGACGATGAGCTGCGCCGCCTTGCCGCGCGCCAGCGCGCCGAAGGCAAGATCGCCGAGCTGCGACAGCGTCACCCCGGGGCCGTAGAAATCGGGGGCGCGCAGCGCGGCGAATCTGACGCGGTGCGTCGCCGCCTGCCAGACGCGCGTCGCCGCGGCACGCGCCGCCGGCTTGGCGCCGACCGAGGTCAGCGCCATGTCCTCGCGCAGCGGCGCGGTCTGGGCGCCATACATGTAGAGATTGTCGAGGAAGACGACGCGCGCCCCGGCGGCTTCGGCGCCGGCGACGAGATTGGCCATGGCGCGCGGCCAGGCGGCGGCCCAGGTCTTGCCGTCATAGGGAAAGCCGATCGCGACGACGATCTGCGCCGCCCCCGCCATCGCCGCGGCGACCGAGCCGGCGTCGAGCAGGTCGCAGGGGGTGAAGGGCACCGCCGGCGGCAGGTCGGCGGGGCGCGAGCGTTGCGCCACCCGCAGGTGCCGCCCTTCGGCGAGCAGTTGTGCGACGACGGCACGGCCAACGGCGCCATAGCCGAGGACCAGGATTTCTTCAGACATCGTCATTCTCCGTTTCAGCGGCGCAACGCGCCGCCACGAAGCGATGGATAAAGCCGGGTTGTTTATATCGGAAATGCATTGTTTATATCATCACTATGCACCAGACGAATTTAGATGGCGTCGACCTTAACCTGCTGCCGCCGCTGGCAGCGCTGCTGCGCCACCGCAACGTCACCCGCGCCGCTGCCGAAAGCGGCCTCAGCCAGCCGGCGATGAGCCGGGCGCTGGCCCGCCTGCGGGCGCTGCTCGACGATCCGCTGCTGGTGCGCGGGCGCAGCGGCCTCGTCCTGACGCCGCGCGCCGTGGCGCTGCAACCCCAACTCGAAGCGATGCTCGGCGGCATCCGCGAGATGCTGACGACGGCGCCTTTCGATCCCGCCGAGGCCCGCCGCACCATCCGCATCGCCGGGTCGGATAGCCAGACCGTCGGGCTGATCCCGGCGGTGATGGCGCGGCTGGCGGCGGAAGCGCCCGGCATTGATCTCGTTCTGCTGCCCTATGGCAATGACATCCAGGCGCGGATCGAAAGCGGCGCCGTCGATCTCGCCTTCGCCGTCGCCTCGGCGCCGCTGCCGCCCGGCGCGATGAGCGCGCCGCTCGCCGACGACCGGGTGGTGCTGGTGATGCGGCGCGGCCATCCGGCGGCCGATCATGAGTGGACGCTCGCCGACTATGGCTGCTGGGATCACGCCGGGGTGGCGCTGCTCGGCGACGGCCAGTCGGATCTCGACGCGATCCTCGCCGCCGCCGGGGTGCGCCGCCGGCTGGCGCTGGTGACGCCGCATTTCACCGCGGCGCTGGCGGCGGTCGCCGCGACCGACCTCGTCACGACGATCAGCGAGAATTTCGCGCGGCGCTTCGCGGGCGCCTTCGATCTGGTGCTCAAGCCGCCGCCGTTCGACGCCGACCGCCTGCAACTGACCGTGGTCTGGTCGCATATCCGCGACGCCGACCCGGTGCTGGCGTGGTTTCGCGGGCTGCTTGCCGAGGTGGCGGCGGGGGGCGGAACCTAGGCCCAACCAACAGCAACCCCCGCTCATGCCGAGCGAAGTCGAGGCAAGCCCCTATGTCGGAGCGTGCC
>LJHX01000170.1 GCA_001295935.1 alpha proteobacterium AAP81b
CCCCAAGCCGCAGCCTCAGCGCCGCAGCACCGGACACGGCGGCAGTTGCGCGCGGACGGCGCGGGTGGTGAGATCGGCGGGGATGCCCGTGACGCGCACAGCCCCCGGCACGCCCTCGAACGCCAGCCGCGCCGGGGCACGCAGGCGGCGTTCGCTCGGGGCGGGCGTGCCGGCGATCGCCGCGGCGACGGTGGCCGGGCAGACAGTCTCGATCGTGCCGGCAAAGCGCGCGCCGGTACGGCCGATCGGCACCAGCGTCGCCCGCACGCGCGCGACTTCGCCGGTTGCATCGGCAAGCGTCAGCGGGTCGATCGCGACCATACCGGTCGTCGCCCAGCGGTCATAACCGTCGAGGCGCGCCGGGCCGGTTGCCACCATGTCGGCGGCGAAAGTCAGCGGGTCGCCGCCGCCGAAGCGCAACGCCGTGCCGGCGAGCACCATCTGGCCGCGCGGCGCGCCGCTCGGGCTGCTCGCCGGCGCGGTTTCGCCGACGCGCTCGCGTAAGTGGACTTCAAAAGCCTGGGCGGTGATGGGTACCGGCAGCAGGCCAGTCGCGATCCGCGCCGCGTCGGCGACGGTCGAGATCCGCGCGACATGGCCGTCGGCATCGACATGGACGCTGGTGATCGACGACGCCGCCGCCAGCCGGGCGCTGAGCACATCGCCGACGGTCGCCGCGAATTCGGGCTGCTGCGCCGAGATCAGCGTCAGCTCGGGGCGCCAGGGGCCGCGGTTGATCCGCGCTCGGCTGGCGCGCGCCGAAAGCTTGACGACGTCGCCGCCATCGAGCCGCGCCGGGGCGATCTCGGCTTCGAGACGATAGGGAAAGCCGGTGACGACGACGCCCGTGCCGGGCAGCCAGGGCGCCAGTGCCGCCTTGAACTCGGCCGCCCAGCCCGTCCAGAACAGCCAATAGACGCCGATCGCCACCGCCAGCGGCGCGAGGGTGAGCAGCAGCGGCAGGCGTTTCAGCATCGATGTGGACCGTTCAGGGCGTTGATCGCGGCATGCGTGCGCGCTTCGATTTCGGCGCGCGGCAGACCGGGAGGGAGGATTTCGCCGACGCGCATCGTCACCACGCCCGGCCGCTTGAGCAGCCCCTTGGGCCAGGCGCTGCCGCTGTCGAGCGCGATCGGCACCACCGGCAGCCCGAGCAGCCGGTAAAGCCCGGCAAAACCCGCCGCCAGCGGCGGCGCCGTGCCGACCGGCACGCGCGTGCCTTCGGGGAAAATGACCACCGGGCGCCCCGCCGCGACTGCCGCCGCGCCCTGGCGCGCCATCGCCCGCAACATGCCGGCGCTGCCCTCGCGATCGACGAAGATCGAGCCATGCTGCGCCGCCAGCCAGCCCCAGACCGGAATGGCGCGCAGCTCGGCCTTCATCACCACCGCCGGGCGCCGGAACCAGGCGAGCGTCAGCACCGCCTCGAACGCCGCCTCATGCTTGATGGCGTAAAGAAAGCGGCCCTCGGGCAAGGTGCCCTCGATGTGCAGTTGCACGCCGAGCACATGGCGCGTCAGCCAGCCGAACGCGCGCGCCCAGCCCGCCGCCCAGGGAAAGACGGCGCGCGGCGAAACCCGCGTTGCCAGTGCCATCGCCGGCACCCAGACCAGCGAAAAGCCGTAAAAGGCCAGCGCGAAGGCCAGCGAGCGCAGAACCGCCATGGCTCAGGCTGCCCCGGTCAGCAGCGCGGCGCGGCGCAGCAGCCATTTGCTGTACTCCCAGGCGATCCCCGGCGCACGTGGCTCGATCGGCACCGCGTCGGAGACGACTTCCACGCCGGCGGGCAGCACCCGGCCGAGCTCGAGCCGGGCGCGGCGCATGTGCCCCGCCGAGGTCACCAGCCGCAGCGAACGGAAGCGGTGGTGCGCCATCCAGGCGGCGGTCTCCTCGGCATTGGAGCGCGTGTCGACCGCGGCATAGCCGAGCTCGGCGCGGTCCAGCCGCGAAACGCGCAAGCCCGCCGCCTCGGCGAGCTGGCGGCGCGTCGTCCGTCGCCCGACGCCCGAGATCAGCATCAACGTCGCCGATCCGGCGTCAAGAACCTCAAGCCCGCGCTTCAACCGCCCCTCGCCGCCGGTCAGCACGACAACGGCATCGGTGCGGTGCGTCAGCGGGGCCGGGCCGGGCAGCGCCAGGCTGAACCACAAGAACCCCGCCCCCCAGAGCAGCACGGCGAGCGCGAGCGCGCGACCGGCGCCGCCGAGCAAGGTCATTGGGCGGGCCGGGCCGCCGTCGCGCCGCCGGGCGCTGGACCCCGATGCGCGCCGGGTCACATTTCGCCGCGCTGGCGACGGATCGCGTACCATTTCTGCACATTGGCCGAATGCTGCGCCAAAGTCTCGGCGAAGACATGCCCGCCACTGCCGTCCGCGACGAAATACAGCGCCCTGGTCGGCGCCGGATCGAGCACCGCGGCGATCGACGCACGTCCGGGGTTGGCGATCGGGCCCTTGGGCAGGCCGGGCTTGAGATAGGTGTTGTAGCCGGTATCGCGGCGCAGTTCCGATTGGCGGATGCGCCGGCCGAGCGGCTTGCCCTTGGTGATCGGGTAGATGACGGTCGGATCGGCATCGAGCTTGATGCCCTGGCGCAGGCGGTTGGTATAGACGCCGGCGACGGTGCGGCGCTCGGCGGGCTTGCCGGTCTCCTTCTCGACGATCGACGCCAGGGTCAGCGCCTCGTCGCGGGTGGCGACAGCGCTCGCCTTGCTGCGCGTCGGCCACAGCTCGTCGAGCGTCCGCGTCATCGCCGCCTGCATGCGGGCGAGCACCCGGGCGCGGGGTTCGCCCGCGGTGAATTCATAGGTTTCGGGCAGCACCGAGCCTTCCGCCGGCACCGCGACGGCGCCGGTCAGCCGGGGTTCGGCGCGCAGCCGCTCGGCGACGAGGATCGACGGCCAGCCTTCGGGAATGGTCACCACCAGCCGCTCGACTTGCCCCGCCTGCAAGGCCGCCAGATAGTCGCGCCAGGCAGCGCCCTTGCGCAGGCGATAAGTGCCGGCCTGGACGGGGGCGTCGCTGCCCAGCAGCCGCGCCAGGAAGCGGAACTGCTGCGGCATGTCGACCAGCCCGGCCTTTTCGAGGTCGCCGGCGACGGCGGCGAGGCTGGCACCCTTGGGAACGACGAAGGCGACGGCCGCGCCGGGAGTGCGCCCCCAGCCGTACCAGGGCGCCGCCAGCCAGGGCCCGCCGATCGCCAGCAGCAGCAGCGCGAACGCCAATATGGCGCGCGCCGGGCGCGTCAGCCGCATCGCGTCCGCCCGCCCACCGCCATCAGAGCGCGCGCATTACCAGCGTCGCATTCGTGCCGCCGAACCCGAAGCTGTTGTTGAGGACGGTGCGGATCGGCCGCTCGCGGGGGGTATGCGGCACGAGATCGATGCCGCTGCAATTCTCGGAAGGATTGTCGAGGTTGAGGGTTGGCGGCGCCACCTGGTCGCGGATGGCGAGCAGGCAGAAGATCGATTCGACCGCGCCGGCCCCCCCCAGCAGGTGGCCGATCGCCGATTTCGTCGACGACATCGAGACATTGGCGATCTCGTTGCCGAACAGGCGCTTGACCGCGCCCAGCTCGAGCTCGTCGCCGAGCGGCGTCGAGGTGCCATGGGCGTTGATGTAATCGATCTCGCCGGGGCTGATCCCGGCGCGACGCAGCGCCATTTCCATCGAGCGGAAAGCGCCCGAGCCTTCGGGGTGCGGTGCCGTGACATGCCAGGCATCGCCCGACATGCCATAGCCGATGACCTCGCCATAGATTTTGGCGCCGCGTGCCTTGGCGTGCTCATATTCTTCCAGCACGACGACGCCGGCGCCTTCGCCCATGACGAAGCCGTCGCGATCGCGATCCCAGGGCCGGCTGCCGCGCGTCGGATCGTCGTTGAAATGCGTCGACAGCGCCTTGGCCTGGGAGAAGCCGGCGATGCCGAGCGGGCAGATGGCGCCCTCGGCGCCGCCCGCCAGCATGACATCGGCGTCGTCGAGGGCGATCATCCGCGCCGCGTCGCCGATCGAATGCGCCCCCGTCGAGCACGCGGTGACGACGGCGTGATTGGGGCCCATCAGGCCGTATTTGATCGAAACCTGGCCCGAGATGAGGTTGATCAGCCGGCCATGGACGAAGTGCGGACTGACCCGGCGCGGGCCCTTTTCGTGGAGGACGATCGATTCGGACGCGATCCCCGGCAGCCCGCCGATGCCGGCGCCGATGCTGAGGCCGGTGCGCAGACGCTCGGCCTCGGACATGTCGGTAAGGCCGGCATCCTCGAGCGCCTGGCCGGCGGCATCGATGCCATAGATGATGAAGGGATCGACCTGGCGCTGCACCTTGTAGTCGACGCGCTTGTCGGCATCGAAGGTGCCGTTGCTGCCGTCGCCGCGGATGACTTCACAGGCGATGCGACAGGCATAGTCGGTGGGATCGAAGCGCGTGATGGTGCGGGCGCCCGATTGCGACGCCAGGATCTTCGCCCAGACGGTTTCGACATCGGCGCCGAGCGGCGTCACAAGGCCAATTCCGGTCACAACCACTCGCCGCATCGGCAGCCTGTCCTTTCACGTCAAAAAAGCGAAACGGCCCCCCGCGTGTCCGCGAAGAGCCGTATCGCACAAGCTTTCGCCAAAGGCGACCGTCGCGGCGGCAGTTCTGCCCCCGGCGACGCGGCCCATGGTCAGCCCTTCTGGTTGGTCTCGATGAAACCGATGGCGTCCTTGACGGTCAGGATCTTCTCGGCGGCATCGTCGGGGATTTCGACGCCAAATTCTTCTTCGAAGGCCATCACCAGCTCGACGGTGTCAAGGCTGTCCGCGCCGAGATCGTCGATGAAGCTGGCGTCCTCGGTGACCTTGTCGGCTTCGACGCCGAGATGTTCGACGACGATTTTCTTCACGCGGTCGGCGACGTCGCTCATGGATCGATCCTCTGTCTGTCCGCAGCCTTGGGCTGCCGTGTTTGTCTGGGTTCAGGCGATAGCCGCCCGGCCGGGGTGTGACAAGTGGGGGGCCGGCAGCGCCATCGTCGGCCGGCCACACCTCACAGCATCGCCATGCCGCCGTTGACGTGCAGGGTGGCGCCGGTGACATAGCCGCTCTCGCGCGCCGCGAGATAGACTGCCGCGGCGGCGATATCGGCGCCGGTGCCGAGCCGCCCGGCGGGAATGCGCTGGAGCAGCGCCGCGCTCTGGACGTCGCTCAAGGCCTCGGTCATCGGCGAAGCGATGAAGCCGGGCGCTATGCAGTTGACGGTGATGTTGCGCGAGGCGAGTTCCTGCGCCAGCGCCTTCGACATGCCGATCAGCCCTGCCTTGGACGCGGCGTAATTGGCCTGGCCGGGATTGCCGGTGACGCCGACCACCGACGTTATCGAAATGATGCGGCCAAATCTCGCGCGCATCATCGGTTTGCAGGCGGCGCGCGCCAGGCGAAAGGCAGCCTCGAGGTTGACGCGAATGACGATGTCCCATTCGGCATCCTTCATCCGCATGGCGAGGTTGTCGCGGGTGACGCCGGCATTGTTGACGAGGATGTCGAGCTGCCCGAGCGCTGCCACCGCCGCCGGCACCAGGCCGTCAACCGCGGCGCCGTCGCCGAGGTCGCAGGGCAGCACGATGCTGCCCGGCAGCTCGGCGGCAAGCGCCTCGAGCGCCTCGGCGCGGGTGCCCGACAGCGCCAGCCGCGCGCCCTGCCCGGCCAAGCCGCGCGCGATGGCGCCGCCGATGCCGCCGGAAGCGCCGGTGACCAGTGCCGTCATGCCGGTAAGATCGAACATCACAGCTCCTTGGCGATCGCTTCGAGGCCCGCCATGTCGAGCGCGCCGAGGCAGGGAACATCGGGGGTGGTGCGGCGGATCATCGGCCCCAGCACCTTGCCGCCCAGTTCGACAAAGCCGGTGACGCCGAGTGCGGCCATCGCCAGCACCGATTCGCGCCAACGCACCGTGCCTGTCACCTGGGCGACGAGCAGCTCGCGGATGGTCGCGGGGTCGGCGACCGGCGCTGCCGTCACATTGGCGATGAGCGGCACAAAGGGCGCGCGGAGGTCGGCGCCGGCCAACGCCTCGGCCATCACCGCGGCGGCCGGCGCCATCAGTTCACAATGGAAGGGCGCCGAGACCGGCAGCAGCACCGAATGCCGGGCGCCGCGCGTCTTGGCGATCGACATGGCGCGCGCCACCGCCTGGGTATGGCCCGAGACGACGACCTGCCCCGGGGCATTGTCGTTGGCGGCGGCGCAGACCTGTTTGCTGCCGGCGGGGCCGCCGCCGACCTCGCGCGCCGCCTCGGCGGCGATCTCGCTGACCTGCTCGAAATTGAGGCCAAGCAGCGCCGCCATGGCGCCCTCCCCCGCCGGCACCGCCGCCTGCATCGCCTCGCCGCGGCGGCGCAGCAGCCGCGCCGTCTCGGCGAGGCCGAGGGCGCCCGCCGCCGCCAGCGCGCTGTATTCGCCAAGGCTGTGGCCGGCGACGAACGCCGCCTTCTCGGCCAGCCGCAGCCCGGCATCGGCCTCGAGCACGCGCAGCGCGGCGATGGACACCGCCATGATCGCCGGCTGGGCGTTGGCAGTGAGTGTCAGCTGATCCTCGGGGCCTTCCCACATCAGCCGCGACAGCTTCTGCCCAAGCGCCTCGTCGACTTCCTCGAAAACGGCGCGGGCGTGCGGGCTGGCGTCGGCGAGGCCGCGGCCCATGCCGACCGACTGGCTGCCCTGGCCCGGAAAGATGAATGCGCGGATGGTCGCCTCCCTGCGACGCTTCTGAACATGGCGTCAGGCCGGCGCCCCTAGGGCGTTGCGACGCAACGCGCAACAAAAGCATCTTGTGCGGCGCATCAAGCGCAATGCATGTTGCAGAGCCGAGGGGAGTCGATAAGGGGAGCAGGCTTGGCGGCGCGGCGTTCATCGCCGGGCCAGTCGAACGGCTCCAAATCTACAACCGGCGCGCCCCGGCGCCGCCACGAGAGGGAATTCATGCGCGCCACTGCCGTCCGCCCGCTTCTTGCCGCCAGCCTTGGCCTCGGCCTCACCCTGGGACTGGCGATGCCCGCCGCCGCTGCCGTCTCGAAGGCGGTCGGCACGGCGCTGCAGCAGGCGCAGCGCGCCGCCGCCAGCGGCAACAGTGGCGCCGCCATCGCCGCGGTCAAGAACGCCCAGGCCGCCGCCTCGACGGCCGAGGAGAAGCAGAAGGCCGCCCAGATGGCCGGCTATGTCTATACCCGCGCCGGCCAATATGCCGCCGCCGCCAATGCCCTGCAGGCCGCCGGCGCCGGGCCGAGCCAGCTGGCGCCGCTCTATTACCAGGCGGGACAATATGACCGCGCTATCGCCGAAGCCAAAAAGGCCGGCGGCGAGAACATGCAGGTCCTCATCGCCCAGGCGTCGACCAAGCTCGGCCGGCCGCAGCAGGCCATTGCCGCCTATCAGAAGCTGATCGCCAGCAACGGCGCCAAGCCGCTCTACCTCGAAAATCTTGCCGGCGCCCAGTACAAGGCGGGCGACAAGAAGGGCTATCTTGCCACCACCGAGCGGCTGGTGCGTGTCGACGGCTCGGCGTCGCGCTGGAAGACGCTGCTCGTCAATTTCTCGCAGAATTCGATGCGCTCGGAAGCCAAGCTGGCGCTCTATCACCTGATGCTGGCGACCGGCACCATCGAGCGCCCGCAGGACTGGTCGGAATTCACCAAGCTGGCGCTCGTCGCCGGCCAGGCCGGGGTCGCGCGCACCGCCGTCGCCAAGGCGGGGCCCGCTGCTGACGCCCAGGCGCAGCGGCTGGTCGAGGCGGCGCAGCAGATGACGGTCAAGTCAGCGGCCGAAGCGCCGAAGCTTGCCGCCGCGCCGGGCACCGCGGTCAAGGGCGGCAATGCCTATCTCGGCCTCGGCCAATACCCCCAGGCGATCGCCGCCTATGACAAGGCGATCGCGGCAAATGCTGCCGACGCCGACCAGGCACGGGTCTGGAAGGGGATCGCCGCGCTGCACGCCGGCAATGTCTCGGCAGGCAAGGCGGCTTTTGCCAGTGTCACCGACAAGGCCGGCATGAAGGACATCGCCGATCTGTGGACGCTCTACGCCTCGACGCGCGGCGCGATCAAAGGCTGAGGCTCGATCGGGGCGCCGGGTCGGCGCCCCGTGGCGCTCAATGGCTGTCTTCGGCGGGCTTGGATTGCAGCTGAAGATAATTGGCAAGGCCCATGGCGGCGATCATCGCCTGCTGGGTTTCGATGAAATCGACATGCTCTTCCTCGGCGGCGAGGATTTCGGCGAACAGGTCGCGGCTGGCATAGTCGCGGACGCTTTCGCAATGCTGGACGGCGTCGCGGAGCAGTGCGAGGGCATCCATTTCAAGGTCGAGATCGGCCTGCAGGACTTCCGGCACCGTCTCGCCGATGCGCAGGCGATCGAGCGCCTGCATCGCCGGAAAACCATCGAGGAAGAAGATGCGCTCGATCAGCTTGTCGGCATGACGCATCTCGTCGATCGATTCATGGCGCTCGTACTCGGCGAGCTTCTTGATGCCGAGATTGTCGAGCAGGCGATAGTGCAGCCAATATTGGTTGACCGCGGTAAGCTCGCCCTTGAGGACGGCATTCAAGAATTCGATGACCTTGGCATCGCCGCGCATGTTCCGTCCTCCGGTGCAACCCGGGCTTCCGTGGCGCAAGATGGCGGCGCCGTCAATACAGCGCCTTGTCGCGGCGCAATTGGCGCCATTCTGCAGCTTTACTTGCTAATGCGAATGATTTTTGATCGCGCCTATTCGGCGGCGATAGCAAGCTCGGTCGCGTCGGCTTCGATCAGCATCGCGGCATGGTCGAGGCATTGGCCGCACTGCGGGCGGGCACCGAGTTCGGCATAGGCGCGCGTCGGGCACAACGTGCGAGCATCGCGTGCCGCGGCAAGGACGTCGCGATCTTTGAGGCCGTTGCAGACGCAGAGGATCAAAACAAACCTCGTCGGTGGTTGTTGCGAATCACTATCATCCATTCGCGCAGCGAATGCAAGTCGTTCGCAATAGGCGTCGCTGGCTGGCGTGTCGGCGAAATGTTATGCAGGAGGTGCTGTCGGGAGACTCGCCATGCGCCTTTCGCATCTGCTGATCGCGGCGTTGCTGGCGCTGGTGGCGGCGCCCCTCGCCGCGGCGCCGACGCGTTTCGCCGTCAGCGTCACGGGGCAAGGTCCCGACATCATCCTCATCCCCGGGCTCGCCTCGCCGGCTGCCACCTGGGACACGACGGTCGCGCACCTCAAGCCGCGCTACCGCGTCCATATCGTTGAAGTCGCCGGCTTTGCCGGGCGCCCGGCGGGACCCAATGCCAATGGCGAGCTGATCGTGCCGACCGTTGCCGAGCTTGCCGCCTACATCGCCGAAGCGGGCCTGGCGCGGCCGATCGTCATCGGCCATTCGCTCGGCGGCTTCATGGGGCTGGTGCTGGCGGCACGCTATCCCGCCTCGCTCGGCGCGGTGATCGTCGTCGATACCACCGCCGGCGGTGCGCTGGAGGAAACGCCCGGCCAGTCGGTGGAAGCGGCACGCGCCGCTTTGGCCAAGGGCCGCGACGCGCTGGCGGCGACCAGCCAGGCCGATTATGCGACGTCGATCCCGGCGACCCTGGCCGGCCTGATCAAGAACGACGCCGAGCGTGCCCGGCTGACACCCCTGATCGCGCGCTCCGACCCGCGCGCCGTCGCGCGCGCCTATTATGATCAGGACAGTCTTGACCTTCGCCCCGAACTTGCCCGAGGCACCCGGTCTACCGCCGTGCCGATCGCCGTGGTCTACAGCTATGATCCCAAGGCCGAAGCCTATGGCGGCGATCCGGCACGCGCCGATGCCTTTTTCGCGCGCGGCTACCGCGGCGTGCCAGTCGCGCGGATGATCCGGATCGACGACAGTTTCCACTTCGTCATGGCCGACCAGCCGCAGCGCTTCCAGGCGGCGCTCGACGACCTGCTTGGCAGTCTGCCCCGGACGACGCCTTGGCGGCGTATCACCCGGCGAGTTGCGAACCGGTGAGCTTTCTCGCCGGCGGCGATCAGTCCGGCGCGGCGTCGAAGTTCAGCCACCACCAGACGACGCCGGCGAGCGTGCCGCACAGCAACAAGAAGGTCGCGCCGGCCATGCCTTCCACAGACGAAAGCGGCTCCCACCCCGTCGCAATCGCGAAACCGAGGCCAACGACACCGCCGCCGATCACTGCCGCGGCAATGGCGCGACGGGGTCCCCGCAGGAAGGCTTTCGGCCAGGCCCAAAGCAGCGGAAGACCAAAAGCCAACAGACCAGCGGCGTAATAGAGGGCCACGACCGGAATGAAAAGTATCAGCGCGGCGATACCCAGAAAGGAGCCGCTAAAGATCGCCAATGGCACCAGCGTGGCGCTGGTCGACACGGCGCAAAGCACGCTGGCGAGTGCAAGCCGTCGCAGTCCATGCCCGAAGGTCATCGCCGTCCGAACAATTTCTCGATGTCGGTCTTCGCCAGCCGCACCCAGGTCGGGCGGCCGTGATTGCACTGGCCGCTGTGCGGGGTCACCTCCATCTCGCGCAGCAGGGCGTTCATCTCGGCGATCGATAGCGACCGCCCGGCGCGCACCGAGCCGTGGCACGCCATGGTCGCGGCGACGAGGTCGAGCTTTTCCTTGAGGCTGACCGCCCGCCCCCAGGCGGCGAGATCATCGGCCAAGTCGCGGACCAGCGCCTCGGGATCGGCTCTGCCGAGCAGCGCCGGCACGCCGCGGACGAGGATGGCGCTGTCACCAAAAGCTTCGACGTCGAGGCCGAGTTCGGCGAGTTCGGCGGCGCGCTCGGCGATCCGCGCCGCGGCGATCAGGTCGAGATCGACGACGATCGGCACCAGCAGCGCCTGCACCGCGACGCCGCCGTCGCCCAGCGCACGCTTCATCCGTTCGAGGGTCAGCCGCTCGTGCGCGGCGTGCTGGTCGACGAGGATCAGCGCGTCGGCGGTTTCGGCGACGATGTAGGTCGCGGCGACCTGGCCGCGCGCGGCGCCGAGGGGATGCGATTCCGGCGGTGGTGGCGGCAGCGCGGCGCCGGAATCGCCATCGGGCGCCGCCGGACGAAAGGCCGGGGGGAATTCGTGGAACAGCCGCGGCGGCTCGGCGAGCGCCAGGCCCGGCGGCGGCGCGGCGGCGAACCGCGGCTCGGGCGTCGGCGCCGCGAAGGCCGGCACCGCGAACGCCGCGAGGGCCATGTCGCTGACCGTCGTCGCGGCGCGGTGTCCGGCGCCATCAAGGGCGCGGCGCAGCCCCGAGACGATCAGCCCGCGCACCACGGCGGCATCCCGAAAGCGCACCTCGGTCTTGGCGGGATGGACGTTGACGTCGACAAAATCGGCGGGAATGTCGAGGAACAGCGCCGCCACCGGATGACGGTCGCGCGCCAGCAGATCATGATAGGCGCCGCGCAGCGCGCCGGTGAGCAGCCGGTCCTTGACCGGGCGGCGGTTGACGAAAAGATATTGATGATCGGCGACGCCGCGATTGTAGGTGGCGATGGCGGCGAGCCCGCCCAGGCGCAGCCCCTCGCGCTCCAGGTCGACGGCGACGGCATTTTCGGCAAAGTCCGCCCCGAGCAGCGCCGCCAGCCGCGCCACCAGGCCCGCCGGACCGTCCGCCACCGGCGCCAGCGCCAGCAGCCGGCGGCCGTCATGGACGACTTCGAAACCGACGTCCGCCCGCGCCATCGCCAGCCGGCGGACGACGTCGAGACAGGCGGCGAGCTCGCTGCGCGGGCTTTTGAGGAATTTGCGCCGCGCCGGCACCGCCGCGAACAGCCCATCGACGGCGACGAGCGTTCCCGGCGCCGCCGCCGCCGGACCATCCTCGACGATGCGGCCATTGTCGACGACGAGGCGCCAGCCGCTGACGCCGCTTGCCACGGCGCGCGTCCGGCTGGTCAGGCTGAGCGTCGCGACGCTGCCGATCGACGGCAGCGCCTCGCCGCGAAAGCCCATGGTGGCGATGGCGCTGAGGTCGCCGGTTGCCAGCTTCGACGTGCAATGGCGCTCGATCGCCAGCCGCATCTCGGCGGGCGCCATGCCGCTGCCGTCGTCGCCGACCGAAAGATGGTCGATGCCGCCATTTTCGAGCGCGACGGCGATCCGCGTCGCCCCGGCGTCGAGGCTGTTTTCGATGAGTTCCTTGAGCGCCGCCGCCGGCCGCTCGACGACTTCGCCGGCGGCGATCTGGTTGACGAGGGTTTCGGGCAGTCGGCGGATGGTCACACCGAAATCATAGCCCCGAGCGCGCCATCTGTCTTGTCTGTCGCGCCAATTCGGTGCCTTTGGCGCATCGCCAGCGCTTCCACCGGCACGAGCCTTGCGTTGCCCGGCCCGACGCGCCTAATGCGCGCGATTCGCCCGGCCCTCGGGCGGCCCTTCCCACCGCAGGTTCCGATGTCGCTGTTCAGCCGGATGTTTTCGTTTCTCAGCCAGGATATGGCGATCGACCTCGGCACCGCCAACACGCTTGTCTATGTCCGCGGCCGCGGCATCGTCTTGAACGAACCCTCGGTCGTCGCCATCGAAACCATCCGCGGCCAGAAAACCGTCAAGGCGGTCGGCAATGAAGCCAAGGTGATGATGGGCAAGACGCCCGGCAATGTCGAATGCATCCGGCCGCTGAGGGACGGTGTCATCGCCGACATCGACGTCGCCGAGCAGATGATCAAATATTTCATCGCCAAGGTCCACACGTCGAAACTGCCGCGCTTTCCCGAGATCGTCATCTGCGTGCCGTCGGGATCGACGAGCGTCGAAAAGCGCGCGATCCGCGACGCCGCCAACAACGCCGGGGCGAGCCAAGTCTATCTGATCGAGGAACCGATGGCGGCGGCGATCGGCGCCGGCATGCCGGTCACCGAGCCCGTCGGCTCGATGGTTGTCGATATCGGCGGCGGCACCACCGAAGTCGCGGTGCTGTCCTTGCGCGGCCTTGCCTATACGACTTCGGTTCGTGTCGGCGGCGACAAGATGGACGAAGGCATCGTCAGCTATGTCCGCCGCAACCACAATCTGCTGATCGGCGAAATGACCGCCGAGCGCATCAAAAAGGCCATCGGCACGGCGCGGCCGCCCGCCGACGGCGTCGGCATGACGCTCGAGATCAAGGGCCGCGACCTGATGAACGGCGTGCCCAAGGAAATCACCATCAACCAGGCGCAGATCGCCGAGGCGCTGTCCGAACCCGTCGCCACCATCGTCCAGGGGGTGCGCGACGCGCTGGAGAATACCCAGCCCGAACTCGCCGCCGACATCGTCGACCAGGGCATCGTGCTGACCGGCGGCGGCGCGCTGCTGCGCGACATCGACGTCGTGCTGCGCGAGGCGACCGGCCTGCCGGTGACCGTCGCCGACGATCCGCTGACCTGTGTCGCTATCGGCACCGGCCGCGCCCTTGAGGAGCCGATGTATCGCGGCGTGCTGACCACCGCCTGACCCCCCGCAACCGGAGCGCCCGCGAAGACACGCCCATGGACTGGACCTCAGGCCGCCGACCGACCGCGATGCGCCGCGAGCAGAACCTCGCGTTGCTCGGCGCCGTCGTGTCGGGGGCGGTGATCGCCACCGGGCTCATCCTGCTGATCATCGCGCGGGTCAATCCCGATGGCGCGGCGCGGCTGCGCGGCGCGATGCTCGACCTGCTGACGCCGGTGTGGAGCGTCGTCCGCCTGCCCTTCGATGGCATCGGCCGCGGCGTCGATGTCGCCGGCGATTATTTCGGCGCCGTAACGCGCGCCCGCCGCCTCGAAGCCGAACTCGCCGAAGCCCGCGCCGCGCTGCAGGCGCGCGATGCCGACCGCGTCGCGCTGATGCAGCTGCGCCGGGTGGCGCGCGTTGCCGAGCCCGGCCGCCGCGCCATCGTCACGACACGCATCGTCGCCGCCACCGCCGGCGCGATGACGCGCACCGCGCTGATCGCCGCGGGGCGCAGCGAGGGGGTCACCGCCGGACTGCCCGTCGTCGGCGCCGATGGCCTCATCGGCCGCACCATCGAAGCCGGCAGCGGCGCGGCACGGGTGCTGCTGCTCACTGATCCCGCCAGCCGCATTCCCGTCACCATCGTCCGCACCGGCCAGGCGGCGCTTGTCGTCGGCGCCAACCGCCCACGCCTCGAACTGCGCGACCGCGTCGGCGCCGATGTGCCGCTCGCCGCCGGCGATCGCCTGGTGACCTCGGGCGATGGCGGCGTCTTCCCGCCCGGAATTCCCGTCGGCACCATCGTCGATCCGCGCGAACCGCCGCAGGTGCGGCCGGCAGCCTCGCCGCTCGGCGCCGCCTATGTGCGCGTCGAGGCCGCCTATCTGCCGCTGCCCGCCGACAGCACGCCGGCCGTTGCCGAAAGCGCGACGCCGGTGCCGGTTGAAGCGCTGCGCAGCGGCGCCCGGCCGCGCGCCGCCCCGGCGGCGCCGGCGCTGCGCTGACCGCCATGCGCGACCTGCCGCCCTGGCGCCTGATGACGCCCGCCGAGCGGCGCCGCCATTGGCAGCGCCAGTGGCGCCTGGCGATCCCGGGCCTGAGCGTTGTCGTGCTGATCTTCCTGATGACCGCGCCGCTGCTGGTGCCGGTGCCGGTCTTCCCGCAACTGGCGCTGCTTGGCGTGCTGGTCTGGACGACGGCACGGCCGGGACTTATGCCGTCCTGGCTGGCCTTTGGGCTCGGGCTGATCGCCGATCTCGCCTTCGGGCAACCGCTGGGGCTCGACGCGACGCTGTTCGCGCTGGCCGTGGCGGTCGTCCGCCTCGTCGAGATGCGCCAGCGCCTCGATCTGCGGCTGTTCGACTGGCCGCTGGCGCTCGCGGTGGTGACGCTGTTCGAACTCGGCGCGTGGGCGCTGATGACCCTCGCCGGCCAGCCGATCCCGCTGCTGCCGCTCGGCTGGCAGCTGGTCACCAGCCTTGCCGCCTATCCGCTCGTCGTCGCCTATTGCATCGGCGTCCAGCGGCTTGGCTTCGGCCGTGGCTTCGGGAGCGAGCCCGGGCGATGACCGTCAAGCCGCCGCGCGATCCCGCCTTCAGCCGGCGCGCGCTGGTGCTTGGCGGCGGGATGGCAGCCGTCGGCGCGACGCTCGCCGCACGGTTGACCTATCTCTCGGTCTTCGAGGGCGAGCAATATCGCCTCGCATCGGAGGAAAACCGCATCCAGCTGCGGCTGATCCCGCCGCGGCGCGGCTGGATCGTCGACCGCAGCGGCAAGCCGCTCGCCCTCAACCGCCCCGACTACCGCCTCGAACTGATCCCCGAGCAGGTCGTCGACTTGGACGCGCTGCTGGCGCGCGCCCGTGCCGTCCTCGGCCTCAGTCCCGAGGAGGAGCTGCGCATCCGCGCCGATATCGCCATCCAGCCCAAATATGTCCCCGTCGAAGTGGCGCGCGACATGGATTGGCCCAAGTTCGCCGCTGCCAATGTTCAGCTCGCCGACATCCCGGGCCTGACGCCGGTACGCGCCTTCGCCCGCGTCTATCCCGACGCGGATCATTTCGCCCATCTGCTCGGCTATGTCGGCACGCCGACTCCAGCGCAGTACAAGGCCGAGAAGGATCCGCTGCTGGTCTTCCCCGGCTTCAAGCTCGGCAAGGATGGTATCGAGCGCCATGAGGACCAGCGCCTGCGCGGCCGCGCCGGTGCCCAGCGCGTCGAAGTGACGGCGCGTGGCAAGGTGGTGCGCGAGCTCGATTCACGCGGCGATGTGCCCGGCGCGATCGTCAAGCTGACCATCGACCGCGACCTGCAGAATTACGCGGCGCGCCGCCTCGCCGACAACAGCGGCAGCGTCATCGTCATCGACAGCTGGACGGGCGACATCCTGACCATGGTGTCGATGCCGGCCTATGATCCCAATGTCTTCTCGAAGCGCGTGCCGGCGGCATTGTGGCGCGACCTGCAGACCAGCGACCACACGCCGCTGCTCAACAAGAGCGCCATGGGCGGCTATCCCCCGGGATCGACCTTCAAGCTGGCGACGGCATTGGCGATCCTCGAAGCCGGCATCGACGCCAACGCCGGCTGCGGCTGCAACGGCAGCTATCGCCTCGGCAACAATACCTGGCACTGCCATGCCCGCCGCGGCCATGGCCGCGTCAACCTCCACGGCGCCATCCCGAAAAGCTGCGACGTCTATTTCTACACCTTCGGCCGCCAGGTCGGTATCGAGGCGATTGCCGCAATGGCGCGACGGCTGGGGCTCGGCGAGAAATTCGACCTGCCGCTGGCCGGCCAGGCGAGCGGCCTGGTGCCCGACAACGCGTGGAAGCAGCGGCGCTTTTCGAAAGCCTGGAACGTCGGCGAAACGCTCAACACCGCGATCGGCCAGGGCTATCTCGTCACCAACCCGCTGCAGTTGGCGGTGATGACGGCGCGCGTCGCCTCGGGGCGGATCGTCATGCCGCGGCTGCTCGCCGACGGCCCGGCACCACAATTCGCGTCGCTCGGCATTCCCGAGGAGCATCTCGCCATCGTCCGCCAGGGGATGTTCGACGTCGTCAATGCCGGCAGCGGCACCGCCCATCGCGCCCGCGTGCCCGTCGCCGGGGTGCATGTCGCCGGCAAGACCGGCACCGCCCAGGTCCGCCGCATCACCGCCGGCGAGCGGCGGCGCGGCGTCATCCGCAACGAGGCGCTGCCGTGGAAGCAGCGCGACCATGCGCTGTTCGTCGCCTTCGCGCCGACCGAGGAGCCACGCTACGCCGTCAGCGTCATCCTCGAACATGGCATCGCCGGCGGGCGCTATGCGGCACCGGTGGCGCGCGATGTGCTGACCTATCTCTACAACCCCGATCGCGCCATGGCGGCACTCGCGCCCGTCGAAGCCGAAGCTCGCGAGCGCGCCGCCAAGGCCCGCAGCGCCGACGCCGTCGCGGCCGCTGCCGCCGCGGCCGCCGCCGGCCCGCTGATGCCGCCCTGGCTGCACTGGGACCCGCCGCAGCCCCCCGAGTTCGAGATCGCCGACGCCGAAGCCCCGCCGACGCTCGAACAGGAACAGTGATGGGCGGGCTGCTCAACGGCCCCTGGGCGCGCGAACTGGCGCTGCTGCCATGGTGGATCATCGCCGTCGTCGCGGGCCTGGCCGGCTTCGGCGCCGTCGTGCTCTATTCGGCCGCCGGCGGCGCGCTCAACCCCTGGGCATTGAAGCACGGCATCCGCTTTCTCGTCTGTCTCGGCCTGGCGCTGGCGCTGGCGATGGTCCGGCCGCTGGTCTGGCAGCAATATGCCTGGACGATCTATGGCGTCATCCTCGCCGGGCTGATCGGCGTCGAACTGCTTGGCCGGGTGCGCGGCGGCAGCCAGCGCTGGCTCGATCTCGGGCTTTTGCAGCTGCAACCTTCGGAGTTCATGAAACTCGCGATCGTGCTGGTCCTGGCGCGCTATTATCAGTTCCTGCCGCGGGGATATGAAACGCGGCCACAGGGCCTGTTACCGGCGCTGGCGCTGATCGCGCTGCCGGCGGCGCTGGTGATGCTGCAACCCGATCTCGGCACGGCGATGTCGATCGTTTTTGGCGGCGTCGCCGTGATGTTCCTGGCGGGCGTGCGGCTCTGGCTGTTCGGCGCGGCGGCGGCGGTGGCGGCGGCGGCAGCGCCGATCGCCTGGGGGCTGCTCCACGATTACCAGCGCAACCGCGTGCTGATCTTCCTCGATCCGGCGTCCGATCCGCGCGGCGCCGGTTACCATATCACCCAGTCGAAGATCGCCATCGGGTCAGGCGGCCTCGCCGGCAAGGGCTATCTCGCCGGCACCCAGAGCCATCTCGATTATCTGCCCGAGCTCCACACCGATTTCGTCTTCGCGACGATGGCCGAGGAATGGGGGCTGTTCGGCGGGCTGGCGATCCTGCTCGGCTTCGGGCTGATCCTCGGCTGGGGCGTGGCGGTGGCGATCGGCGCGCGCGGCATCTTCCAGCGCCTGCTGGCGCTGGGGCTGACGGCGACGCTGTTCTTCTACATGGCGATCAACATGATGATGGTGATGGGGCTGGCACCCGTGGTCGGCATCCCGCTGCCGCTGATCAGCTGGGGCGGCTCGGCGATGCTGACGACGATGACTCTTTTCGGTCTGGTGCTCGGCGTTGCCCGTGAAAACAAGCGGCCTTGAGGCCGACGGGCGGTGTCGCTTTCCGCAAGAAATCTGCTGGACAGCCGCGGGCGCGGTTGCTAACAGCCCGCCTCCCGAGCGGCTCCGGCCAGGGTATGGACACATAGCTCAGTCGGTAGAGCAGCTGACTCTTAATCAGCGGGTCCTTGGTTCGAACCCAAGTGTGTCCACCATTTTCGTCCACAGGCGTTGGCGATGCCGTCACCCTCGAACCGCAGCGCCGGCGAGCTGTTGCTACTGCCATGGGCGACCGGATTTCAGGAATTTTTGCGACGCGCCGCGAGGCCGAGATGGCCGTCGAGCGGCTGGTGCAGGAGCATGATGTGCCGCGAGGTGCTATCCTGGTGGCGCCGGCGGCTGCCGAAAACAGCGTTGGCAGCGAGATCGGCGGCAGTGATGCCAAACGCGGCCCCCAGGCGCCGGCGCCCGAAGCTGGGGCGGCTTTGCATGGGGCGATCGCCGTCAGCCTGCCCGCCGGCGACCTCGACAGTGAACGGATTCTTGCCGCGTTCCGCGAGTTCGATGCGCGCGATGTTCGTATCGGGCGCGACGCATGACTTGCGCGGTCGTGCGAGGCCAGCCAAAGCGCCCCGATGGAGCGCATGACGTCCGAAGGTGGCTGCCATTGTGGCAGGGTGAGGTTCCGGGTTGCCTTCGCGACCCCGCCGAGGTTGCTCGACTGCGACTGTTCGATCTGTCGAAAGACGGGCTTCCTCCACCTCATCGTCGGCTCTGACGATTTCACGCTGCTGCGCGGCGACAGCGAACTGACCGACTATCGCTGGGGCACCCAAACCGCGCGCCATCTGTTCTGCCGCCATTGCGGCATCAAGAGCTTCTATGTGCCGCGCTCGCACCCCGATGGCTTTTCGGTTAACTGGCGTGCCCTCGACGATGTCGCTGGCATCGTGCCGGCAATCGTCAGCTTCGATGGCGCGGATTGGGAGCGCGGCCGGGCCGCGCTCGACGCATGAGCCATGTCACCCCCGACCCCGCCGCGCCGCCGGCGCCGACGATCGCCTTCGACGATTGGCTGAAGGCCGATGTCCGCATCGGCACGATCGTCGCCGCGTCGGCCTTTCCGGAAGCGCGCAAGCCGGCGCTGAAGCTGGTCATCGATTTCGGCGCAACCCTCGGCCGGCGCAAATCGAGCGCCCAGATCACCCGCCATTACGACCCCGAAGCGCTGGTCGGCCGCCAGGTCCTTGCCGTCGTCAATTTTCCACCGCGCCAGATCGGCCCCTTCATCTCGGAGGTGCTGACGCTTGGCATTCCCGATAGCGACGGCGAGGTGGTGCTGCTGCGCCCCGACACGCCGGTGCCCGACGGCGGTCGACTGTTCTGAGGCGCCGGTTTCGGCATTATCGCATTATAATCCTTTGACAATCTGACATAGAACGACGACCTCGGCGATCTTGGAAGTTTCCGAAGTTTACGGTTTCGGACATTTCTTCCCGCGCCGCCTATCGGTGGGTGCGCCCACCAGGCAATCGCCGAAAATATCAAAGAGCGTAATCAAAGCGCGTAGCAACCGCAGCAAGCCTGACAGATTTCGGCGATGTAGGACAGCCCCGCCACCGGTGCCCGGCACGGCCGGCAGCGCCGGAGCGGAACGCCGCTTACCGCCCGGTCTGGCCGCGGTGCATCAGCTTGGCGTCGGCGAGCACCAGTGCCACCATCGCTTCCATCACCGGCGCGGCGCGGATGCCGACGCAAGGATCGTGGCGGCCCTTGGTGACGATGTCGGTGGCGTTGCCGTCGCGATCGATCGTCTCGACGGGCGTCAGGATCGACGACGTCGGTTTCAGCGCCATGCGGACGACGATCGGCTGCCCGGTGGAGATGCCGCCGGCGGTGCCGCCGCTGTGGTTGGCGAGGAATTCGGGGCCATCGATGCCGGGCCGCATTCGGTCGGCATTGTCCTCGCCGCGCAACCGCGCGGCACTGAAGCCGTCGCCGATCTCGACACCCTTGACGGCGTTGATCCCCATGCAGGCAGCGGCGAGCTGGCTGTCGAGCTTCTGGTAGAGCGGCGACCCCCAACCGGCGGGGACGCCGGTCGCCACGCATTCGACGACGGCGCCGAGCGACGAGCCCGCCAGCCGCGCCGCGTCGAGCGCCTCGGCCCAGAGCGCCGCGGCGGTGGCATCGGGGCAGAAGAAGGGGTTGCGGTCGATTTCGGCGGCGTCGAAGCGGTCACGGTCGATGGCGATGCCGCCGAGTTCGACGAGATAGGCACAGATGGCGACTTCGGGGATGACGGCCCGCGCCACCGCGCCCGCCGCCACGCGGCTGGCGGTCTCGCGCGCCGAGGAGCGCCCGCCGCCGCGCGGGTCGCGATGGCCGTATTTGGCGTCATAGGCATAATCGGCATGGCCGGGGCGATAGGCGCGGGCGACGTCGGAATAGTCCTTGGAGCGCTGGTCGACATTCTCGATCATCAGGCTGATCGGTGTGCCGGTGGTGCGGCCCTCATGGACACCGGACAGGATACGGACCTGGTCGGGCTCCTGGCGCTGGGTGGTGAATTTCGACGTGCCGGGCCGGCGCTTGTCGAGCCAGGGCTGGATGTCGGCCTCCGACAGCGCCAGCCCCGGCGGGCAGCCATCGACGACGGCGCCGATGGCGGGACCGTGCGATTCACCCCAGGTGGTGAAGCGGAAGAGCTGGCCGAAGCTGTTGTGGGTCACGCGCTGATTATGCCGCCTGCTGCAAGCGTTTTCGAAATTCCGCCATATATTTCGCCGTCCCGAACCGCCCGGCGAGCAGGCCGCCGACAGTGAAATCGGCATCGAGCTCATCCCAGTGCAGGCCATAGCCCGAAAGGATCTCGACGCGGGCAATCTGGTCGTCGGTCGCTTCGGTCAGCCCCTGCAGATGCCGCGCCGGCACCGAATAGGTGGCGCCGTTGGTCAAGGCGATGACCAACAGGCCCGTCGCGCGGTCGTACTCGGCCGCGCGGGCGTGCGGCTCTGTCTCGTAAACGATGCGACCCCGCTCGTTGGCGGCATCGATCTCTTCATCGGTCAAACTAGCCATGGATGTTTGCCCAAGCGATCCCGAACTCGACGCTGTTCCGCCTTACAATATCGACTGCCCGATTGACATCCCGCCGCTTGAGGTTGCGGCTCCAGATCAAGGTCACAGGCTCGATCTCGATCTTGGCGCTGCCGCCCTCGCCCTCGACATGCACATGCGCTGGCGGATGCTCGTCGACGTAGATGATGAAGCGCAGGCCCGACTCGCGATGGATGACCGGCATTGCCTCACGCCAGCGTCATGTCCGGAGCATCCTCGGCCTTCATGCCAATGACGTTGTAGCCCGCGTCGACATGGTGGATCTCGCCCGTCACCCCCGAGGCGAGGTCGCTGAGCAGATAGAGCCCTGCCCCGCCGACATCGTCGATGGTGACGTTGCGGCGCAGCGGCGAATTATACTCGTTCCACTTCATGATGTAGCGGAAGTCGCCGATGCCGCTCGCCGCCAGCGTCTTGATCGGCCCGGCGGAGATCGCGTTGACACGCACGCCCTGCGGCCCCAGGTCCATCGCCAGATACTTCACACTGGCTTCCAGCGCCGCCTTGGCTACCCCCATGACATTGTAATGCGGGATGACCTTTTCGGCGCCATAATAGCTGAGCGTCAGCAAGGCGCCGCCGTTCGGCATCATCGCCGCGGCGCGCTGGGCGACGGCGGTGAAGCTGTAAACGCTGACGTTCATCGTCAGCGCGAAATTCGCCAGCGTCGTATCGACATAGCGGCCGCGCAGCTCGTTCTTGTCCGAAAAACCAATGGCATGGACGAGAAAGTCGATCGTCGGCCATTCCGCCGCCAGCCCGGCGAAACAGGCGTCGAGGCTTTCGGTCTCGGCAACATCGCAATCGAAGAGCCGCGCCACGCCGAGTTCCTCGGCCAGGGGCCGCACGCGCTTTTCCATCGCCGGGCCCTGATAGCTGAACGCCAGTTCGGCGCCCTGCCCCGCCAGCGCCCTGGCGATGCCCCAGGCCAGGCTGCGGTCGTTGGCAAGGCCCATGATCAGCCCGCGCTTGCCCGCCATCAATCCACTCATCGGTCCCCGCTATCGCAAACTCGCCGCCAATGTCTTTAGCTGGCTTTCGCGCGCCTTGGCGAGAGCCGCGTTCAGATTGGCACCAACCACCAATGCCAGGCCGACGGCATAGAAGAACAGCATGGCGATGATGACGCCGGCAAGGCTGCCATAGGTCAGCGTA
Organism: alpha proteobacterium AAP81b; assembly: GCA_001295935.1. Lineage (GTDB taxonomy): Bacteria > Pseudomonadota > Alphaproteobacteria > Sphingomonadales > Sphingomonadaceae > Sandarakinorhabdus. Next base: position 22,329 of record LJHX01000170.1, read on the forward strand.
TAGCCGCCGACATAGCCGAGCAGCCGCGGCATCAGGGTCGTGGCACCGACCCAGACCAAAGTCACCACCGCCGCCCCCGGCCAGATCGGCGCGCGGGTGACGCGGAAGCGCCGCGGCGTCAGCACCGTGAAGACCGCCCAGAGCGAGGCAAAGATCACCGCCGGCGGCACGACGCGCTCGGCGCCGAGCCCCGCCGCCAGCGACGGCGTGAAGGGCATCAGGCGCTCGACGAAGGTTTCGGCGCCCGCCAGCAGCACCTGGGTCGCCAGCGCGGCGAGCAGCGCCAGCACCGCGGTGAAGACCACGAGCAGCGAGCCGATCCGCGTCAGCCACGGCGCGGTCGACGCCGGCGCCGCATAGGCTTCGCGGATGATGGCGCGGATGGTTTCGACAAAGCCCGAGATCGACCAGAGGGTGACGGCGATGCCGAGCGTCAGCACGCCGGAAGAGGCGCGGACATTGATGACTTCCTTGACCGGCCCACGCAGATTGTCGGCAACCTCGGGCGGCAGCGCATTCAAAAACACGATCGCGGCGCGCAGGCCATCCTCGGTGCGGCCGAGCGACCCCGCCACGGTAACGACGACGATGATGAAGGGAAACAGCGTCAGCAGCGACAGATAGGCGAGGTTGCCGGCATGGACGAAGCCCAGCCGCCAGACACCGGCAACGGTGTCGCTGAGTACCGCCCACAGGCGATGGTGGCGCTGCTTGAGGCGGTCGAGAAAGGTCATCCGCCCCGAACGCGCGAGATCAGACGCCGAAACCGGCGCGGATGTTGCGGTCGTCGCGCCAACCGGCGACAAATTGCTGGAGTGCCGCGTCGGCCACAGGCAGGTCGATCATTACCGTGACGAGCTGATCCCCTCGGCTGCCGTCGGCGCGGGTGAAACCCCGGCCCTTGAGGCGGAACACCCGCCCCGAGGTCGTTCCCGGCGGGATCGTCAGCGTGACCGCGCCTTCGACCGTCGGCAGCCGCACCTTGGCGCCTTCGACGGCCTCGCCAAGCGTCAGCGGCAGGTCGAGGCGGACGTCGTCACCGTCGCGGCGGAACAGGCGGTGGCGGTCGATCTCGATCGTCACCAGCGCGTCGCCGGCGCCGCCGGGGCCCGCCTCGCCCTGGCCGGCCAGCTTGAGTTGCCGGCCACTTTCGACCCCGGCGGGGAGTTTCAGCTCGACCGTGCGGCCGGAGCGCAAGGTGACGCGCTGGGCTTTCAGCGTCGCCGCATCCTCGAAGGGCACCAGCAGGCGATAGGCGACATCGGCGCCCTTGGCCGGCGCGGCGCGGCCGCCGCCGCCGAAAGGCGAGCGGCCGCCGAAGAGTTCGGCGAAAAGATCCTCGGGGCCGCCGCCGGCACCGCCGCGGCCGTTGCCGAAATCGAAGCCCGCCGCGCCCGGGCGGGCGCCGAAGGGGCTGCCGCCGGGGCCGGCGCCGCCGCGAAAACCGCCGCCAAAGGGCGAGGTCGGGTTGCCGTCGGCGTCGATTTCGCCGCGATCGAAGCGGGCTTTCTTGTCGGCGTCCGACAGAAGCTCATAGGCCGAATTGGCTTCCTTGAAGCGTTCGAGTGCCTTGGCATTGTCGGCATTGCGGTCGGGGTGGTTTTCCTTGGCAAGGCGGCGGTAGGCCTTTTTGATGTCGGCCTCGCTCGCCCCGCGGGCGACACCCAGTACCGTATAGGGATCGCGCATTCTCATCCTGTCCTTGGCTTGGACGTGCGGTCCTGCGTGGACACGCAGGGTTGCCACTCACCGGGTTGCAAATGTGCAACAGCCGCCGTTCGTGCAAGGGGACGATAGGCCGGCGCGGTCGATGCCGCCAGTCCGTCACATTGCGGCGGCAGGATGGCGGCATGATCCTCCGCCTGCTCCTCGCCATCGTCCTGCTGCTGCCTGCCCCGGCGCTGGCCTGGGGTGACTATGCCCATCGCCTGACAGCGCGCATCGCGACATCGCAGCTGGCGCCGGCGGCGCGCGCCGAAGTCCGCCGCATCCTGGCGCGCGGGCGCGCGGTCAACACGCCGACCTGCCGGCTGGCGAGCCTCGAGGACGCGTCGGTCTGGCCCGATTGCATCCGCGGCGACCCCGATCGCTTCACCTTCAGCTTCGCCTGGCATTATCAGAACATCAGCGTCTGCCGGCCTTTCGAAATCGGCGCCAATTGCCCCGACGGCAATTGCGTGACGGCGCAGATCCCGCGCCAGCTGCGTATCCTCGCCGACCGCCGCGCCTCGGCGCGGGCGCGGGCGCGGGCGCAGGCGCTGGCGCTGGCGTTCGTGGTGCATTTCGTCGGCGACATGCACCAGCCGCTGCACATCGGCGACAAGGGCGATCGCGGCGGCAACGATGCCCACGCCGCCTATGGCGCCAAGGACCCGCCGCGGATGAACCTTCACCGCGCCTGGGACAGCGATCTTGCCGAACGCGCGCTGACCGACCCGCCGGCGGTGGCCCCGCAGACGATCGCGCCGGCGCAGCGCCGCGCCTGGGCGGCCGGTGACGTGCCCGCCTGGGCGCGCGAGAGCTGGGACTTGTCGCGGACCGTCGTTTACCCGCGTGCGCAGGGCATCAGCGACGGCTGCGCCGGGCCGACGACCGGCCGCGCGCCCTTGGACGCTGCCTATCTCGCGGCGGCGCGCGAGCCGATCCGCACCCGCGTTGCCCAGGCCGGTACCCGCCTCGCCATGCTTCTCAACCGCGCGCTGGCGCGTTAGCGTCGCGGGCAACGCGGCAAGGGAATTCAGATGCGCCTCGATGACGAAGAGGAAAGCAGCAACATCGAACAGGGCGGCAGCGGCGGTGGCGGCTTCGGCCTGCCATTCGGTGGTGGCGGCGGCCTCGGCTTCGGCGGCGGCCGCCTCGGCTGCGGCGGCATCGTCATCCTGGTCGTGCTGGCGCTGGTCTTCGGCATCAACCCATTGACGCTCCTTGGCGGCGGCGGCGGCGGCCTGCCGGTGCCGACCCAGCAGATCGGCCAGCCGCAAGCCGAGCCCGGCGCGGCGCCCGGCACGCGCTCGCCAACCGACCGCTTCGTCGCCAAGGTGCTGCGCACCACCGAGAAGACCTGGGGGCGCATCTTCCCGGCCGAAGTCGGCAGCGCCTATCAGGAGCCGCGGCTGGTGCTGTTCCAGGGCGGCGTCCGCTCGGCGTGCGGCGCGGCGGAATCGGCGATGGGGCCCTTCTATTGCCCCGGTGACCGCAAGGTCTATCTCGACACCAGCTTCTTCGACGATCTCAACCGCCGCTTCGGCGCGCCGGGCGATTTCGCCGCCGCCTATGTGATCGGCCATGAAGTCGGCCATCACGTCCAGACCCTGTTGGGCATTTCCGACAGGGTCCAGGCGGCGCAATCGCGCGCCTCGCGCACCGAGGGCAATGCCATCCAGGTCAAGATGGAGTTGCAGGCCGACTGCCTCGCCGGCGTCTGGGCGAACGACAACAAGGAATTGCTCGACCCCGGCGACATCGATGAGGCGCTGACCGCGGCGGCGGCGATCGGCGACGATACGCTCCAGAAGGCGGCGCAGGGCACGGTCGTTCCCGAAAGCTTCACCCATGGCTCGTCGGCGCAGCGCCAGCGCTGGTTCCGCCGCGGCTATGACGGCGGTACCATCGCCAGCTGCGACACCTTCGCGGGCGGGGTGTAGCGCTTTACGAGCCCTTTTTCCTGTCGACGATCCGCATCGTGCCGGTGCTGCCGGTGTCGGTGGCGGCGAGCGTCAGGGTGAAATCGTCGCCATCGTCGGTCTTGCCGGTCAGCGTTTCACCGGCGCGCGCCGCGGTAATCTTTTTTTCGGCGAACTGGCGTTCGTACCAATCGGCGACCGTCGCGGGGGCCGCGGGCGCCGCAAAGGCGAAGGTGACGACGCCGCGTTCCTCATCACCGCCGCCGTTGACGTTGAGCGACCGCACCCTGGCGCCAGGATAGAGCCCGACGCCGCCGATCTCCATCTTGGCGTCCTTCATGATTTCGGTGGGCAGGGTGATCTGCGCGCCGATGCCGCCCGGCAGGTTGAGCGCCACGCGCCCCTTGCCGTCGGCGCTGTCGACTTCGAGGACGTTTCCGGCGACCGCCGCCTTGCCCTCTTGCTTGTCGCTGTCGAGGTCGATCGTCACGCCGCCGTCGCGCTCGGCGCGTTCGCGCTCGGACTTGTCGCTGCCACCGCATCCCGCGACGAGCAGGACGATCGGCAGAACCATCAGAAGGCGCATCGTTGGGCTCCAGACTGTGTATTGCTCAGCTAATACGCAAAAAGACCTGATCGCGTCAATGCTTGCCGCGCGGCACCAGATGCAGCACCGCGACGATTGCCGCGCCGAGTGCCAGCCCGACCAGCCCCGACCCCGCCGCATAGACCAGCCATTCGATGAAGCCCGCCGCTGCCGGCAGCGCCGCCGCGGCGGCATGCGACCATTCATGCAGGCTGTGGCCCGGCTCGGCGACGCCATATTCCTCGAGGCCATGGACGACGATACCGCCGCCGACCCACAGCATCGCCGCGGTGCCGAGCCCCGCCAGGAACTTGAGGAACGGCGGCATCCCCGCCACCAGCGCCCGGCCGACGACGCGCACGACGCCCATGCCGCTGGTCGCCAGCCGCAGCCCGACATCATCGGCCTTCACGATCAGCGCGACGGCGCCATAGACCATCGCCGTGATGCCCAGGCCGACGATGACCAGCACCACCGCCTGCTCGACCATCGGCACCTCGGCGACGCTGGCGAGCGAAATCGCCATGATCTCGCCCGACAGGATGAGATCGGTGCGGATCGCCCCGCCCACCATCTGCTTCTCGATCTCCTCGGGAGTACCGCCGACCGCGTCGTCATCGCCGCCGGCATGCGGCGCGACCAGCTCCCACAGCTTTTCAGCGGCTTCGAAACACAGAAAAGCGCCGCCCGCCATCAGCAGCGGCGTGATCGCCCAGGGCGCCAGCCAGCTCAACAGCAGCGCCGCCGGCAGCAGGATGATCAGCTTGTTGCGCAGGCTGCCGAGCGCGATCTTGCCGACGATCGGCAGCTCGCGCGCCGGCGCAAAGCCGGTCAGGTAGCGCGGCGTCACCGCGGCATCGTCGATGACGACGCCCGCCGCCTTGGCGCTCGCCTTGGCGGCAGCGGCGGCGGTGTCGTCGAGGCTGGCGGCGGCCACCTTGGCGATCGCCGCGACATCGTCGAGCAGCGCGAAAAGTCCCGAAGCCATCAATGCACCCCCAAACGTGCGTCGCGCACCAGCGCGTCAACCGCCGCCAGCATCGCCGGTTGCGGCGCGTCGGCGGGGCCGGCGAACCTCGCCAGCGGATCGGCGCCGGCATACCATGCCGCCTCCAGCCCCGGATCGGCGATCGCCGCCGCCAGCGCCGGCGCCAGCGCATAGCCGCCGACCGGCAGCGCCAGCGCGCGCTGCGCCGCCCACAGCGCCATGATCGCCCAGGCGTTGGTATCGACAAAGGGCTGCGGCCAGGTGCCCGGCGCGCCGCCCGCGGCAAAGGCACGGTCACAGGCGCGCGCGTCGACGGATACGAACATCCGGCAGGCAAAGGGCCGAATGGGGTGGATCGTGCAGGCGCGATCGGCGCCGAGCAGCGGACAGGCCTGACCGACGCGCCTTTCGGCAGCCCCCGTCAGCCCCGCCGGCGGTCGCCCCCGCAAGGCGCGGGCCAGCGCGAAGACCTCGACAGCGTGAACGCTGACATGCTGGGTGCAGCAGGCAGCGCAGCCCCTGGCGCAGGCGAGGCCCTTCGACGCCGGCTCGCGCGCCATGCTGCGCGCCGCGAGCTCGCGCAGCAGCGCCACCAGCGCGTCGCCCGCCGCCGGCGACTTCAGCGCCAGCAGCCGCCAAGCGTAGCGCGCCACCGCCTGCAATTCGTCGGGACGGAAGCCGCCGACGCCGCCGCGGGCAACGACGTCTCGCACCGGCGCGGGCGGCGGCGGGGTTTTCACAGGGGCCGGGTCGCCAGAAAGACGAGATCGGACAGGGTTTCGGCGATGGCGCCGCGTGTGTCGGTCAGGCCGTCGTCGTGCGCCGCGAACACATCCTCGCCGGCATACCAGCGCGCTTCCAGCCCCGGATCGTCGAGCAGCATCGCCAAGATGCCGTTGATTTCATAGCTGCGCGCGAACAGCCCGGCGGCGGTGACGGCGGCGAGAAACGCCAGCCCGATGCGGCCTTCGGCGCGATCATAGACCTCGACGCTGCGGATCTGGCGCGGGCCGCCGATCAGCGAATCGATGCAATCGGCGACATCGATCGACATGAAAGCGCGGCACGAATGCGGGCGGAAGGGGTGGATCGAGCAGGCGCCCTTGACGAGCAGCGCGCAGGGCAGCCGCATTGCCGGGCGGTCGAAGGGTTTTACCCCGACGATCTGCGCCGCCACCCCGGCAAGGGCATCGCGGACCTTGGGGGTCTTGCGCAGCTGGCGGGCGATGCGAAACGCCTCGGGGGCGAACAGCCCGACATGCCAGTGGCAGCAGTGGAAACAGCCGCGCTTGCAGGCAAAAGTCCCCGGCGGCACGACATTGGCGAGGCTGCGCTGGGCGATATTGCCGACCATGCCGACGACATGATCATTGCCCTCGGGGGTGCGCGTTTCTAAAAGTTGCCGCCAATAGCGCGTCACCGCGACCAGTTGCGCTTCGTCCATGCCCTGGGGAGCCCCCCTGGCGACGAGTTCCTGGACAGTGATCGGCGGCTTGGGCAGGCTCATTGTTTCCCCCGGCCGCGGCTATAGCGGTGGCGGGGAGCGCGCGGAAGCCCGGCGCAATCAGCGCCAGAACCACGCCGGGCGGGCGGCGCGCCGCGCCCGGGCGCGCCACATCACGACATACATCCACAGGCCGGAGAGGGTGAAGAACAGCATCGCCACCCCGGCGAGCGTGGCGATGGCGACCCCGACCGGCCCGAAACTTTCACCCGAATGGAGGTGGTGGAGCAGGCCGACAAGGGCGCGGGGATCGCCCGGGCGGGGCTTGGGGCGGCAATTATAGTCGGGCGGACAGACGAAAGCAGGGGCCACGGCGGGGGCAACCGGGGGGCTTTTGGGGGCGAGCAGCGGCACGACCTGGCTGAGCAGCCCGGTGCCGGCGATCCACAACAGCACCACCCCGAATACCACCGACAGCCAGCGGTGCCATTTGCGCATCGTCATTTCCTGCTATTGCGAATTGTTCGCATCTAAAAGCAGGTCGGGCGGCGCGATGCAACCCCGGCGCTGTCAGACCCCCGCCAGCCCCCGCCAGCGCGCCGCCTCGGCAAGCGCGTCGCTGCCGGGCAGCACGGCGAAACCGGCGAGGCCGTCGTCGCCGGCATACCAGCGCGCCTCGATCCCCGGATCGGCGAGCACCGCCGCCACCGCGCCGCCCAGCTCATAATGGCAGGTCGCCCGGCCGGTGGCGACGAAGGCCGCCAGCAGCAGGCCTTCCTGCCAGATGCGCAGCGGCAGATGCGCTGCGGGAAAGGGTATTTCGGCGTCGGCGTCGCTCAGCCGCTTGAGGCAGGCGCCGACGTCGAACGAGGCATAGTAACGGCACGGCAGCGGCCGGATGGCGTGGATGCCGCAGACGCCGCGTTCGAGAAAGACGCACGGGGTCTGCAGGTTGAGCGGCTTGGCGGGATCGACGACGCGCCGGGCCTGGCGCTCGGTCACTGCCGCCGCCTTGCTGAGGATCGCCGGCGCGTCGCCGCCGGCCTCGCCGCGCAGTGCGCGCGCGATGAGGAAGATCTCGGGCGCGGTGACGTCGACGGTCTGGAAGCAGCACCAGCCGCAGCCCTTCTTGCAGGCGAAGGGCTGGCGGACGCGGTAGCTCGCCATCGCCGCCTCGCCGATGGCGATCGTCGTCGCCGCCAGCGCCGCGCCAGCGGCCGGCGTCGCGGCGCGCAGCAGGTCGACATAGTGGCGGATCAGCGCCACTGCCTCTTCGTCGCGAAACCGCAGACCGCCAGTGTCGAGGCTCATCTCGGGGCCGACGCGGCGCAGCTGCGCGACGATCGGATCGGCGGGGGGCAGGGCAGCATCCTCGGCCATCGCGGCACCTTTCGCGCAGGCGCCGCGGCGGCGCCGCGCGCCTGCTAGCACCGCGCGGCGATCGGGCCAATCGGGCGGCGGCGCGCGCTACCGTGGCCGGGGCAGTTCCCGCGGCGCCGGGCTCGCCGTCCCACGGAAGGGGCGCCACAGATAATCGTCGAGCGTCGCGGCTTCCGGCCGGTCATGGACGCCGGTCGCCGGCCATTCGTCGTTCGCCGGGAAATAGGCGGTGCCGAACAGGCGGTCCCAGATCGTTACCGCGGTACCGAAATTGCGGTCGTGATGCGCCGGGTCCATCGAATGATGGATGCGATGCCAGCGGTTGTCGGCGAAGAAGCGCCGGCCGATGGTACCGAAATGCACGTGCGACGCCGAGTGCAGATAATTGCCGTGCAGCGAATTGAGGAAGACGGCGACGGAGGTGACGCCCAGCGGCTCCAGCCCCAGAAACAGCGTCGTCGGGATGGCGATGAACAGCAGCCGGAAGGCCTCTTCGGTCCAGTGCAGATAGCTGTTGACCGCCGACAGGTCGCGGATGGCGTGGTGCACCGAATGCTGCGCCCAGAACCATTTGTGCTGGGCGCGGTGCATCCAATAGCCGAAAAAGTCGAAGAAGGTCATGAAGGCGATCGGCCCCGCGACATAGGCCAGCCAGGCCGGAATGTGGTTGGCCAGCCGGATGACGACCAGCGGTTCGAGGTCGAAGGTCTTCCGCACCAGGTCGAAAGCCGTCACCGTCAGCGCGCTGAACAGCAGATAGGCCGCCCAGAAGGGCAGCGAGCGCAGTTGCACGCGCAGCGGCGGCGGGTTGTTGGGCCACAGCCGCTCGATGCACCACAGGATGGCGAAGACCCAGGCAAGCGCCGCGACGATCTGGAAGAACGTGGCGCCGAACGCCCCGACAAAAGTCAACGTCACACCTCCCGCCCCTCAACCATGTCACCCAGACAACGACTTCGGCGGCGCGTCAACGGCCAGCGGCGCCGCGGCGCGCTGCCGCAGCCCGCCCGGCGATCGGAGACCCGGTCGATCTTCTCTGGCCGGCGAACACCTGGCAGCCGCCATGGCCGGCTTTCGCTGAAAACGCCAAGAAAGAGCAGATTTTCGCCACTCCTGGCAGATCGCATTCATCCAGGCGGGAAGGATTACCGTTTTCTGATGGCTGCTTTCCAAAAGCTGCTGCAAAGGTCCTAACAACGTAATAATAACTCGGCCTCATATACGGTAATTTTAGTAATTTGTTCAACCGAGTTCGTTGGTTCACGTTGACTGCATAACTTGATTCGATGTAATATCATGATGTTCGATAGATGGATGACTCACCCGGATTTGGTGCATCCAATTATTGTTGCTCCGATTTCTTCCGTGGTCATATGACTCCGGACAGTAACGAGGATTGTAACATGTCGCTTAGGATGCTTTCGGACTGGCGAACCCCAAGTTCACCCGCAACGAAAAACGCCCGTACAAGCTCGCGGCCGGCACGTGTGTTGCTGGCGGCCTCGGTCGCCATGTTCGCCGGCGCCCTGGCGACGGCGCCGAGCCCGGAGGAAGCTGGACGTCGCGGCGAAAACGATGAAGGCCTGCTGGGCTTTATCGATCGCCAGGTCGGGGGGATCGACAAACTGCGCGTTCCGGCACGCGACGAGGATCTGCCGGGGCCCCAGCTTCCCGACGGCAGCGATGCCAGCGGCAACCCACGCTACACGACGACCGAAGCCAAGCGTTACCTCGGCAAGCAATTGTTCCACGATCCCGTTCGCACCGCCCGCATCCTGCCCGAGTTTGGCGGCGTCCTGGCAACCCGCCAGACGGGTTCCTGCGGCAGCTGCCACCAGGGCGAGTCGGCTTCCAAGGCGGGCACGCTGATCAACCTCAATGTCGGCGGCGAAGGCCGCGGCTATGTTACGGCGTTCGGCGAGTTCGTGCCGCGTCGGCGCCCGCGCACCGATCTGCTGCCGCGGCTTCGCGATGTGCCGCTGTTCGACGGCGATGCGCTGGTCGATGCGCTGCCGACGCTTACCGACGTCTATGCCTTGGCCGGGCCGGCGAGCCCGGCGCGGGCGCGCAAGCAGCCCGACCCTGGCCAGCTGCTGGCCACCGGGCGGCTCGATGCCCTTGACAGCGTCGCGCGCAATGCCCCCGGCGTGCTGGGAGCGGCCTTCAACAACCGCCTGCTGCTCGGCGGCTTTGCCGGGGAGCCCGATGCCTCGCCAGGCGGTCTCAACCCGTTCAACGACCCGGCGCAGGAAAGCGTGGCATTGCTGCTGCTCGATGCGCACCGGATGCTCGATTTCCAGTCGGCGGTGCTGCAGACCTTCCCGGCGTATCGGAAGCTGTTCCGCGAGGCCTTCCCGGCCGAGGCGGCGCAGGCCGATGCCGACGGCAACCTCGACAAGCTCATCAACGACGAAACCGTGCTGCGCGCCACGGCCACCTTCATGCGCACCGTGGTAACGCGCAACACGCCCTGGGATCGCTTTCTTGCCGGCGATCGACGCGCCCTGACGGCGGCGCAGCGCCGCGGCGCGCGACTGTTCTTCACCCCGGCGGCCGGCGGCGCCGGCGGCGCCGGCTGCTACACCTGCCACAGCGGGCCGCAGCTCAACAAACAGGTCAACGATCCCGACGTCGCCGGCGCCGGCAAGTTCGTCGAGGAGAATTTCTTCAATATCGGGCTCAACGATCACCCGGTGCAGGCGCTGAATCGTGCGGCGCGGAAAGACCCCAATTTCCTTGACGACGGCCGGCGGGAGGTTTCGGGACGCGAGGGCGACGCTTTCAAATTCCGCGTCGTCACGCTCCGCCAGCTGAAGGATGCGCGGTTCTTCTTCCACAACGGGGCCTTCACCTCGGTCCGCGATGTCGTCGAATATTTCAACCGCGGCGTGCCGCAGAATGCCCAGTCCGGCAGCTCGCCGACGCTGACACGGCGCTTCACCAATCCGCGCGGTCCCGGCTTTCCGGCCGGCCTCGGCCTCAACAGCCGCCAGGTCGACGATCTGACCGATTTCCTGGTCAACGCGCTCTATGATCCGGGCTTTGTCACCTATGACCCGAAATCGCCGACACGGACGTTCCAGCTGACCCGCCCCGACTTCACCTATTCGCGCGATCGCCCCGACCTGGCGGCGCTGGGAGCGATCGACGGCCGCCCGATCAGCGGGCTGGCGCAGGACAACAACGATCCCTTGTCGCGCCGCGACCAGGGGCTCGAGTTTCTCGATGTGACATCGCGCGTCTCGGCGACCCTGGTCGGGCGCCAGCGCTTCAAGGGCAGCCAGCTCGATGTGTACCGGATTGCCAACAACAGTTCCGCGCTGATCGACACCAATCTGCTGGTCATCGCCAAGGGACTTTCGCCGCGGATCACGCTCGCCAACGGCGCCGGCACGACCAGCGCCGGCGCGCCCTACCGCCGGATCTTCCTGCGTGACGGTGTCCTGAGACCGGGCCAGAGCATCACCGTGGCGCTCGAGTTCCGCCGCCAGCGGCGGGACCCGGAGATCAGCTACAATCTGAGCCTGTTGTCGGGACAGGGGCGGCCATAGCGCGGTTGTCGACCGCCACCTCCCTCCCCTCTCCCCTTGAGGGAGAGGGGTGGCGCGAAGCGACGTGAGGGTGAGTCACGCCCCACCACCATTCCGGCACCACCCGGCCTTGCCCGCCGCCACCCACAACCGTATTCTGGCGTCATGACGACCTACCGCGTTGCCGAGCCTCAGGCGCAATGGCTCACCGAACAGGTTGCCGCCGGCGCGGCGGCGAGCGAGGAGGCCTATCTGGCGCGGCTGATCGACGCCGATCGCGAACATGCCGCGAAACTTGCAGCGTTCAACGCCGCGATCGACGAGGGCTTTGCCAGCGGTTTTGTCGAAATGAGCATCGACGAGGTGTTCGCCGGGATTCGCGCCCGCCACCGCGATGCGGCGGCTTGATTTCGCCCGGGCGGCGCTCGCCGATCTCGACGCCATCTATCGCCATAGCCTGACCGAATTTGGCGAGGCCCAGGCAGACCATTATGCCGGGATGATCGACGCGGCGTTTCAGTTGCTCGCCGAGTTTCCCGAAGCAGGCGTGCTGGTTCCGGATCGGGTGGATGGCCTGCGCCGCCGCAATGTCGGCGCCCATGCCATCCTCTATCAGGCGCTGACGAACCGCGTGCGGATCGTCCGCCTGCTCCACCAGCGCATGGACCCGAACCGCCACCTCTGAGATCCCCTCTCCCCCAGCGCCCTTCCGCTCTCCCCTCGAGAGAGAGGGGTGGCGCGAAGCGCCGGGGTGAGGGTGAGTGGGGCGGATCGGGTCAATTCGAGATAACTACTACGCCGGTGGCCTTTCACTTCATCTTCAAAGAATACCTACAAATGCTGCCCAAATCAAATTCATGGTCATATGCTTCCCACATAGCAAAACCCAAAACCCTCGGTCAATAATCACATTGAATAGAGCGTGCGTGTCCTCGTATCTACCGGTAACACTTGATCTTCTTACCGCGTCAAAAGCGTAGGTCGTAAAATATGTGATGCCATTAGCTTTCTCTGCGGGCGAGGATTTACGGGCTTGAGTTCTATCAGGATCGATTTTTATTGATCCCGGCAAAAGATCGCCCTTCCATCTGGCTTCCGCCTTAGGATCATTCCAGCACTTCTTCGCAAACTGTGTCACTATCTGGTCGACTGGCCCTGCTATCGCCGCGCTAGAGAAGAATAAAAACCCAACAAGGATGCACTTGGTCTGGTACATATCGCTCTCCAGATCAGCCGTCGAGTCCTGCCTTAGGAGGACGTATTCAATCAGCTATACATGCTTCTTGTGGCGCAAGGGAGTCTGTGAACGAATCCAAAACTGGTCGCCCTGTTGCCTATGCGGGCGTCAAACGCGTCCAAGACGTCGTCTTTCACGCCGCCTTCACCGCCAGCCCCACGCCCCAATCCCTCAGCGCGCCCAACACCGCCGACAAGCGCGCCTCGGGCGGCAAGCTCGGTGCGTCCAAGCCGCCGGCGCGGGCCACGTCCTCCAACGCCGCCGCAATGACCTCGGGGTCGCCGTCTTCCAGCGCCGCCTCGACATAGGCGAGGATCGCCTCACGATTGGTAAGGCGCAGGGTTGGGTCCCAGAGCGTCGTGTCGATAGCCATGGTCACTCTAATGCCTCGGCGAGAAGCGTTCGTGCCCGCAGAATATCGCCCGACTGTCGCCACAAGTCAAAGACGCGGCCGGCGGCAAAGCCGCCGAGTCCGCTTCGAGGAAGAAAGAAAAAAGTTGCGGGCAAAGCCCGCGCGTCGGACGGGTTCGCCGGGCAAAGCCCGCCGCCCCGCCGGCCGGGCGCTGCGGCGAGTCCGTGGCCTTCCCGGAATTGCGAGCAATTCCGGTCCAGGCCACGGCCGCCTTGGCCCTACTCCGCCGCCACCCCCAGCAACCCACCCGGCTCCTCCTCGTTCGCCGGCACAGCGAGGCTCGCCGCCTTCGCCCCCTTGCGGGCATCGAAGGCGTCCCACACCTCGTTCCAATTGCCCTTGGTCGCCGCCTTGGAATATTCCGTCGCGCGGGCTTCGAAGAAATTGGCGTGCTCGACGCCGTTCAAGAGCGGCGCCAGCCAGGGCAGCGGGTGGTCGTCGACCATGTAGATCGGCTGCAGGCCGAGCTGCTTCAGCCGCCAGTCGGCGATGAAGCGGACATATTTCTTGATGTCCTTGGGGGTCATCCCCGGCACCGGGCCCATTTCGAAGGCGAGATCGATGAAGGCATCCTCCAGCCGCACGGTGCGCTGGCAGACGTCGGCGATGTCGTCGCGGATCTTCGAGGTCAGCACGCCGGTTTCGGCGCAGAAGGCGTGGAACAGCTTGATGATGCCCTCGCAGTGCAGCGATTCATCGCGCACCGACCAGCTGACGATCTGGCCCATGCCCTTCATCTTGTTCGACCGCGGGAAGTTCATCAGCATGGCGAAGCTGGCGAACAGCTGCAGCCCCTCGGTGAAGCCGCCGAACATGGCGAGCGTGCGCGCGATATCGGCGTCGTTGTCGACACCGAAGCTGTTCATATAATCATGCTTGTCGCGCATTTCCTTGTAGTTGAGGAAGGCGCTGTATTCGCTCTCCGGCATGCCGATGGTATCGAGCAGATGGCTGTAGGCGGCGATATGGATCGTCTCCATGTTGCTGAACGCCGTCAGCATCATCTTGACCTCGGTCGGCTTGAACACCCGGCCATATTTGTCGTGATAGCAATCCTGCACCTCGACATCGGCCTGGGTGAAGAAGCGGAAGATCTGCGTGAGCAAATTGCGCTCGTGATCGGTCAACTTCTGCGCCCAGTCGCGGCAATCCTCGCCCAAGGGAACTTCCTCGGGCATCCAGTGGATCTGCTGCTGGCGCTTCCAGAAATCATAGGCCCAAGGGTATTCGAAGGGCTTGTACGACTTGGAGGCTTTGAGGAGCGACATCGGGCTTTCCTACTTGGCTTGGGTGGGGCCGGCGGGCCCGAAGGTGACGGCGGTTTCGAGATACCAGGGCACGGCGACGCCATCGCGCGTCGCCGGGGTGAAGGTGCCGCGCGTCTGCAACGCATGGCAGGCGGCGGCGTCGAGGCGGGCGAAGCCGCTGCTCGACGTCACCTTGCACTCGCTCGCCTGGCCGTCGGGGGTGATGGTCAGGCGGACGCGGGTGGTGCCGGCTTCGCCCTCCGCCAGTTGCAGGACGGGGTAGGTGATGGCGGTGAGCTTCGGCGGAGTGATGGCGGGGGCGGCGGCGGTGAGGGCGAGCGCTGCTGCTGCGGCGAGGGCGGGACCCCTCACCCGGCTCGGCGCGAAGGGCGCCGAGTCCGACCTCTCCCGCAAGGGGAGAGGTGAAAGGTGACGGGGGAGAGGTGAGGTTTGCCTGCGGGTTGGGAGGGGGTCGTGGGCGCGAGTCGTGGAAGCCACGCCCGCGGCCCCCTCACCGTCCACGCCGGCAGCATCCGGCGCGGTTGCCGCAAGGCCGCCGAAACGGCCGTGCGGATGCCCTACTGACAGGCAAGGCATTTCATCTCGGTTACCCGTGACGTCGAACGGGCTGCCGGCAGACCTCTGCCGCGGCAAAGCCGCGGCGGCGGCCTGCCGACCCCCGCCGGCCGGACGCTGCGGCGAGTCCGGCGGCAGAATGCCGCCGGCCGCCTTGGTCACTGACAGGCAAGGCATTCGTCATAATCCTTCATCTCCATCCGCATCACCGGCGCCTGGGCGGTGTTGTCGGCCTCCACCCCGCCGGCGAAACCGGCGCGCTGGATGCTCATCGAGCGGAGATAATAAAGCGATTTGATGCCGAGTTCCCAGGCGCGGTAGTGCAGCATCAGCAAGTCCCATTTCTCGACATCGGCGGGGATGAAGAGGTTCAGCGACTGCGCCTGGTCGATATAGGGCGTGCGATCGCCGGCGAGTTCGAGCAGCCAGCGCTGGTCGATCTCGAAGGCGGTGCGATAGACCGCCTTTTCGTCGGGCGTCAGGAAATCGAGATGTTGCACCGATCCGCCCATTTCGAGGATCGAGTTCCACACCGCCTCGCTGTTCTTGGCCTTGTCGATCAGCAGGCGCTCGAGATAGGGATTGCGGACGACGAAGCTGCCCGACAGCGTCTTGTGGGTATAGACGTTGGCGGGGATCGGCTCGACACAGGCGCTGGTGCCGCCGGCGATGATGCTGATGCTCGCCGTCGGCGCGATCGCCATCTTGCAGCTGAAACGCTCCATGACGCCCATGTCGGCGGCGTCGGGGCACGGGCCCCTTTCCACCGCCAGCGCCATCGACGCCTGGTCGACCTGGGCGCGGATGTGCTTGAAGATGCGCATGTTCCAGGTCTTGGCCATGGCGCCTTCAAAGGCGATGCCGCGCGCCTGGAAGAAGCTGTGCAGCCCCATGACGCCGAGGCCGACCGAGCGTTCGCGCATCGCGGCATAGCGCGCGCGCTCCATCTCGGGTTCGGCGCGGTCGATGTAATCCTGCAGGACGTTATCGAGAAAGCGCATGCAATCCTCGATGAACTCGGGGTCCGAATGCCATTCGTCCCAGGTTTCGAGGTTCAAGGACGACAGGCAGCACACCGCGGTGCGATCGACGCCGTGGTGATCGGGGCCGGTCGGCAGGGTGATTTCCGAACAGAGGTTCGACGTCGAGACCTTGAGCCCCAGGTCGCGCTGGTGCTTGGGCATGGTGTTGTTCACATGGTCGATGAAGACGATGTACGGCTCGCCGGTGGCGAGGCGCGTCTCGACGAGCTTGGTGAACAGCGCGCGGGCATCGACCTGGCCGCGACGCTGGCCGGTCTTGGGGCTGACGAGGTCGAAGGTCGTGCCGTCGCGCACCGCCGCCATGAAGGCATCGGTGACGAGGACGCCGTGGTGGAGGTTGAGCGCCTTGCGATTGAAGTCGCCGCTCGGCTTGCGGATTTCGAGGAACTCCTCGATCTCGGGGTGCGAGATGTCGAGATAGACCGCGGCCGAACCGCGGCGCAGCGAGCCCTGGCTGATGGCGAGGGTCAATGAGTCCATCACCCGGACGAAGGGGATGATGCCGCTGGTCTTGCCGTTGAGGCCGACGGGTTCGCCGATGCCGCGCACCCGGCCCCAATAGGTGCCGATGCCGCCGCCGCGCGCCGCCAGCCAGACATTCTCGTTCCAGGTGCCGACGATGCCTTCGAGGCTGTCCGAGACCGAATTCAGATAGCAGGAGATCGGCAGGCCGCGCCCGGTGCCGCCGTTGGAAAGAACGGGCGTCGCCGGCATGAACCACAGCCGGGAGATATGATCATAGAGGCGCTGGGCGTGACGGGCATTGTCGGCATAGGCGGCGGCGACGCGGGCGAAGAGGTCCTGGTAGGATTCGCCCGGCAGCAGATAGCGGTCGTCCAAAGTTTCCTTGCCGAAGTCGGTCAGCAGCGCGTCGCGGCTGCGGTCGACGGTGACCGGGAATTTCCACGGCATGACGTCGCTCGAGCCGCGCTTCGGCGCGGGGGTCGCAGGCGCTGCCGCCACGCTGTCGACGAGGCTTTCCATCGCCTCAAGCACCGCTGTGTCGCCCATGCCGCTGCTCGGTCCCTGAAAATCGCTCACCCGTCCGCTCCGTTCGCCCCGACTCGCCGGGCCTGCCAGAATAGAATGAGAACAAACCGGGATCACGCGCCAAATTGCCAGGGGACGATCTATCCCCGCAATTCACAGCCGCTGCTTGCCGTCGATCTGCCCTCCCCTCGGGCGAAGCCACCAGCACTAGTGGTCGGGCTTCGTCCTCGGGCTACAGATTGTGCCTATCCGGGCGGCCAGCGCAAGCGATTTCGTGCGGGCGACAGGGGGTTTCGATGTCGCATCAGCAAGCTCAAGGGCTTGGGGCCTAGGGCATGGACCGCGCCGGCGCACCGGCCTAGAACGCCGCGCAGATCGTAACGGACGAGACCGCCATGACCAGCCCTGCCCCCGTCGTCATCACCCAGGCCGATGTCATTGAATCGGTTGCCGATGCCCTGCAGTTCATCAGCTACTATCATCCGATGGACTATATCCAGGCGCTGGGGCGGGCGTACGAGCTCGAGGAAAGCCCGGCGGCAAAGGACGCCATCGCCCAGATCCTGACCAACAGCCGGATGTGCGCCGAAGGGCATCGGCCGATCTGCCAGGATACCGGGATCGTCGTCGCCTTTGTGAAGGTCGGCATGAATGTGCGGCTGGCGGACGCGACGATGAGCCTTTCAGCGATGATCGACGAAGGCGTGCGGCGCGCCTATCTCCACCCCGAGAACCGCCTGCGCGCCTCGATCGTGGCGGACCCCGCCTTCGGCCGCACCAACACCCGCGACAACACGCCCGCGGTAACGCACGTCGAGCTGGTGCCCGGCGACACGATCGAGATCACCGTCGCCGCCAAGGGGGGCGGCTCCGAGAACAAGACCAAGTTCGCCATGCTCAACCCGTCCGATTCGATCCGCGACTGGGTGCTCGAGATGGTGCCCAAGATGGGTGCCGGCTGGTGCCCGCCGGGAATGCTCGGCATCGGCATCGGCGGCTCGGCGGAGAAGGCGATGCTGCTGGCGAAGGAATCGCTGATGCTGCCGATCGACATGGCCGAGCTGAAAGCCCGCGGGCCGGCGTCACGGCTGGAAGAGCTGCGCATCGAGCTGCATGACGCGGTCAACGATCTCGGCATCGGCGCCCAGGGGCTCGGCGGGCTCTCGACGGTGCTCGACGTCAAGATTCTCGACGCGCCGACGCATGCGGCGTCGAAGCCGATCGCGATGATTCCCAATTGCGCCGCGACGCGGCACGCGCATTTCACCCTGACCGGCGCCGGCCCGGCCTTGCTCGAACCGCCGCGCCTCGCCGATTGGCCGCAGGTCGACTGGAAGCCATCGAAGGCAGCGATCCCGGTCGATCTCGACACGCTGACGCCGGAAATCGTCGCATCGTGGAAGCCGGGCGACCGGCTGCTGCTCAATGGCCGGATGCTCACCGGCCGCGACGCCGCCCACAAGCGGATGACCGACATGCTCGCCCGCGGCGAGGCGCTGCCGGTCGATTTCACCAACCGCGTCATCTATTATGTCGGCCCGGTCGATCCGGTCCGCGACGAGGTCGTCGGCCCCGCCGGGCCAACGACGGCCACCCGCATGGACAAATTCACCGAAACGATGCTGGCGCGGACCGGCCTCATCGCCATGGTCGGCAAGGCCGAGCGCGGCCCGGCCGGCATCGAGGCGATCGCGCGCCACAAGGCCGCCTATCTGATGGCGGTCGGCGGCGCGGCGTATCTCGTCTCCAAGGCGATCAAGGCGTCGCGCGTCGTGGCCTTCGAGGATCTGGGCATGGAGGCGATCTACGAATTCACCGTGCGCGACATGCCGGTGACGGTGGCGGTCGATGCCTCCGGCGAGTCGGTGCACGCGACGGGGCCGCTGGTGTGGCGCGAGCGGATCGCCAAGGCGAAGGCGCTGGAGACGGCCTGACCGCGCCGCCGCGTCGTTCATTCCGGGTGCAGTCGCAACGCGGTACGCAGTCTCGGGAGATGGGGATGATGGCCGGGAAACAAAGTCTGCCAGCAATCGCTATACTGCTCCTGCTGGCGTCGTGCGCCGGCCCTGCCGAGCGTCGCGGCCTGGCCGTCGGCAGCGCTACCCCGACCGTCCCGGCCGGGCTCGCCGAGGCCGACCGCCAGGCACAGGCTGATCCGGCCGGGCCGGAAACGCCCGAGCCGGTGCCGGCGATGGCGCCGGTGTGGCGGCTGCGCACCGTGCTCAATGCCGCGGCGCTCAGCTGCCGCCTGGCCGGCGACACGCAATTGGTGCCGCGCTACGACCAGCTGCTGCGCCATCACCGCGCGGCGCTGGCGACTGCCTATGCCGCCGAACAGGATCGCTATCGCCGGCAACATGGCGCCGCCTGGCAGCGGGTGCAGGACACCGAGATGACCCGCATCTACAATCACTATGGCAGCATCGCCGGGTCGCCGCGCTTTTGCGCTGCCGCCGCCTCGATCGCCAGCAACGCCATCGCTGCCGACGCCGATGCCCTGCCTCGGCTGGCGGCAACGGTGCTGCCGGCACTGCTCGGCCGCCAGCCCCGCGTCGCCGGGCGCTGAGCGAGGTGCTACCGGCCGTCCGCGCGCCCAGGGTGCGTCGCCGCCGCCACTCTGCTAATATCCCGCCATGAACGCGCTGGCGCCCCCCTCTCCTGCCCGCCTCTGGCTGCGGATCGAGGATTTTCTGTTGCTGGAAGAGGCCGGCGTGCTCGCCGGCTATGCCAAGGCGGAACTGATCGACGGGGAGATCATCACGTTGAATGCCCAGCATCTGCCGCATGCCAAGGCTCAGTCGCGGTTGCTGGTGCGCCTCTGCCTTGAAGTCGAGCGGCTCGAGCTGCCGCTGCTGGCGTTGGTCGAATGTTCGATCGCCATGCCGCCGCACGACATGCCCGAACCCGATATCGTCATTGCGCACGATGCCGCCGGCAGCGGCGCCCTCGCACTATCGTCGGTGGTAATCGCCATCGAGATCGCCGCTTCCACCCGCGCCTTCGACCTCGGTCGCAAGGCCGAGCTTTATGCCCGCCACCGCGTTCCCGAATATTGGGTGGTCGATCTCGAAACCCGGCAATGGGTGCGCCACGCCGACCCCGGCATCCAGGGCTATGGCGTGCGCGACAGCGCGGCACTAGGGGCGCCGCTGGCGGCGCTCAGCCTCCCCGGGCTGGCGGTGGCGACCGACGACCTGGCCTGACCCGACCGCGGTTGCCGGCCGCATCAGCCCGCCTCCAGCAACGCCAGCAACCCCTCCTGCACCTGGTGGAGCAGCACGTCGGACCGTTCCGCCGGCAGGACGCGCGCCAGCGTGACGGCGCCGACCAGCGCACTGACGACCAGCGCGGCGTGGCCGTCGTCGCCGGTGCCGGCGGCAACGCCGTCGAGAAAGGCTTCGACATGCGGCGCCATCACCGCTTTCAGCGCCGGGCTGTCGCGCCCGACCTCGCCGGCGAGCGCCGAAATCGCGCACGCCGCCGTCCCGGCATCGCGGTGGCGGCGGCTGAGATAGCCGCGCACCAGCCGGCGCAAATCGATGTCGGCATCCGCGCCCTCCCCCGCGCCGCCGCCGGAATCGCCGCCCGCGCCGCGATCGGCGGCCATGGCCACGCCCTCGGCCAGCGCCGCCGCCAGCGCCGCCGCCAGTAGCTCGTCGCGCGAGCCGAAATGGCGGTAAAAGCCGCCGTGCGTCAGCCCGGCGGCCTGCATCAGCCCGGCGACACCCAGCCCCTGCAGCCCTTCGCTGCGCAGCCGCGCCGCCGCCTCGCCGAGGATGCGGGCGCGGCTGGCGGCCTTGCTGGCCTGGCTGTGTCCCATCCTGATCCTTCACACCGCTTTGCGCTTGACCTTCTGGATTATGGTGGCAATCCTTCTGGATGACAAGAATCATCCACATTGCCCAGGGAGCAAGCGATGTCAGAAGTCCGCCACCAGCGCGACGGCCACATCCTCGTCATCACCATCGATAACCCGTCGAAAAAGAACAGCTTCACGCCCGGGATGATGGCGCAGCTCTCGGCCGCGCTGACCGAGCTCAACGACGATCCCGGGCTGCGGGTCGGGGTGCTGGCGGCGGCCGGCCCGGACTTCACCGCCGGGCTCGACATGCCGCAGTTCTTCGGCCCCGGCGCCACGCCGATCCCGCGCCCGCCCGGCGCCATCGACCCCTTCGGCCTCGAGAACCGCTGCGCCAAGCCGCTGGTCACGGCGGTGCAGGGCATCTGCTTTACCGTCGGCATCGAAATGGCGCTCGCCGGGGACATCGTCATCGCCGCCGACAACACACGCTTCTGCCAGATGGAGGCGCGGCGCGGCATCGCCCCGCTGGGCGGCGCGCATTTCCGCTACATCGCCCGCGCCGGCTGGGGCAACGGCCTCTACCACCTGCTGCTCTGCGACGAATTCGGCGCCGCCGAGGCCTGGCGGATCGGGTTGGTGCAGGAAGTGGTGCCGGCGGGCGAGCAGCTGGCGCGCGCCATGGCGGTGGCGCACGCCATCGCCGCCAATGCCCCGCTCGGCATCCAGGCGACCAAGGCCGCGGCGCTGCGCTACGTCGCCGAAGGCGAAACCGCCGCCATCGCCGCCATTCCGGACTTCCGCGACCGCGTGCTCGCCAGCGCCGATGCCGCCGAAGGCATCATGAGCTTCATCGAGCGGCGCGCCGCTGTCTTCACCGGCCGATAGGAGAGGCTGCCATGCCCGTGACCTTCGAAATGGACGGCCCACTCGCCGTCATCACTTTCGCCAACCCGCCGATGAACCTGCTGACCGAGGCCGCAATGACCGGCTTCGCCGAGGCGGTCTAGGCCGCGCTCGCGCAGGGTGCGCGGGCATTGCTGACCCGCGCCGAGGGGGCGCATTTCTGCGCCGGCGCCGATGTCGTCGCCAATTTCCGCGGCCGCGACGCCGATTACGGCCGCCGCCGGCTGGCGAAATCCTTCGCGACGCTGCAGTTCGTCGAACGCCTGCCGATCCCGACGCTCGTCGTGGTGCGCGGCCTGACCCTGGGCGGCGGCTGCGAGCTGATGCAGCTGCACGACATCGTCTATGCCGGCGAAAGCGCCGGCATCGGCCAGGTCGAGGCCCAGATCGGCACGACCACCCTGCTCGGCGGCGCCCAGCGGCTGGTGGCACGCATCGGGCTGGCGCGCGCCAAGGAAATGCTGTTCTCGGCGCAGCCCTATCCGGCGCGGACGCTGCGCGATTGGGGCATGCTCAACGAGGTGCTGCCCGATGACGAGGTCGAGGCGGCGGCGCGGGCGCGGGCGCTGCAACTGGCGAACGGGCCGACCCAAGCCTATCGCCTCAGCAAGGCGCTGGCCAATGCCGCGGCGCAGCACGGCATCGCCGCCGCCGACGCGATGACGCTCGAAGCAGTGCCGGCGATCTATGACAGCGCCGACATGGGCACCGCCGTCGCCGCCTTTGCCGAAAAGGGCGCCCGGGCGTTTCGCGAGCAAATGATCTTCAGCGGACGCTAAGGCCCGCCGGGGGGCTGGCCGGTGCGACCCGTCTCGCCTAAAGGCAATCGTCATGCCGCTGCCGCCCGCCTTCCGCCCGCGCGCGGTGATCTTCGACATGGACGGGCTGCTGCTCGACAGCGAGCGGGTGGCGCGCGACCTCTATCAGGCGGTTTCCGCCGAGATGGGCTATCCGATGTCGGACGCGGTGTTCGCATCGCTGGTCGGCATTCCCGAGGATGGCAACCGCGCCCAGCTCGCCGCGGCCTTCGGGACGGCGTTCGATTATGACGCGCTGCGCCGCGGCACTCTCGCGCGCCGCGACGCGCAATATGGCGATCACCTGCCGCTCAAGCCCGGGGCGCTGGCCGCCGTTGCCGCGGTCGCCGCGCTCGGCCTGCCCGCCGCGGTCGCCACCTCGACCGAGCGCCGCTTCGCCGAGCCCGAGCTTGCCGCCACCGGCATCCTGCCGCACCTTGTGACGCTCGTCGGCCGCAACGAAGTCGCCCGGGGCAAGCCCTTTCCCGACCTCTACCTCGAAGCCGCACGTCGCCTCGGGACCCCCCCCGCCGACTGCCTGGCGCTCGAGGACAGTTACAATGGCGTCCGCGCCGCAGCGGCTGCCGGGGTGCCGGTGATCATGATCCCCGATTTGCTGCCGCCGACCGACGACATGCGCGACCTGGCGCTGGCGGTGATGCCCGATCTCGATAGCGTCGTCGCCTGGCTGACGGCCCTTTTCGAGACAATGGCTTAAGCCGCCAGCTGCCAGATCGGCGTTTTCGCCGCGGCGCCCGGCACCTCGCGGACGAAGCGCGGCACCAGATAGCCCGGCAGCTCGGCGCGCAGTGCCGCCTCGATCGCCAGCGCCTCGGCGAGCGGCACGTCGAAATGTCCGGCGCCGGCCACGGGGTCGAGCAGATGGACATAATAGGGCAGCACGCCGCAGGCGAAGAGCCGCCGGCAGTGCGCCGCCAGCGCCGTCGCCGACTCATTGACGCCGCGCAGCAGCACCGCCTGGTTGAGCAAGGTCACCCCGGCGCCGCGCAGCCGGGCGAGCGCGCCGGCGACGATGGCATCGAGCTCCTGGGCATGGTTGCTGTGGGTGACGATCACCACCGGCACCGGGCTCGCCGCCAGCATCGCCACCAACGCCTCGGTGACCCGCGCCGGTACCGCGGTCAGCGTACGGCTGTGGAGGCGGATCGTCGCCAGCTGCGGCAGCGCGCCAAGCGCGGCGAGCAGCGCCGCCAGCCGGTCGTCGGACAGCATCAGCGGG
>LJHX01000171.1 GCA_001295935.1 alpha proteobacterium AAP81b
CCAGCCGTGGTGCCAGGCCCCGACCCTCGCCACCCGCGGCGCGGCTGGATGCCAGCGTTCGCTGGCATGACCGGGTTTGCGCGCCAATGACCCCCCTCGCCGCCGCGCGCGACCTCGCGCCCGTCATCGCCGCGCGCGCCGCCGACACCGAAGCGCAGCGCCGCCTCCCCGCCGACCTCGCCGCCCAGATCGCCGACGCCGGTCTCTTCCGGCTGCTCGTCCCGCGCGACCTCGGCGGCCATGAAGCCAGCCCCGCCGAAGCCTTCGAGACGCTGGAAACCCTCGCCGCCGCCGATGCCGCCACCGCCTGGTGCACGATGATCGCCAGCACCACCGCGCTGGTATCGGCCTGGCTGCCCCGCACGCATGCCGAGGCGATCTTCGGCGACCCCGCGGTCATCACCGGCGGCGTCTTCGCGCCGATGGGCCGCGCCGTGCCCGACGGCGACGATTATATCGTCTCGGGGCGCTGGGCCTGGGCGTCGGGGTCGGCCAACTGCCGCTGGCTGCTCGGCGGCGCGGTCATCCTCGACGACGGCGCGCCGCGCCGGCTGGCAAACGGCGCCCCCGACCACCGCATGATGATCATGGCCGCAAGCGACGTCGAGCTGATCGACACCTGGGACGCGCTGGGCATGCGCGGCACCGGCTCGGGCGACATGGCGGCGGCGAAGGTCCGCATTCCGCAATCGCGCAGCGTCTCCTTCCTCACCGACACGCCGGTCGCCAAGGGCGCGCTCTACGCCTTCCCGCCCTTCGGCCTGCTGGCGCTCGGCATCGCCGCGGTCGCCGCCGGCAACGCCCGCGCCGCGCTCGCCGATCTCGCGGCGCTGGCGGTCACCAAGAAGGGCGCCGGCTCGTCGCGCGCGCTAGCCGAACGCGGCGCCGCCCAGGCCGCCTATGCCGAAGCCCATGCCGGCCTCGCCGCCGCCCGCGCCCTGGCGCTCGCCGAGATCGCCACCGCCTGGGGTGCCGCCACCGCCGGCACGGCGCCCGACATCGCCACCCGCGCCCGCCTCCGCCTCGCCGCCACTCACCTGACCCGCACCGCCGCCAAGGTTGTCGCCGCGATGCACGATCTCGCCGGCGGCACCTCGGTCTATGCGTCGCACCCCCTCGGCCGCCGCTTCCGCGACGCCCATGTCGCCACCCAGCACATGATGATCGGCCCCGCGACCTATGCACTCGCCGGCCGCGTGTTGCTCGGCGTGCCGACCGACGACGCGATGATTTGATACCAAATCTCGTTGTAGTGGACTGATGAGAGAAAAGAGGGCCTCCGGCGGCCAGGGCCTGAGGCCCTGGACCCACATTTGTTGGCGCCGTACTTATGCTGCAAAAGTAGCGATCTAAGGAAAGTGGGTCCAGGGGCTCAGCCCCTGGCCGCCGGAGGCCCGCTTTCTTGCCGTTAGTTATCGCGCTCAGGATTTGGTGTGAGGGGCATCGAGATTGGCAGCGGCACCGACCGCTATGGTAGGATCTATCGTCTGATGGCGCGATGGTGCGCCGGGAGTTGTTCATGGCCACCAAGGCTGCCGACGACGGCATCGCGCCCGACCACGTCCACCCGAACCTTGCCGGCTATGTCAGCACGCGGGTGTTCGACGGCGTGCGCGTGCTCGACGACGCGGCGGCGGCGCGTCACCGTGCCTGGTTGAAACTCGCCCTCGCCCGGCAGGCGGCCGAGGACGCGGCAGCGGGCAAA
The DNA here is from genome assembly GCA_001295935.1 of alpha proteobacterium AAP81b. GTDB lineage: Bacteria > Pseudomonadota > Alphaproteobacteria > Sphingomonadales > Sphingomonadaceae > Sandarakinorhabdus. The sequence goes on from LJHX01000171.1 coordinate 1,706, forward strand.
TAGTCCCTTCGCTCACCGCCCGGCGATCGCCTGCGCCGCGGCCCAGCCGCTCGCCCAGGCCCATTGGAAGTTATAGCCGCCGAGCCAGCCGGTGACGTCGACCGCCTCGCCGATGGCATAGAGGCCGGGGACCTTGCGCGCTGCCATCGTCTGCGACGACAGCCCGGCCGTCGCAATGCCGCCGACGGTGACTTCCGCCTTGGCGAAGCCCTCGCTGCCATTGGGGCGGAACTGCCAATCGGCGAGGCGCGCCTCGATTTCGGCAAGTGCGCGGTCGGTCATCGCGTGCAGCTCGCGCAGATCGCCGAGGCGCAGCGCCAGGGTTTCGGCGAGGCGTTCGGGGAGTGTCGCCGCCAGCAGCGACTTGAGCGCGGCGCGCGGGCGCTGGCGCTTCGCCGCGGTCAGCCAGCCACGCGGCGCATCGGGGCAGAAATCGATGCCGATCGCCTCGCCGTGGCGCCAATAGGAGGAGACCTGCAAAATCGCCGGCCCCGACAGCCCGCGGTGGGTGAACAGCGCCGCCTCGCGGAACGCCGCCTTGCCGCAGCGCGCCACCACCTCGGCGGCGACGCCGGCGAGCTCGCGGAACAGCAGCTGGTCGCCGGCGAGCGTCAGCGGCACCAGCGCCGGGCGCGGCTCGACGACGCTCAGCCCGAATTGCCGCGCCAGGCGATAGGCGAAGTCGGTGGCGCCGAGCTTGGGGATCGCCGGGCCGCCCGTCGCGATGACCAGCGCGGGGGCGCTTGCCGTCCTTGTTCCGAAAGCCACCCGGAAGTGCCCGTCGGCATGGCCGATTTCGCCGATTTCGGCCCCAAGCGCCACCTCGACGCCCCCCACCCGGGCCTCGTAGAGCAGCATTTCGACGATGGCGCGCGCCGAGCCGTCGCAGAACAACTGCCCCAGCGTCTTCTCGTGCCAGGCGATGCCATGCTTATCGACGAGCGCGATGAAATCGGCGGGCGAATAGCGCCCGAGCGCCGATTTGGCGAAGTGCGGATTGGCCGAAATATAGCGTTCGGGCACCGCGCCCATATTGGTGAAATTGCAGCGGCCACCGCCTGAAATCAATATCTTGCGGCCGGGCTCGGCGGCATGGTCGATGACCAGCACGCGCTTGCCGAGTTGCCCCGCCACCCCGGCGCAGAACAGCCCGGCGCCACCGGCGCCGAGCACGATCGCGTCGTACTCGCTCAACTTTCTGTCCTACAGGCGACGTTTCGGCTATGCTGGCCAGGTGTTTCGCTCTTTGACATCGCCGAACCAATTTGCGCCCGGGAGATGCCTCGGTGAAAACCGGCCGAAACGGTAAAGTTGGTCAACTTCCGATTTTGACCCCAAGCAAATTCAACGCCTTGCAAAATCACACCCGCACCACCCGTCGCCCGAAACTGGCACCGGTGAACAGCCCGCAAAAGGCGTCGGGCAGGCTGGCCAGCCCGTCGAAGACCTCCTCGCGATACTGGACCGCGCCCGAACAGATCAGTTCGGCAAGTTCGGCCTGCGCCGCGGCGAAGCCGGGCAGATCGTCGAAAACCACCATGCCTTCCATCCGCAGCCGCTGGCCGATGAACTCGCGGGTATTGCGCAGCCCGGGGACAAGGTCATTCGGCGTGTTGTAATCGGCGACCTGCCCCGAAACGACGATGCGACCGCGCAACTTCATGTGCGGCAGCGCCCGGTCGATCATGGCGTTGCCGACATTGTCGAACATCACGTCGAAGCCGGCGGCGGCGACGGCGGCAAAGGCGGTTTCGAAATCCGCTGCCTTGTAATCGAGGGCGTGCGTGAAGCCGATGTCCTTGAGCCAGGCGCATTTTTCCGCGCCGCCGGCGATGCCGACGACTTCCGACGCGCCCCACAGCCGCGCCAGCTGCCCGGCGGTGGCGCCGACCGGGCCGGCGGCGGAAGTGACCAGCACGCGCTCGCCGGGCTTCAACGCGGCAACGCGCTTGAGGCCGAACCACGCGGTCATGCCGGGAACGCCGAGCAGCCCGATCCACAAGGATTCGGGCACATCGAGATCGGGCAGTTTCACCGCATAGCCGCGGCCATTCGAAACGACATGCGTCGCCCAGCCGGTCAGCGCGACGCGATCGCCGACGGCGAAGCGCTCATGCCGCGAGGCGATGACCTCGCCGACCGAAAAGCCATCGACCGGCGCGCCGGGCGCCAGCGGCGGCGCATAGGAGGCACCGGGCGAGAGACGCGACCGCGTGCCGGGATCGCACGAAACGAAATGGTTCTTCGCCAGGAACTGCCCCTCGGCAAGCTCGGGGATCGGCAACCGCTCCACGCGGAAATCGTCGGGCGTCGGCGCCCCCACGATGTGGCGCACCAGCACGATGCGTTCCATTTCCCCCGTCGTCATGCCAAGCTCCCCCCTTGTGGATTTGGGGCAGGTTATGGACCAACGCATCAGCATCGTCACGCTTGGCACGAACGACATGGCGCGGGCGGTGGCCTTTTGGGAAGCGATGGGCTGGCCGCGCCGGGCGAAGGCCTTTGACGCCATCGCGATGTTCCAGGTCGGCGGGCTGGCCTTTGCGATCTACCCCTTCGCCAAGCTCGCCGGGGATTGCGGCATGGAAGATCGCGGCCCCGGCTTCGGCGGCTTCACCATCGCCCACAATGTCCGGTCGGAAGCCGAAGTCGATGCCTTGATCGATCGCGCCGTCGCCAATGGCGCCACCCTGCAGGTCAAGCCGCACAAGGCCTTTTGGGGCGGCTATTCGGGCTATTTTTGCGATCCCGACGGCCATCCCTGGGAAGTGGCGTACAACCCCTTCGTGCCGATGGCGCCGGACGGCAGTTTAATCCTGCCTGATTGAAATCAGTGAAAATCCCTCGACTTCGGAATCACCCGCACATCGCGCGGATGGCGGTTGCGGGCACCGGGCCAGGACGAGGGCTGGTCGGGGTGGATGAATTCGTCGGCGCGTGACGTCGCCGGGGTCGTCATCGTGTCGTCGAGGCGGTCGAGCACCTCGCTGCGGTCCTCGACCCGCGTCGCCATCAGATGGACGACGCCTTCCGGGCTGCGCTGGATCTCGCCGTGAACGACCATCAGCCGCGCCGCCATCACCTGGCGGCGAAATGCCTCGAACAGCCGCGCCCACAGCACGATGTTGGTGACGCCGGTTTCGTCCTCGAGGGTGATGAAGATGGCGTTGCCATTGCCCGGCCGCTGGCGGACGAGGACGACGCCGGCCATCTGCGCCCGCCGGCCGTTCCTCGCCTTGGCAACTTCCGCCGCAGTCAGCACGCCGGGGAAATGGCCGCGCAACAGCGCCATCGGATGCGCCTTCAGCGACAATCGCAGCGTCTGGTAATCGGCGGCGACCTGCTCGCCGGGGGTCAGGTCGGGCAGGTCGGGGTCGGCTTCGGCGGGCAGCTCGGGCGCCGCGGCGGCGGCGAACAGCGGCAGTTCGCCCGGCGGCAGGCGATGCGCGTCCCAGGCAGCGGTACGCCGATCGAGGCCGAGCGACCCACAAGCGTCAGCATCGGCGAGGAGGTGCAGCGCGCGTTGCGGCAGGCCGGCGCGGCGGGCGGCTTCCTCGAGGCTGGCGAAGGGGCGGTGCAAGGCGATGGCGGTCGCCCAATCGGCGCGGAAGCCGCTGATCTGGCGCAGGCCGAGGCGGAGGGCGAGAGGGACCTGCCGAGCTTCAGCCATCTCCCCACACCGCTCATGCCGAGCGAAGTCGAGGCACGTCCCGGCGTGAGCGCGTGCCTCGACTTCGCTCGGCATGAGCGGGTGGGGTGCGGGGTCGACGCTCTCCAGGCTGTTGTCCCAGTCGCTGCGATTGATGTCGATCGGCAGTACCTCGACGCCATGTTCGCGGGCATCGCGGACGATCTGCGCCGGGGCGTAGAAGCCCATCGGTTGGGAGTTGAGCAGCGCCGCGGCGAACACCGCCGGGTAGCGGCACTTCAGATAGGACGACACCCAGACCAGCCGCGCAAAGGCCAGCGCATGGCTTTCGGGAAAGCCGTAGCTGCCGAACCCCTGGATTTGCCGGAAACACCGCTCCGCGAAGTCGCGGTCGTACCCCCTCGCGCACATGCCATCGACCATCTTGGCCTCGAAATCCTGCATCGTGCCGAGGTTGCGGAAGGTCGCCATGGCGCGGCGCAGCTGGTTGGCCTCCGATGGCGTAAACGCCGCCGCGGTGATCGCCAGCCGCATCGCTTGTTCCTGGAACAGCGGCACGCCCAAGGTCTTGCCGAGCACCCCGCGCAGCTCGTGCGGATCGTGCGGCGGCGCAGGCGAGGGGAACTCCACCTTCTCGCGCCCCTGCCGCCGCCGCAGATAGGGATGGACCATGTCGCCCTGGATCGGCCCCGGCCGGACGATCGCCACCTGGATGACGAGATCGTAGAATTCGCGCGGTCGCAGCCGCGGCAGCATGTTGATCTGCGCCCGGCTTTCGACCTGGAAGACGCCGATCGAATCGCCCTTGCACAGCATGTCGTAGACATCGGGCGCGTCGTCGGGGACGGTGTCGAGGCGATATTGCTTGCCGATATGGGTTTCGAGCAGCGCGAAGGCCTTGGCGATGCAGGTCAACATGCCGAGCGCCAGCACATCGACCTTCATCAGGCCGAGCGCGTCGATATCGTCCTTGTCCCATTCGATGAAGGTGCGATCGACCATTGCGGCATTGTGGATCGGAACCGTCTCGTCGAGGCGGTCATTGGTCAGCACGAAGCCGCCGACATGCTGCGACAGGTGGCGCGGAAAGCTCATGATCTGGCCGACGAGATCGGCCAATCGGGCGATCTCGCGCGACGCCGGGTCGAAGCCGGTTTCGGCGAAGCGCTGCTGCTCCATGTGGCTGGCGAAACTGCCCCAGACAGTGCTGGTCAGCCGCGCTGTCACATCCTCGCTTAGGCCGAGGACCTTGCCGACCTCGCGCACCGCGCTGCGCGGGCGATAATGGATGACGGTGGCGGCGATGCCGGCGCGCTCGCGGCCATAGCGTTCATAGACATATTGCATCACCTCCTCGCGCCGCTCATGCTCGAAGTCGACGTCGATATCGGGGGGCTCCTTGCGCTCCTCCGAAATGAAGCGCGAAAACAGCAAATTGTTCTTGACCGGATCGACCGCGGTGATGCCGAGTACATAACAGACCGCCGAATTGGCCGCCGAGCCGCGCCCCTGGCACAAAATGCCGGCGCCCTGTGCGAAGCTGACGATGTCGTGGACGGTGAGGAAGTAAGGCGCATAGCCCGCCTTGGCGATGATGCTGAATTCCTCGAACATCAGCTTGTAGATCTTTTCGGGGATGCCTCCCGGCCAGCGCTCGTGCGCCTTCTTGATCGCCAGCGTTTCGAGCCAGCTCTGCGGGCTATGGCCGGGCGGCACCGGCTCATGCGGATATTCATAGCGCAACTGGTCGAGATCGAAGTCGACTTGGGCAAGCAGTCGCCCGGTCTCGGCGATGGCATCCGGCGCATCGGCGAACAGCCGCGCCATCTCGGCGGCGGGCTTCAGATGGCGTTCGGCATTGGCGGCGAGACGCTTGCCCGCCTCGGCGAGCGTCGTCTTTTCGGCGATGCAGGTCAGCACATCGTGCAGCCGGCGCTGTTCGGGGCCGGCGAAGAGTGCGTCGTTGACGGCGATCAGCGGTACACCCGCGGCATCGGCGAGCCGCTGGCGTAGGTGCAGCCGCCGCCGATCGGCGCCCTGGCGCAGCATCGTCGCGCCGAGCCAGACGCGATCGGGGGCGGTGAAGGCCAGCGCGTCGAGTGCCGGCCCCGCCTCGCCCCCCGGCATGACGATCAGCAGGAGATCGTCATGGAAATCGAGCAGATCGCCGAGCCGCAGCTCGCATTGGCCCTTCTCGACCCGGCGATTGCCGAGCGTCAGCAGCCGCGTCAGCCGCCCCCAGCCGCGCCGCGTCGCCGGATAGGCGATTATGTCGGGCGTGCCATCGGCAAAGACCAGCCGCGCGCCGACGACCAGCCGGAACGCCAGCGCCGGCAACCCCGCCGCCGCCGCCGCCTCGCGCGCCGCCTTCAACGCGACATGCGCCCGCACCACGCCGGCGACGCTATTGCGATCGGCAATGCCGATGCCGCCATGACCGAGCGCCAGCGCCGCCGCGACCATGTCCGACGGCGCCGACGCCCCGCGCAGAAAGGAGAAACTCGTCGCCGCGGCGAGTTCGGCGTAGGGGGCTATCATCTCCCCTCCCGCTTGCGGGGAGTCGCAGACGGCGCGCAGCGCCAGCGGTCGGGGGTGGGAAGTCGCTTCGTCGGCGGCCCGTCTCATTCCCCCCCCCAGCCCCTCCCGCAAGCGGGAGGGGAGTTTTGCTCGCCCTTGCCCTGCTGGCCGCGACCCCCGCGCAAGCCGGCCTCCTTTCCAAATACTTCGACTGCTACGGCAAGCTCACCCCGCCGACCGAGCGCGCCGAGCCCGACGAAGCCGCCCCCGCAACCCCACAAGACCCCGTCGCCGGCCGCCGCCGCCCCGGCTTCACCGCGCGCGATCTTCAGGACCCGATCGACCAGCCCAACCCCGGCGCCATCGCGCCGCCGCGGCCGGGCGACTTTCCGCGCGACACCATCGGCATTCCCGACCGCTGGCGGCTGGTCGAGACGCTCGGCCTGGTCAAGTCGCGCTGGCAGGACCCCTATAACCAGAGCACCCTCAAGGGCGACCGCCCGCTCTGCGGCACCCACGACCTGTTCCTGACCTTGAGTGCGATCAGCGACACCGTTGTCGAGCCGCGCAGTTTCCCGACCCCTGTCGGCGTCCAGACGACGGCGCGGCCGGGCAGCAACGACGTCTTCGGCCGCCAGCATTCGACGGTCTTCGCCCAGACCTTCATCCTGGGCGCCGCGCTGACCAAGGGCTCGACCGCCTTCAAGCCGCCGGAGTTCGAGCTGCGCGCCGCGATCGCCATCCAGGTCAACCATGTGACGGTGCAGGAGCGCCGCATCCTGTTCGTCGAGCCGAGCAAGGGCACGACACGCACCGACGCCTTCGCCGGGGTGCAGGAGCTGTTCCTCGACTATCACCTCCGCAACACCTCGGACCGCTACGACTTCGATTCGATCCGCCTCGGCATCCAGCCCTTCTCCGCGGATTTCCGCGGCTTTCTGTTCCAGGACAATCAACTTGGGCTTCGACTGTTCGGCGATCGCGACAACAACCGCTTCCAGTATAATCTCGCCGCCTTCTTCCGGCTGGAGAAGGACACCAATTCCGGCCTCAACGACATTACCCGCCATGTCCGCAACGATTGGGTGTTCGTCGCCAATCTCTACCGCCAGGACCTGCCGGTGCCGGGGCTGACCTCGCAGCTGTCGGTCGTCTACAACCGCAACCGCGAGCGCGACCGGCCCTTGAACGATACCAATGGCTTCCCGGTGCGCCCGGCGCTGCTCGGCGATTTGCGCGGCCGCGAGTACGACGTCGTCTATCTCGGCTACAACGCCGATGGCCGCATCGGGCGCTTGAACCTCACCGCCAGCGCCTGGTGGGCCTTGGGCGAGGATCGCAACAACAGCTTCACCTCGCGCCCGGCGAGCATCAACGCCTTCTTCGTCGCCCTCGAACCCTCGATCGACTGGGGCTGGACGCGCGTCCGCCTTTCCGGCCTCTACGCCTCGGGCGACGGCGACCCCTATGACGATCGCGAGAACGGCTTCGACGCCATCACCGAAAACCCGCAATTCGCCGGGTCGGACACCAGCTACTGGATCCGCCAGACCATTCCCTTTGCCGGCGGCGGCCGGGCGATCGGCGTCAACGGCCGCAACGGCATCTTGAATTCGCTGCGCTCGTCGAAGGACCAGGGGCAATCGAACTTCATCAACCCCGGCACGGCGCTGGTCGGCATCGGCGCCGATTTCGAGGTGCTGCCCGAGCTGCGCCTCTCGGCCAACCTCAACCAGCTGTGGTTCGCGACGACGGCGCCGCTGCGCGCGCTGCGTGTCGAAGGCTCGATCCCCGCCGGGATCGGCACCGACCTGTCGGGGGCGGCGATCTATCGGCCCAAGTTCAACCAGAACCTCGTCTTCCGCCTGTCGGGGGCGCTGCTGTTCCCGACGGCGGGCTTCCGCGACCTTTTCGCCAACAGCCACCGCGACGACCATTATTATTCGGTGCTGTTCAACGCTGTGCTGGCCTACTGACGATGCGCCGCGCCCTCACCCTGTTGGCCGCGCTGGCGGCATTGGTCGCCGCCCTCCCCGGCGGCGCGTCGGAGGGCGAAAAACCCGTCGCCCGTGATTATTCGCGGGTCACGGCGCCCGCCGCACCGAAATCCCAGACCGACGCCGAGGCCGCCGCCAAGAGCGCCGGCTGCGTCTCGTGCCACACCGCCAGCGACGAAGCGACGATGCACGCCACCCGCGCCGTCGTCCTCGGCTGCACCGATTGCCATGGCGGCGACGCGAGCGTGACGCTGGCCGCCGGCACGGCGCGCACCGACCCCGCGTACACCAAAGCCCGCGACACCGCCCACGTCCTGCCGATGTTCCCGGAGGCCTGGCACTGGCCGTCGGCCGCCAACCCCAAGCGCAGCTATGCCCTGCTCAACCGCGAATCCCCGACCTTCGTCCGTTTCGTCAACCCATCCGACTATCGCGTGTCGCGCGAAAGCTGCGGCGCTTGCCACCAGGCGGTGATCGAGGCCGCCGAACGCTCGCCGATGGCGACCGGCGTGATGCTGCTCGGCGGCGCGTCCTACAACAACGGCATCCTGCCTTACAAAAACTACGTCCTCGGCGAGATCTACGGCCGCGCCGAGCACGGCGGCGCCCATGAAGGCGCTTTCTCGCCGCCGGCCGCGACCTTCTCCCCCGATCTCGGCGCCGGCATCGGGGTGCTGACCGAGGCCGCCCGCGCCCGCGGCGCGCTGCCCTTGCTGGTGCCGCTGCCGGCGTGGCAGGTCATCCCGCCGGGCGACATCTTCCGCGTTTTCGAGCGCGGTGGCCGCAACATCAACCCGACCTTCCCCGAAATCGGCCTGCCCAACTCGCTCGGCGCCATCCAGCGCCTCGAGGAACCCGGCCGCCCCGACATCCGGCAATCGAACCGCGGCCCCGGCACGGGCTTGCGCATCTCGGTGCCGGTCATCAACATCCACAAGACCCGCCTCAACGACCCCTTCACCTGGTTCATGGGCACCAACGACCAGCCCGGCGACTATCGCACCTCGGGCTGCGGCGCCTGCCACATCGTCTACGCCAACGATCGCGACCCCAAGCACAGCTCGGTATGGGCGCAGTTCGGCCGCGACGGCGCTACCGCCACCGCCGACCCGACCATCACCCGCGACGAACCCGGCCACCCGGTCAAACACGCCTTCACCCGCACCATGCCGAGTTCGCTGTGCATGAACTGCCACATGCACCAGCCCAACATGTTCATTAACACCTATTATGGCGCGACGATGTGGGACTACGAAGCCGACGCCCCGCGCATGTGGCCCGGCCCCGAAAACACCCTGCCCAAGCCCGAGGGCATGAGCGACGCCGACTATCAGCGCCTCTACAAACGCCAATTCTATCCGACGGCAGCCCAGGTCCGCGAAACCAACGAGCGCAACCCCGAAGCCGCCGCCGCCCGCGGCCTGTGGCGCGACCCCGACTTCCTGCGCACCGTCGCCGACCGCAACCCCCTGATGCAGGACACGCAATTCGCCGATTACCACGGCCATGGCTGGAACTTCCGCGCCATCTACAAGCGCGACCGCGAGGGCAACCTCCTCACCCGCGCCGGCAACATGGCGAGCTGGGGCACCGACACCGCCAACATCGTCGCCCCCACCGACCCCGAGAAGTTCCGCCGCGCCGGCAGCCCGGCCTTCGCCGAACCCGCCGCCACCCCCGGCGCCGGCCAGGCCGGCAAGGCGGTGCACATGATGTCGGTTCATGCCGAGGTCGGCATGCAATGCGCCGATTGCCACTTCGCTCAGGATGGCCATGGCAATGGCCTGATCCATGGCGAAGTCGCCAACGCCGTCGAGATCGGCTGCAAGGACTGCCACGGCACGGCGGACGCGCTGCCCAGCCTCAAGACCTCGAACCTCGCCGCCCGCCCCGGCGGCACCGACCTCAGCGTGCTGCGCAACCCCGACGGCAAGCCCCGCTTCGAATGGGAGACGCGCGACGGCCGCCGCGTGCTGATCCAGCGCTCGATCAGCAACCCGGCGCTCGAATGGCGGGTGAAACTCGTCAAGGACTCGGTCACCCTCGGCAACCCCGACTTCAACCCCAAGGCCGCCCGCGCCAAGCTGATCGGCCGTACGTCAACGGGCAGCTATGGCTTCGGGCCGGGGGTGGCACCCGATGCGCGCGCCCACCAGGACAGCAACATGGCGTGCTTCGCCTGCCACACCAGCTGGACGACGAGCTGCGGCGGCTGCCACCTGCCGATCGAGGCCAATTGGAAATCGACCACCCACAAGTTCGAGGAACAGGAAACCCGCAACTTCGCCACCTACAACCCGCAAGTGGCGCGCGACGACATGTTCCAGCTCGGCCGCCACCAGACCAGCAAGGGCGGCCTCATCGCCCCCATCCGCTCGTCCTCGGCGCTGATCCTGAGTTCCACCAACATCAACCGCGAGCGCATCTATATCCAGCAGCCGCCGATCGCCGCCTCGGGCTTCTCCAGCCAGGCCTTCGCGCCGCACTTCCCCCACACCGAACGGCTGGAGGAGACCAAGACGTGCAGCGACTGCCATGTCTCGGACGCCGACGACAACAATGCCATCCTCGCCCAGCTGCTGCTGCAGGGCACCAATTTCGTCAATTTCGTCGGGCTGAACGCCTGGGTCGGCCTCGATGGCGGCGTCGAGGCGGTGCGCGTCACCGAATGGGGCGAGCCCCAGGCGGTGTTCGGCTCCTACCTCCACCGCTACGCCTACCCCGATTACTGGCGCGACTTCGTCGCCGGCGGCCGCGAACTCAAGACCCGCAACCGCGGCCGGACCTTCGACAAGCGCCTGTCGGGCGAAACCGACCCGGTCGAGGAAATCCGCAACGTCCATCAGGACGGTGCCGGCGCCGCGCACTGCCTGCAGAACCGCGGCGAGTATCTGTTCGTCGCCGAGGGGCGCGGCGGCTTCAAGGCCTATGACATCGCCAACATCGGCAACAAGGGCGTCTCCGAAAAGATCGTCCTGTCGCCGTTCTCGCCGCTCGGCCACCGCACAGCCGTGCCGACGAAGAACGCCACCTGCATGGCACTCGGCACCACCCAGCCGATCTCGATGAAGCGCAATGCCAGGATGCTCGCCGACCAGGCGCTGCGCGCTGCCGGCAAGACCCCCGCCGATCCGCTCGCCGGCTGGAACCAGGAACAACCGCTCCACCCGCTCTATGCCTATGCCGTCATCACCGACAGTGTCGAAGGCCTCGTCCTCGTCGACATCGACACGCTGAGCGACGGCGAGCCGCGCAACAATTTCCTGCGGCGCTTGCGTTTCAAGGACGGCACCACCGCCTTCAACCCCGGCGGCGCATTGACCGGCGCCCGCCACATCACGCTTGGCGGCACCTTTGCCTATGTGACGACGCCGCGCGGCCTGGTGGTCATCGACCTCGACGAGCCCGCCGCGCCGCGGATCACCGCGAGCCTGCCGCTCCCCGACCCGCGCGCCACCGCGCTGCAATTCCGCTACCTCTGGGTGACGACAGCGCGCGGCCTCGAAGTCCTCGACGTCACGCAGCTGGCGCGGCCGATCGCGGTCCCCGGCGCCCTCGTCCCGATCGCCGACGCCCGCAAACTCTACATCGCCCGCACCTACGCCTATGTTGCGGCGAAAGCGCAGGGCCTCGTCATCGTCGACGTCCGCCAACCCCGGGCGCCGCGCCTCGCCCAGGCCTTCACCGCAGCCGGCAAGCTCAGCGACACCGAGGACGTCATCGTCGCCAGCACCAACGCCTCGCTCTTCGCCTATGTCGCCGACGGCCGCGCCGGCATGAAGGTGCTGCAACTCACCTCGCCGGCGTCGCAGCCGAACTTCTACGGCTTCTCGCCCAAACCCGTCCCCGAGCTCATCGCCTGGGCGCGCACCCGCCAGCCGGCGCTCGCCATCGCCAAAGGCCTCGACCGCGACCGCGCCGTCGACGAAACCGGCCACCAGATCGCCGTCCTCGGCCGATTGGGCTCGCGCCCCTTCACTCGGCCGGAGATGGAACGGTTCTTTATCGGCGAGGGCGGCCGGGTCTATACAGTCAGCGACACGGTCAACATGGCGGATTGGTCGCCGCGGCGGTGAGTTTCAAAGGGAGAAGGGGCCTCCGGCGGCAAGGGGCTTAGCCCCTTGACCCGCTTTTGAGTAACGGCACCAACGCGGTGTGCCGACCTTTTTTCGCGCGCATCGTCCTCAGGCGATAGCCAGGCATTGCCTCGCTATCACGCGAAACCGGCGCGTCATCGATATTAATCGCAACTTTTGAAAATACTCTTCCTTCGCGCTTCTGTTGCAGTGCAGCATTTGTGGCCAGTCGCCACCAGTGATCGATTATTCCTGACGCGGTGATGGAAATTACTCGTTACCGCGGCGACTGCCGCCGGCATAGCATCGCGCCGGCAATTGGGAGTACCGTCATGGATGCAAGAACCGGTGACTTTGGCAGCGGCTGTCCGGTGGACCGCCCGACCAGCGTCCGCTCGCTGCTCGGCCGCACCAACCGCGATTGGTGGCCCGATGCGCTGCCGCTCGACGTGCTCAACCAGGGCGGCCTGTCGCCCGATCCGATGGGCGCCGATTTCGATTATGCCGCGGCGTTCAACGCGCTGGATTACCGCGCGCTCAAGGCCGATCTCACCGCGCTGATGACCGACAGCCAGCCCTGGTGGCCGGCCGATTACGGCACCTATGGCGGCCTGTTCATCCGCATGGCGTGGCACGCCGCCGGCACCTATCGCACCGCCGATGGCCGCGGCGGCGCCAACAGCGGCCAGCAGCGCTTCGCCCCGCTCAATTCCTGGCCGGACAATGGCAATCTCGACAAGGCGCGCCGCCTGCTCTGGCCGATCAAGCGCAAATACGGCCAGCACATCAGCTGGGCCGACCTCTTCATCCTCGCCGGCAATGTCGCGATCGAATCGATGGGCGGCCCGGTGTTCGGCTTCGGCGGCGGCCGCCGCGACGTCTTCGAGCCCGAGCGCGACATCTATTGGGGCTCCGAGGAACAGTTCGTCGGCCATCCCGACAACAAGACGCGCATCCTGCCCGAGGAGCAGCTCGAGCTCGAGAACCCGCTCGCCGCGATCCAGATGGGGCTGATCTACGTCAACCCGGAAGGCCCCGGCGGCGTGCCCGACGCGCTGCAATCGGCGCGCGACATCAAGATCACCTTCGAGCGCATGGCGATGAACCATGAGGAGACCGTCGCGCTGACCGCCGGCGGCCACACTTTCGGCAAGGCGCATGGCGCCGGCGACCCGAGCCTGGTCGGCGCGGCGCCGGAGGGGGCCGATATCGCGCTGCAGGGGCTGGGCTGGACGAGCACGCATGAAAGCGGCGTCGGCGCCCACACCATCACCAGCGGCATCGAGGGCAGCTGGGTCAACACCCCCACCGAATGGTCGGCGAACTATTTCCGCCTGCTGCTCGACTATGAGTACGAACTGGTCCGCAGCCCCGCCGGCGCCCAGCAATGGCAGCCGATCAATCAGCGCGAGGAGGACATGGCGCCCGCCGCGCATGATCCGACCAAGCGCGTGCCGACGATGATGACCACCGCCGACATGGCGCTCAAGGTCGATCCCGAATTCCGGGCGATTTCCGAGAAATTCCGCCACGACCATGAGGCCTTCAAGGACGCCTTCGCCCGCGCCTGGTTCAAGCTCACCCATCGCGACATGGGCCCCAAGGTCCGCTATCTCGGCCCCGAAGTCCCCGCCGAAGATCTGATCTGGCAGGACCCCGTCCCCGCCGGCACCACCCCCAGCGACGCCGACATCGCCGGCTTCAAGGCGGCGATCCTCGCCGCCGGCTTCGATATCGGCACCCTCGTCCGCACGGCCTGGGCGTCGGCATCGACCTATCGCCGCAGCGATCATCGCGGCGGCGCCAATGGCGCCCGGCTGCGGCTCGAGCCGCAGCGCCACTGGACGGTCAACGAGCCCGATCGCCTGGGACCGGTGCTGGCGAAGATCGACGAACTGCGTGGGTCCCTGTCGATGGCCGATGCCATCGTCCTCGCCGGCACCGCCGCGGTCGAGAAGGCGGCGCACGACGCCGGCTTCGATATCGCCGTGCCCTTCACCGGCGGCCGCGGCGACGCCTCCCAGGACTGGACCGACGCCGAAAGCTTCGCGGTGATGGAGCCGCTCGCCGACGGCTTCCGCAATTACCTCAAGACGAAGCATTCGGTGAAGACCGAGGAGCTGCTGCTCGATCGCGCCTCGCTGCTCGGCCTGTCGGTGCCGGAAATGACCGTGCTGGTCGGCGGACTGCGCGTGCTCGGCGGCAACTACCAGGATGCCCCCGAAGGCGTGTTCACCACCCGCAAGGGCCAGCTGACCAACGACTTCTTCGTCAATCTGCTCGACAACGACACCTTCTGGCAGGTCGTCGATGACAGCGGCGATGAACTCTTCATCGGCCGCGATCGCGGCGGCCGGCAGGAAAGATGGCGGGCGACGCGCACCGACCTGATCTTCGGGTCGAACAGCCAGCTGCGCGCCGTCGCCGAAGTCTATGCCGAGGCCGGCCATGAGGAGAAGTTCGTCCGCGACTTCATCAGCGCCTGGACCAAGGTGATGAACGCCGACCGCTTCGACCTGCCGCAGAACCCCGACAGCGTCGAACCGATCGGCATCGCCGAACCGGCGGCGCAATAGGCACGCGAACGCGGGACCGCGGCCATTGGCGGCCGCGGTCCCGAAAGTCCGGGGCGCAACGGCGGGCGAAAGGAGCCGCGATGCACCGTAGCCAGGTCAACGGCCTCGATCCGCGCACGCCGCACTGGGCGGTGGCGGTCGAGGCGCCCAGCCGCAACTGGAGCGCCGCCCCCGGCTGCCGCGCCCACGCCCGCTTCCTCGTCGACGGCGACCGCAAGGCGCCCTCGCACGACCAGTTCGAAGTCTTCGCCAGCCGCGCCGACTGCCTCGCCTGGATCATGGCCAACCGCCGCGAGCTCGCCGACCATATGCCGGGCGCGCGGGTTCATGCAGTACCGCTCGACAAATGGCTGCTGGGGATCGAGTGAATCGCAACCGCTCGCTTGACAAACGCGCAGCGGACCGGAATTTAGTGGTGACGTCTAACCGAGCAAACCCATGGACCGTCCCATCACCGCCAGCGACGCCAATCAGCGCTTTTCGGAGATGCTGCGCGAGGTGACACGCGGCGAGCGCTTCGTGGTGACGTCGCGCGGTCGTCCGGTCGCGCGCATCACGCCGGTCGATGGCGAGGGCGATCAGGCGGCGGCAGTTGCGTCGCTGCTCGCCTTTCTGGAAACGCGACCGGCGCGCCGGCTCGACGGCTGGACGCGCGACGACCTTTACGCGTGATCAGCGTCGCCATCGACACCAATATTCTGGCTTATGCCGCTGGCGTGGCGCGGGCGCGGGGCGATGCCGCCAAGGTCGTCGCGGCGCGTGAGTTGCTGCGCCGGCTGGCAACGCGGGCGCAGGTCGTCGTGCCGGTGCAGGCGCTCGCCGAACTGTTCGTGGTGCTGACGCGAAGTGGCGACACGCGGGAGGCAGCGCGCGATACCGTCTTGCGGCTGCACGCCGCCTATATCGCCGCCGAAAGCGCTTCGGGCACGTTGCTGTCGGCGCTCGATGCCGCCGTCGCGCATCAACTGCAATTGTGGGACGCCCTGATCCTGACCGCCGCTGCCGAAGCCGGCTGCATCCTGCTGCTGTCGGAGGACATGGCGCCGGGCTTTACCTGGCGCGGCGTCACCCTCGTCAATCCACTGGCGACGCCAGCCGACGCGCGGCTGAGCACCATCCTGCAAGTCTAGCGCCGTCCCCACAAAAGCGGGTCAAGGGGCTCAGCCCCTTGCCGCCGGAGGCACTACTTCTCTCAAACCAACGTCCCCAACGCCGCCGTCGTATAGGAGGTCAGTTCGCCGAAGCGCCCGTCGCGGACTTTCAGCGCCCAATCGGGGTCGACGATCAGCGCGCGGCCGACGGCGACGAGGTCGAATTCGTCGCGCGCCAAGCGGTCGAGGAGGTTGTCGAGGCTGGCCGGCGTCGAGGCTTCGCCGCCATAGGAGGCGACGAACTCGCCTGAGAGGCCGACGCTGCCGACGGTGATCGTCGGTTTGCCGGTCAGCTTCTTGGCCCAGCCGGCGAAGTTCAGGCCGGCGTCGCCGTCGATTTCGGGGAATTCGGGTTCCCAGAAGCGGCGCTGCGAGCAGTGGAAGCAATCGGCGCCGGCGTCGGCGAGCGGCTGCAGCCAGGCGGCCATTTCGTCGGGCGTGGTGGCGATCCGATAGGCGAAGTCCTGCTGCTTCCACTGCGACAGGCGGATGATCACCGGGAAGTCGGCGCCGACGGCGGCGCGGACGGCTTTCAGCAGCTCGGCGGCGAAGCGGGCGCGTTCGGCGATGGTGGGGCCGTTCCAGGCGTCGCTGCGCTGGTTGGTGCCGGGCCAGAAGAATTCGTCGATGAGGTAGCCATGGGCGCCGTGGATCTCGACGGCGTCGAAGCCGAGGCGGCGGGCGTCGGCGGCGGCGCGAGCGAAGGCGGCGATGGTATCGGCGATGTCGGCATCGGTCATCACCGCGCCATTGGCCTTGTCTGGCATATAGACGCCCGACGGCGATTCGGCGGTGACCGGCTTGGGGTTGCGGCGGTTGGGCAGCGCGCCGACGTGCCAGAGCTGCGGCGCGATCAGCCCGCCGGCGCCATGGACGGCGGGGGGCACTTTCGCCCAGCCGTCGAGCCCACGCCCATGGAATTCAGGCACATCGGGGTCGTTGGCGGCGCCTTGGCGATCGGGCGGGGTGCCTTCGGTGAGGATCAGCCCGACGCCGCCGGCGGCGCGCTTGCGGTAATATTCGGCAACATTGTCGCCGGGTACGCCGCCGGGCGAGAAGCTGCGCGTCATCGGCGCCATGACGATGCGGTTGGGAAGCTTGAGGCCGTTGAGGGTGAACGGACGGAACAGCGTTTCGATCATGCGAGGCCTCGGAGATAGTTGCGGCGGCGAGTTAGGCCGTCGCACGCGCCCCGCGCAAGCTGAACAACGTGCGAGAATTTTCGTGCCATGGCATGGTCTGGCTTTGCCCCGCCGACGCCTTGCCGCCGCGGCGCGCCGCGCGTAAAGCCCGCCGCCTTGATCGAAGGACCATGCCATGCACGGGGCGACGCCCCACGACGAGCCGATGCGAATCGGCCTGGGGCCGCTGTTGCGGCTGGCCGGGCCGGTGGTGCTGTCGCGCCTCGGCATCATGGGCATGGGGCTGGTCGATACGATCGTCGTCGGCCGCTATTCGGCAACGGAACTCGGCTATAACGCGCTGGGCTGGGCGCCGACCGCGGTTGTCCTGACGACGTCGATCGGGTTGTTGTCGGGCGTGCAGGTGCTTACCTCGCAGGCGATCGGCGAGGGCCGCGCGTCGGCGACGGGGGCGATCCTGCGCTATGGCGCGCTCTATGCGCTGCTCATCGGGCTGGCGGCGTGTGTCATTCTCGCCGGCCTGGGCGGGCCGCTGCTCGAGGCGCTGGGAATGCAGCCGGGGCTGGCCAAGGGCGCAACGCCGGTGCTGCAGCTGTTCGCGGTGTCGCTGATCCCGATCCTGATCGCCGACGTCGGCGTCTTCTGGCTGGAAGCGCATGGCCGGCCGCTGCCGGCCACCTTGGCGCTATGGGTGACCAACGCCATCAACCTGGCGCTTAACCTGTGGCTGGTGCCGGGCACTTCGGGGTTGCCGGTGGCGGGCGCCGTGGCGAGCGCCTGGTCGACGCTGATCTCGCGGCTGGCACTCCTGGCGCTGATCTGGGGGCTGATTGCCGCCTGGCCGGCGGCGCGGGAGATGGGGGTGTTCCGCAAGGCCCCGCGCGACACGGCGATGACCGCCGAGCTGCGCCGCATCGGCTATGGCGCGGCAGGCAGCTATTTCATCGAATCGCTGGCGTTCAGCGCCATGGCGGTGATCGCCGGCTGGATCGGCGCCGTCGCGGTGGCGAGCTGGGCGATCGTCATCAACCTGGCGGCGCTGGTCTTCATGGTGCCGCTGGGGCTGGCGACGGCGACGTCGGTGCTGGTCGGCCGCGCCTATGGCGCGCGCGATCCGGCCGGTGTCGCGCACGCCGGCCGGATCGGTTTTGCCGCGACGACGGTCGTCATGCTGGCGATTTCGGCGGCCATTGCCATTGGCAACGAATGGATCGCCGCGGCCTATACCCGCGACGTCGCCGTCCAGATGGTTACCGCGGCGGCGCTGCTGCTCGCCTGCCTGTTCTTCGCCGCCGATGGCCTGCAGGTGGTCGCGGCGCAGGCGTGCCGCGCGCAATCCGACGTGTGGATGCCGATGACGACGCATCTCGCCAGCTACACGGTGGTGATGATGCCCTTGGGCTATCTGCTGGCGATCCCGATGGGGCTGGCGGTCGATGGCATCGTCTGGGCGATCGTCGCGGCGTCGCTGCTGTCGGCGGTGCTGCTGTGGGGGCGCTTCGTGATGCTGGTGCGGCGCCTGCCGGGTTGAGGCGCCGCGGTCTTGCGAAATTGCCACCTATCCCGGCTGCGCCGCAGTGCCTAGGACGGCTGCAAATTCGGAGATTTCGCTGCATGATCCGTTCGTCGCTTCTCGCCGTCGCCGCCAGCCTGGCGCTGCTTGCGCCGCTCGCCGCCGCTGCCCAGCCGGCGCCGGCCGCCGCCGCCGCCAGCGAGGATGCGCGGCTCACCGCCTTTCTCGACGGCCAGTTCGAGGAACTCGTCAAGGCCAACCCCCAGCTGGCGACGCGCCTCGGCCGCAAGGACGGCCAGGACCGCTTGAACGACATCAGCGACGCCCAGGAACTGCGCCAGCTCGAATGGCGCCGCGCCAGCGTCGCCAAGCTGAAGGCTCAGTTCGATCGCGCCAGGCTCTCCCCCGAGGCGCAGGTCAACTATGATATCTGGGCGCTTGAGCTCGATCGTGCCGAGCTTGGCTACAAGTTCCGGCAATATCGGCCGCCCTTCTATTCCTTCCTCTATTCGGTGCACGGCCAGCTGCCCGATTTCATGATCAACACCCATAGCGTCAGCGATGCCGGCGACATGCGCGCCTATAATGCCCGGCTGCGGGCGATGCCGGCGGTGCTCGACGAGGCGATCGCCCAGAGCCGCGCGTCCGCCAAGGCCGGGGTGCGCGCGCCCAAGTACCAGATCGAGCGGGTGATCGCCGGCAGCACGACGCTGACCAGCGGTGCCCCTTTTGGCGATGGCGCGGACGCGCCGCTATGGGCCGACGCCAAAGCCAAGGTCGAAAAGCTGAAGGCCGCGGGCAAGGTGACGCCCGAGGAAGCCGACGCGCTGCTCGCCGACACGCGCGCCGCGCTGCTGGCGCTGAAACCCGCCTATGGCCGGGTCATCGCCTGGGCACAGGGCGAGCTGCCGAGTGCGCCGTCGGGACGCGTCGGCGCGGTGTCGCTGCCCGGCGGCCTCGATTATTATGCTGCGGCGCTCAAGCTCAACACGACGACCGACCTGACCGCCGAGCAGATCCACGCGATCGGCCTGAAAGAAGTCGCGCGGATCGAGGCCGAGCAGGATGCCCTCGCCCGCCAGGCCGGCTTCGCCGACCGCAAGGCATTCTACGCCGATCGCGAGAAGCGCTTCCCGCACCTGCCCTGGACCGACGAACTGCGCGCCGATTATCTCGCCAAGGCCAACGCCACCATCGCCCGCACCCGCGCGCTGCTGCCCAAATATTTCGGCACCCTGCCCGAATATCGCATGGAAGTGGTGCGCGAGCCCTCGTTCAGCGAAGTCTCGGGCGGCGCCGCCCATGCCAGCGGCCCGAGCCCCGATGGCGTCCGCCCGGGCCGCGTCTATGTCCATCTCGCCGGCGTCACCGAGGATCCGGCGTCGACGACCGACCTGATGTGCCACGAAGGCGTTCCCGGTCACGTTACCCAGGGCGACATCCAGGTGCGCCAGTCGGCGGGGCCGAAGTTCCGCAAGGTGACGGGCTATGTCGCCTTCGGCGAGGGCTGGGGGCTGTACAGCGAGCTGCTGTGCAAGGAGATGGGCGTCTATGCCGACGCCGCCGAGGATTTCATGCGCCTCGATGCCGAGCTGTTCCGCGCCGCGCGGCTGGTCGTCGACACCGGCATCCATGCCAAGGGCTGGACCGAGGACCAGGCGGTTCAGTACATGATCGAAACCGGCCGCCAGGCGCCCGATCATGCGCGCTCGGAAGTGCGGCGCTACATCACGCTGCCGGGCCAGGCGACGGGCTACAAGATCGGCATGCTCAAGATCGTCGAGCTGCGCCGGCGGGCCGAAGCGGCGCTGGGGCCGAAATTCGACATCAAGGGTTTCCACGACCTGCTGATCGCCTCGGGGTCGCAGCCGCTGTCGATCCTCGAGCGGCGGGTGGATGCGTGGATTGCGGCGAAGCGAGGATAAGCGCCGCTCCCATCACGCTTGATTTGTAGCTGCCGAAATCGACTTCTGAGGTACCAACAGACTGGAACGGCGCCGGCCTTTGGCTTACATGATCATTCTCAGGAGTGAAGGAATGCCGAAGTTAGGCCAGCACGTTGTTCCGTCTGAAAGTGGATGGACCGTCCGAAAGGCGGGCGCCACCCGTGCGTCGAGCCGCCACGATACTCAGCAGGAAGCGATTGTCGCGGCAAGGCAGATTGCTCGCAATCAGCGGACCGAACTTTACATTCACGGACGTGACGGTCGAATTCGTGACCGTGAATCTTACGGCAACGACCCCCATCCGCCACAGGGATGATCGTGCCGCCCTTTGAGCGGTCGGTCTTTATCAATTGCCCGTTCGACGAAGATTTTGCGCCTCTGTTGCAGGCCTTGGCCTTTTGCGTCACCGATCTCGACTTGTTCCCCCGGCTGGCCCCCGAAAATTCCGATAATGCGCAGAATCGACTGGATCGAATTGTCCAGCTGATCCGCCAATCTCGATACGGCATTCATGACCTCAGCCGCTGCAGGGCAACGGCGGCAGGTGAATTTGCGCGACTTAACATGCCGTTCGAGCTCGGGCTCGATCATGGCTGCGCGCGCTTCGGATCGGGGCCAACGGAAGGAAAATCCATTCTGATCCTCGAACGAGATCGCTACGATTACCAAAAGAGCCTGTCGGATATCGCTGGCTGGGACATCGAGGCGCACAACGGCGATTTCATCAAACTCGTGCGGATCGTTTCGAGTTGGTTGCATCGGCAAGGCGCCACTGCCGCCGTCGGCGCTTCCCGAATCCGGCGCGACTACGAAGTTTTTCAGGAATGGTACTGGCAGCGCGAGGGAGGACGCGGCGCTTCCGAGGATGACATAAAGGCCTATCCGACTGTGCAGTTTGTTGCGGCAATGCGTGAGTGGGTGGTGGCCGGCCGTCCATCGCAGCCGTCCTGACGACGCGGGCTAGAGTCTGTTGCAAGCAGACGGCACCGGCCCGCTCCCCCGCCCGGCCACCCAAGTCATTGTACGCTATGGGTGGCCGGGCGGGGGAGCGGGCCGGTGCCGACTCCACCTAACTGCAACCGACTCTAACTTCGCAGCGCCTCGATCGGGCTAAGCCGCGCCGCCCGCGTCGCCGGCCACCAGCCGAAGAACACGCCGATCGACGCCGATACCGCAAAGGCGATGAGAATCGCCGACGGCGTCACATCGGTGGCGAAGCCGATCGGGCCGCTGGCCGCGGTCGCCAGCCCGGTGCCCAAAGCAACGCCGATGCCGCAGCCGATCAGCGACAGCATCAGCGCCTCCAGCAGGAACTGCAGCCGCACCGCCCCGCGCGACGCGCCGATCGCCATGCGGATGCCGATCTCGCGGGTGCGTTCCGTCACGCTGACCAGCATGATGTTCATGATGCCGATGCCGCCGACGACGAGGCTGATCGAGCCGATCGCCGCGAGCAGTAGCGAGATGGCGCCGGTGGTCTTGCTCAGCGTGTCGGTGATCGCGGTCAAATTCGCCACCTGGAAATCGTCCTGGTCGCCGGGGCGCAGCCGGTGCTTGCGGCGCAGCAGCTTGGTGATCGCGTCGCTCGCCGGTTGCAGCGCCTCGGCCGAGGCGACGCTGACGGAGACGGTGCGGATCGAGCGGCGGAAGAAATTGCCCTGCAGGGTGCGCTGCGCCGTCGTCAGCGGCACGATGATGGTATCGTCGCGGTCCTGGCCGCCGAAGCCCTGCCCGCGGGTTTCGAGGATGCCGATGATGCGGAAGCTCACCCCCTTGATGCGGACCATCTCGCCGAGCACGGGGTTGGCGCCGAACAATTTGTCGGCGACCGTCTGCCCGACGATGGCGACCCGCGCGCCCTGGCGGTCCTCGCGATCGGTGAACAGCCGGCCGTCCTCGACGCCCCATTCATTCACCTGGAAATAGGCCGGCACCGAGCCGGTGACGTTGGTTGCCCAATTGGCCGGACCGGCGACGACCTGCGCGGGGATGCCCGTCGACGGCGCCGCGGCGACGACGTCCGGCAGTGCCGCGATCGCGGTCGCATCGTCGAGGCGCAGCGTGGCGCCGGTGCCGGCGCCGCCGAAGATGCCGCCCTGGCGGCCGGCGCCGGCGGTGACAATCAGCAGATTGGAGCCGAGCCCCGAGATCGACGCCTGGACCTCGCGCTGCACCCCGCCACCGATCGCCAGCATCAGGATGACCGCGGCGACGCCGATGATCATGCCGAGCATGGTCAGCGCCGAGCGCAGCCGGTTGGCGATCAGCGCGCTCCACGCTTCGGCGAGCATCGCGGCGATCATGGGCGGCCCCCCACGGATGTGTTCTCCTCCCCCTGGAGGGGGGAGG
>LJHX01000172.1 GCA_001295935.1 alpha proteobacterium AAP81b
TCGCTCAGCCGGCGAAGCGCAGCGCCGGCAGCCCGTGGACGCCGGGGTCGACCTCGAACAGCGCCCCGGCATGGGGTTCGTCGACGCCGTCGCTCGCCGAGGTGACGAACAGCCGGTCGAGGCCTTCGCCGCCGAAGGTGCAGCTGCTGATCTGCGACGCCGGCAGGGCGATGCGCTGCCGGCAGACGCCGTCCATCGTGTAGCGGCCGACGCAGCCGGCGCCCCATTGTGCCAGCCAGAGATCGCCATTGGCGTCGAAGGTCATGCCGTCGGGATAGCCTTCGTCGCCGGTCAGCTCGCGGAACAGCGTACGGTCGCCGAGGTCGCCGTCGTCGCCGATGGCAAAGCGCCAGATCCGCCGCGCCGCCGAATCGGTGTGCAGCAAGGTGCGGCCATCGGGGCTGATCGCCGGGCCGTTGGCGATGGTATAGCCATGGTCGACCCGCGTCACGCCGCCGCCGGGGTCGAGACGGTAGAGGCAGCCCGACGGCGCATCCTTGGCGGTCGCCATGGTGCCGGCGAAGATGCGGCCGCGCGCGTCGGCCTTGGCGTCGTTGAAGCGGTTGGTTTCAGGATGGTCGCCGGGGATGGCGAACGCCGCGATGGCGAAGGGGTCGAGGTCGAGGCTATGGAACCCCGATCGCATGCCGGCGATAAAGCCGCCGGCCTCGCGCTCGATCACCCAGCCGGTCATTTCGGGCAGGTCCCAGCTTGTCAACGCCTCGCCGGCGAGCCGATGCAGCTTCTGGCCGAGGATATCGACCCAGAACAACGCGCCCGCGCGCTGCGACCACAAAGGCCCCTCACCGAGCCGGTCGCGGTCGGCGCGCGGGATGATGCGAAGCTGCGTCAATGGCTGTCGCGCGGCAGTCCGCGCGTCTGGGCGATGCGTTGGTAATCGACCGCCATTTCAATGACGGCGCCGCCGGGATATTGCCCGGTGATCTGGCGCGACAATTGCTGCCAGGGCGTCTGCGACGCCGGGATGGCGAGGCCCGCCGCCTCGCGCTCGACATGCCGGCGTTCCCATTCCTCGGGCGCCACCAGTGCATCGACACGGTGGGTGCGCAGATCAATGCGAATACGATCGCCGCTTTGGAGCAGCGCCAGTCCGCCGCCCGCCGCCGCCTCGGGCGAGGCGTTGAGGATCGACGGGCTGCCCGACGTGCCCGACTGCCGCCCGTCACCGATACACGGCAGCGCGTCGACCCCGGCGCGGATCAGCGCCGCCGGCGGCCGCATGTTGACGACCTCGGCGCCGCCGGGATAGCCGATCGGGCCGACGCCGCGGATGACCAGGATCGAATGTTCGTCGATGCCCGTCGCCGGATCGTCGATGCGGGCGTGATAGTCCTCCGGCCCGTCGAAGACGACGGCAACGCCTTCGAGCGCGTCGGGATCGTCCGGGTTGGCGAGATAGCGGGCGCGGAACTCGGGCGAAATGACACTGGTCTTCATCACCGCCGCGTCGAAGAGGTTGCCGGTCAGCACCGTCAGCCCGGCGGCGGGTTTCAGGGGGCGGCCAAGCGGCCGGATGACGTCGTCGTCCTTGATCGACGCCGCGGCATTGTTCTCGGCCAGCGTCCGGCCATTGGCGGTGAGCGCCTCGCCGTCGAGCAGCTGCCCGCGCAGCAACTCGCCGATCACCGCCGGCACGCCGCCGGCGCGATAGAAGTCCTCGCCGAGATAGCTGCCCGCCGGCTGGAGGTTGACCAGCAGCGGCACCTCGGCGCCATGGTCCTGCCAGTCGGCCAGCGTCACCTCGACCCCGATGTGGCGGGCGATGGCGTTGATATGGATAGGGGCGTTGGCCGAACCGCCGATGGCGCTGTTGACGCGGATGGCATTCAGGAACGCCGCGCGCGTCATGATGTCGGAGGGCTTCCTGTCGGCGGCGACCATTTCGACGATCGCCAGCCCCGTCTCATAGGCGGCCTGGGCGCGGTCGCGGTGCGGCGCCGGGATCGCCGCCTGGCCGGGCAGCGACATGCCCAGCGCCTCGGCGAGCGAATTCATCGTCGTCGCCGTGCCCATGGTGTTGCACCAGCCGGTCGATGGCGCCGACGAGGCGATCAGCTCGATGAAGCCGGGATAGTCGATCTCGCCCGCCGCCAGCATGCGCCGCGCCATCCAGATGATCGTCCCCGATCCGGTGCGCTCGCCCTTGTGCCAGCCGTTGAGCATCGGCCCGACCGACAGCGCGATGGCGGGAATGTTGACCGTCGCTGCCGCCATCAGCGCGGCGGGCGTGGTCTTGTCGCAACCAATGGTCAGCACGACGCCGTCGAGGGGGTAGCCGTAGAGTATCTCGACCAGCCCGAGATAGGCCAGGTTGCGATCGAGCGCCGCCGTCGGCCGCTTGCCGGTTTCCTGCAGCGGGTGGGTGGGGAATTCGATCGGGATGCCGCCGGCGTCGCGGATGCCGTCGCGGACGCGTTGCGCAAGGACGAGGTGGTGGCGGTTGCAGGGGACGAGGTCGCTGCCCGATTGGGCGATGCCGATGATCGGGCGATTGCCCTGCAGCTCGGCGACCGACAGGCCATAGTTGAGATAGCGTTCGAGATAGAGCGCCGTCATGTCGGGGTTGGCGGGATTGTCGAACCAGGCGCGGCTGCGCAGGGGCCGCTTGCCGACGGCGGGTTCGCCATGGCCGGGCACCGCCGCGGTGATGCCGTGCGCGGCAGGATCCTTGGCGGGATCGTCGGGGGGAGACTGGCGTTCCATCTTGTTGCTAATCCGGCGCTGCTGCCGGGGTTTCGGCCTTGCCGGGCGGACTGGCAAGACTTTTGGGGGAATGGCGATGGCAATCCGGATCGCGGTGGTGGGGATCGGCAAGATCGCCCGCGACCAGCATCTGCCGGCGATCGCCGGGAGTGGCGATTTCATCCTGGCGGCGACGGTCAGCCGTTCGGGCGCCGATGTCGGCGTGCCGGGCTTCGCCGATCTCGTCGGGCTGGCGGCGAGCGGCGTCGCCGTCGACGCCGTGGCGCTGTGCGGGCCGCCGGTGGGGCGGCATGTCCTCGCTGCCGAGGCGTTGCGCCACGGCTGGCATGTGCTGCTAGAAAAGCCCCCGGGCGCCACGATCAGTGAGCTCGCCGTGCTGCCGGCGCAGGCGGCGGCCGCCGGGCGGACGCTGTTCGCCACCTGGCATTCGCGCTTCGCTGCCGGCGTGGCGCCGGCGGCGGCGTGGCTTGCCGGGCGGCAACTGCGCCGCGTTGCCGTCACCTGGCAAGAGGATATCCGGCGCTGGCACCCAGGGCAGGACTGGCTGCTGGCGCCGGGCGGGCTCGGGGTGTTCGACCCCGGCATCAACGCGCTGTCGATCCTCACCGCCATCCTGCCCGGACCGCTGGCGATGCGCGAGGCGCGGCTGTTGGTGCCCGCCGATCGCCAGGGCCCGATCGCTGCCAGCGTCGCCATGGCGGCCGGCGCCGCGCTGGTGACGCTCGACCTCGATTTCCGCATCACCGGCGACCAGATCTGGAGCATCGTCGTCGAGACCGACAGCGGCACGCTGCGGCTCGACGCGGGCGGTGAGCGCCTCGCCATCGACGGTGCCGGGCAGGCGGTGGCGGCGGCCGCTGAATATCCGGCGCTCTACGCCCGCTTCGCCGAATTGATCGCGGCGGGGGCGAGCGAGTTCGATGTCCGGCCGCTGCAACTCGTCGGCGATGCGTTTCTGATCGGTTCACGCCAAGTTGTTCCAGCGTTCACCTGGTAGCCGCCGCGCCCGGCGCGGACACCGGCGGTCCGCGCCAGCGTCGGTCAGCCCGGGTATGTCGCTGCCTTGCCGGGGTATTGCCAAACCCATTGCCGAAACGTAATAATTTACCCCGGCAAATTCCTGTTACCGGAGAGCATAGTGGCCGTCGTCCTCAGTAACCAAGCTTATACGCTATCCGAACTGAACCTGAACTTCTTTGCGGAAAATGCGATCGCTGCTGAGTTCGTTGACAATGAATTTGTTACTTTTTTTTGGGCGCACCTATGCCGACCTGGTCGTCGTCACCGCCGATGTCGGGGCCGAAAACCTCCAGTTGATCTTTGGCGGTAGCGCTTTTGTCGTGGATGCCCAAAACGTCATTACATCAGGCACGGTGACAGGTTTCGGTTTCGCCGACAGCGACGACACCCCGCTTCTGGCAATCCTCGATATTTCGGTCGCCGCGACGTCGGTTTACGGGGCCTTTGCCTCCGCCTCGGTCTTCGACGATGTCACCCTGGTCGGTGGGCTGTTGACCGGCAACGACATCTTCCTCCTGTCGGAATTCGCCGATAACGTCAGCAGCGGCAGCGGCGACGACAACATCCAGACGTTCGGCGGCAATGATACCGTGTTCGGCGAATCGGGCGGTGACACCGTCCTGGGCGGTACTGGCGACGATATGATTTTCGGTCAGAGCGGCATCGATTGGCTCTTCGGCGAAGGCGACGACGATACGCTCGATGGCGGCAGCGGCGATGATGTGCTCGTCGGCGGCACCGGCAGCGACACGTATAACGTCGATTCGAGCGGGGACGTCATTTTCGAGGAAGGCGGCGATCTCGACGGGGCCAATTCGTCGGCCTTTCTGTTTTTCCTTTGGGACGGTGTTGAAGATCTCGTTCTCGTCGAACGCAGCGACGCGGTTTACGGCGTCGGCAATTCGGCCGGGAACCGCATCTTCGGCAACGCCGCCGTCAACGCGCTCTTCGGAGTCGACGGCAATGATTCGTTGAACGGTGCCGCCGGCAGCGATTTCCTGTTCGGCGGCGCCGGCAACGACACGCTGATCGGCGGCGCCAGCTTCGATACCGATCAGCTGGTCGGCGACGAGGGCAACGACCTTCTCAACGCCGCCTCCGGCTTGGGCGATTTCGACCTGCTCTATGGCGGCACCGGCAACGATGTCTATTGGGTCGATACCTTTGCCGATGCGACCGATGAAGGGCTCTTCGAAGGCATCGACACCGTCATCGCCTTCATCCCCGACGGCGGCTATTTCCTCTATGCCAATGTCGAAAATCTTACCCTCGGCGGAACGACCAGCTTCGGCGTCGGCAACGATCTCGCCAATATCCTGACCGGCAACAACAGCCTCAACATCTTCTATGGCGGCGAGGGCAATGACACCATCGATGGCGGCGGCGGCACCGATTATCTCGTCGGCCAGGGCGGCGCCGACGTCTTCAAGCTGCGGCCGGGCACCGAATTCGACTGGATCGTCGACTTCCAGCAGGGGATCGATCGCATCGATCTGAGCGCCTTCGGCTTCACCAACACCAGCCAATTGGCAGCGCGACTGACCGATTTCGGCGGCACCGCGGTTGTCGATCTTGGCGATGGCGACCTGCTGGCGATCTTCGGAATTGCCGCTGCCAGCCTGACCGTGGGCGATTTCATCATCTGATCCCTGACGATGGTCGCAGTCGCGGCGGAGCGGCAGCTTCCCTAGGGTGGCGGCCATGGCGATCTCCTTTGACCCTTCCGAAGACCAGGCATTGCTCAAGGCGGCGGCCGAGCGCTTCGTCCACGACTGCGTCCCCGATCTCGACGCCTGGCGTGCGGCGCGCCGGCAGCCGGCCGGCTTTGCCGCCGATCATTGGCGGCGATTGGGCGAGTCGGGGCTGATCGGGCTGGCGGTTTCCGCCGGGCGCGGCGGGCTCGGCGGCAGCGTCGCCGATCTGGCGCTGGTGGCGGAGGTGTTCGGCCGCGGGGTCGTCCCCGAACCCTGGCTCGATGGTGCCGTCATCGCTGGCGGCCTGCTTGATGCTGCAGGCCATGCTGCGCAGCAAGCGGCTGTTCTGGAACGGCTGCTTGCCGGCGAGACAGTCGTCGCGCTCGCCCATGTCGAACGGGCGGCGCGCTTCGATCTCGGCCAAGTCGATACACGCGCGACGATCCAGGGCGACCGCGTCATTCTCGATGGCCGCAAGACCGCGGTGCTGGCGGGCGCCGCCGCCGAGTGGCTGATCGTCTCGGCGCGCGATGATGCCGGCATCGCGCTTTGGCTGGTCCCGGCGGCCGCCACCGACCGGCGTGTCTATGCGCTTGCCGATGGCAGTCTAGCCGCCGAAGTCGCGCTGCACGGGGTTGCCGTTACGCCCGCCGACCGGCTGGCCGGGGGGTGGGAGGCGTTCCCGGGGGTTGTCGCCCGCGCCCGCGCCGTCGCTGCCGCCGAAATGCTGGGCGCCGCGGCGCTGCTGTTCGACACGACGCTCGCCTATGTGAAGACCCGCCAGCAGTTCGGCCAGCCGATCGGGCGCTTCCAGGTCATCCAGCACCGCATGACCGACGCCTATATGGCGCTGGAGGCGATGCGCAGCCAGGTGCTGCGCGCCGCGCTCGCCGCCCCCGCCGACTTCGCCCGCGCCGCCGCCGGCGCCTTTGCCTATTGCGCCGACGCCGGGCTCGCCATCGGCCGCGAGGCGGTGCAGCTCCATGGCGGCATGGGCGTAACCGACGAGCTGATCGTCGGCCATGCGCTCAAGCGCCTGCACGTGCTGGCGCTGACCTTCGGCGATGCGACCGCGGCGCTCGATTATTGGCGCGAAGCCGCCTGAGGAACCGACAATGGAACTGCAATTCGCTCCCGAACACCTCGCCTTCCGCGACGAGGTCCGCGCTTTCCTCGCCGCCGAACTGCCCCAGCACCTCCGCGACGCCGGCCGCGCCTCGCCATCGCCGTTCATGGAGGTCGAACAGGCGCTCGAATGGCAGCGCATCCTCGGGAAGCGCGGCTGGGCGGCGTATAATTGGCCGCAGCACGCCGGCGGCACCGGCTGGAGCCCCGTCCAGCGCTACCTCTTCGAAAAGGAATGCGCGCTGGCCGACGCCCCCGCCGTGCCGATCCACGGGCTGAAACTCATCGGGCCGATCATCGCCCACTTCGGCACCCCCGAGCAGCGCGC
The DNA here is from genome assembly GCA_001295935.1 of alpha proteobacterium AAP81b. GTDB lineage: Bacteria > Pseudomonadota > Alphaproteobacteria > Sphingomonadales > Sphingomonadaceae > Sandarakinorhabdus. The sequence continues at coordinate 6,892 of LJHX01000172.1, forward strand.
GCGCTTCCTGCCGCCGATCGTCGACGGCACCGAACTCTGGTGCCAGGGCTATTCCGAACCCGGCTCGGGGTCGGACCTTGCCAGCCTGTCCACTCGCGCCGTCCGCGACGGCAACCAGTATCGCATCACCGGCTCGAAGATTTGGACGTCGATGGCGCAGTTCGCCGACTGGATGTTCTGCCTGGTCCGCACCGACCCGAGCGTCAAACCCCAGGCCGGCATCACCTTCCTGCTGGTGCCGATGAAGCAGCCCGGCATCACCATCCGCCCGATCATCGGCATGGCGGGCGATTATGAACTGAACCAGGTCTTTCTCGACGACGCCGTCTGCGATGTCGATTGCCGGCTGGGCGAGGAAGGCGAGGGCTGGGCGATCGCCAAATTCCTGCTCGAAAACGAACGCGGCGGCAGCTGCACGGCGCCGCGGCTGATCGCCGACCTCGCGCATCTGGCGGCGGAGGCGGCGGCGCTGCCCTGCGGCCGCGGCAGCCTTGCCGAGGAACCCGAGTTCGCCCGCAAACTGGCGCGCGCTTGCCTCGAAGCCGAAGCCCTGGAAATGACCGAGCTGCGCATCCTCGCCGAGCTCGAGGCCGGGCGAAACCCCGGGCCGCAGACGTCGCTGGTCAAGCTCGTCTCGGCCAATCTCCGCCAGCGCATCGACGAGCTGGCGCTGGAAGCCCATGGCCATGACGCCCTGCAGCTGGCGACGCAGCGCCCGCTGTTCGGCAACACCGCCCCCGAGCCCGTCGGAGCCAAGGCGGCGCAGATGGCGATGCCCTGCTATCTCAACAACCGCGCCTATACGATCTTCGGCGGCACCAACGAGGTGCAGAAGACGATCATCGCCAGGACGGTGCTGGGGCTTTAGCGCCGCCGGGGAAACCCACCCCACCTCCGCTCATGCCGAGCGAAGTCGAGGCAGGCTCGGTGCGGGAGAGGTGCCTCGACTGCGCTCGGCATGAGCGGGTGGGAGAGGAGTCGGATAACCCTTGGCGGCGTCGCGCCTTTCGTGACGCGGCCGGCTTTGCTAGGGTCGCAAGCGGGGCAGCGTAAGGGGGGCAGGTGCGCGCAAGGGGGCTTCGGGCGATCGTCGCCAGCGCACTGCTGATTGCCGGCGCGGCGATCGCGGCGCCGCTGGCAGCCTTTGCCGCGCCTGCCGGCGACGGCCCGCATCTCGGCGTCGCCAGCTGCGGCGGCACCACCTGCCATGGCCGCCAGGAAGCCACCGGGCCGCGCGTCCGCCAGAACGAGATCCTTGTCTGGCAGGACCCGACCAGCCTGCACGGCGCCCATGCCCGCGCCTGGAGCCTGCTCAAGCTGCCGCGCGCCCAGGCGATCGGCCGGCGGCTGGGCATTGCCGATGTCAGCGCCAGTGCCGAATGCATCAATTGCCATGGCGATCCGGCGCCGGCGCGCGGGAGCCAATGGCGCCAGGCGGATGGTGTCGGCTGCGAAGCCTGCCATGGCGGCGGGGGCCGCTGGCTGGCGAGCCATGCCGCCGTCGGCGCGACGCATGCCGACAATGTCGCGCGCGGGATGTGGGACATGGCGCGCCCCCGCGTGCGTGCCGGCGTCTGCCTCGATTGCCATTTCGGCTCGGGCGTGCCGGGGCAGTTCGTCAGCCATCGGATCATGGCGGCGGGGCACCCGCGGCTGGCGTTCGAGCTCGACCTGTTCACCGCGCTGCAGTCGCACCACGATGAGGATGATGATTATGCGGCGCGCAAGGGTGTGGCGGGCGGGGTGAAGCTCTGGGCGGTCGGCCAAGCGCTCGCCGTGCAGCGCGCGCTGACACTGTTGCCGACGCGCGCCGCCGGGGCTTTCCCCGAGTTCGTTTTCTTCGATTGCCGGTCGTGCCATCGGACGTTCAGCGACGATCCCGCCGTGGCGCTGGTGGCGCGGCGCAACGGCTGGCGGCCGACCTTGCCCGGCCAGCCGGTGTGGAATGACGAGAATTTGCTGGTCCTTCAGGCCGCCGCCGATGTCGTTGCGCCCGCCCAGGCCAAGGCGCTGCTGGCGAAAAGCCGCGCCTTCCACGCCGCGCTCGCCACCGACCGCGCCGCCGCCGCCCGCGCCGCCGCGGCGCTGGCGGCGAGCGCCGGTGACCTTGCCGCGGCGTTCGAGAGCGCGCGTTTCGATCGCGCCCAGACCTTCGCGCTGCTCGACGCGGTGCTGGTCACCGATGCCGACGCCTGGACCGATTATCAGGGCGGTGCCCAGGCGGTGATGGCCGCTGACACCTTGCTCGCGGCGCTGGTCAACAGCGGCGCGGTCGATCGGGCGCGGGCGGCGGCGCTGCGCCCCGATCTCGATCGCGCCTATGCCGCCGCCAAGGACGCCAACCGCTGGCAGCCGGCCGAGCTACGTGCCGCGCTGGCGGTGGTCGCAGCGAAGGTCAGGGCGCTACGATGAAAGCCGATATCGCCATGCACAAGCCGTCACCCCCGCGAAAGCGGGGGCCTATCGCCGGAATGCTGGGGAGATGGGCCCCCGCTTTCGCGGGGGTGACGGGTAGAGGAGCAAGGCTGCCCGCCGCCCTGATGCTGCTCGCGCTCGGGGGTTGCGGCGGCGGCGGCGGCTCGTCGACCTCCCCCGTCAGCGGCGGCGGTACCGGCGGCACACCCTCGACCCCCGCCACCCCCGCCAGCGTCTTCACCAAGCCCGCCGCCGAGGCGCTGACCGTCGCCGAAGTCCAGGGCGTCATCGCCCGCGCCGCCGCCGAAGCCAGCGCGCGCCGGCGGCCGGCGGTGATCGCTGTCGTCGATCGCGTCGGCAATGTCCTCGCCGTCTTCACGATGGCCGGCGCGCCGACGACCGCCACGACCCGCGCCAACCCCAATGGCAATAGCGATGTCGAGGGCGTCAGCGTGCCCGCCGGGCTCGCCGCGGTCGCCAAGGCGATCACCGGCGCCTATCTCTCGTCGTCGGGCAATGCCTTTTCGACGCGCACCGCCAGCCAGATCGTCCAGCAGCATTTCCCGCCCTCGGCCAACACCGTCGGGCTCGAAGCGGGGCCGCTGTTCGGCGTGCAATTCTCGTCGCTGCCGTGTTCGGACCTGGTGGCGCGCGCCGGCGTCGGCAGCCCGCTCATTGGCCCGAAGCGCTCGCCATTGGGCCTCGCCGCCGATCCCGGGGGCTTCCCGCTTTACAAGAACGGTGTCGTCGTCGGCGGCGTCGGCATCATGGCCGATGGCGATTACGGCTTCGACCCCGAGATCACCGATATCGACCGCGACGACGAGGAAGCCATCGCGCTCGCCGCGACGACCGGCCTCGACGCTCCCGAGAGCGTCCGCGCCAACCGCATCAGCGTCGACGGTACCCTGCTGCGCTATTCGGACGCCGGCCCGAGCGACCTGCAATCGACCCCGGCGAGCGCGCCGGCCTTCTCGACGCTCGCCGGCAGCCTGACGCCGATCGCCGGCTTCTACCCGGGTGGCGTCCTCGCCGGCGTTGCCTATGGCAGCGAGGCGTCGGGCATTCGCAATGCATCGCTCGCCGAGTTCAACCACCCCGACGCCTATATCCTGTCGGATGGCGCCGGCGCCGGGCGCTATCCGGTGCGCGCCGGCACCGACGCCGGTGACGTGACGGCGCCGCTGACCGCCGCCGAGGCGCGCGCGCTGCTCGAGGAAGCCTTCAAGATCATGGCGCGCGCCCGCGCCCAGATCCGCCAGCCGCTCGATTCGCGTGCCCAGGTGTCGATCAGCCTCGTCGATACGCGCGGCGCCGTATTGGGCCTGGTGCGCTCGCCCGATGCGCCGATCTTCGGCATCGACGTCTCGCTGCAAAAGGCGCGGACGGCGGCATTCTTCTCCGGTCCCCGCGCCGCGACCGAACTCGCCGCGGTGACCACCGCTGCTGGGGGTGCCGACAGCAACGTCCGCGATTTCGTGCCCCGCACCAACGGCTTCTTCGGGTCGCCGGCGTTCCTGACGGGCAGCTTCGCGGTGACGGCGCGCGCCATCGGCAATGTGTCGCGGCCCTTTTTCCCCGATGGCGAGGCCGCCCGCCCGCCGGGGCCGTTGTCGCGCCCGATCGCCAACTTTTCGCCTTTCTCGACCGGGCTGCAATCGGCGCTGATCGTCCAGAACCTCGTCCAGCTGCTGTCGGGCGGCGACCCGCGGCAATGCACCTTCCTGCCGAATACCGCCGGCGGCGCCAACCGGCTGGCGAACGGCATCCAGATCTTCCCCGGCTCAACGCCGGTCTATCGCGGGTCGGTGCTGGTCGGCGCCATCGGCGTCTCGGGCGACGGGATCGACCAGGACGACATGATCAGCTTTTTGGGCACCTATAACGGCGGACTGCGCCTTGGCACCGCCGGCATCGGCCTGCCGCCGGCCTCGATCCGCAGCGATCAGGTCCAGGTGGCGCTGACCGGCGGCGCGCTGGTGCGGCTGCGCTTCGTCGGCTGCCCCTTTGCCCCCTTCCTCGATACGGCTGAGCAGAATGTCTGCCAGGGGATCTAGTGCCACTTCTTCCCCCCTCCCGCTTGCGGGGAGTCGCAGACGGCGCGCAGCGCCAGCGGTCGGGGGTGGGA
>LJHX01000173.1 GCA_001295935.1 alpha proteobacterium AAP81b
CGCGCCGCCGACGCTTCATGCGGCAACGGCGACCCGAGCAAGGTTGAGCCGAGCAGCGCCTGGACGCGGCGGCGCTTCCAGACGGCGATCCCGGTCAGGCAGGCGATGGGCGGGAAATCGTCCAGGCGACGCCTCCCCGGATCAGCGCGTCAGCACCGCGGCGCCGAGCGCCGGCGACGAGACGAGGTTGAGCAGGGTGAGGAAGCGCTGCAGGCTGTTGCTGCGCGCGTTGGCGACGAACAGCACATCCTTGTCGCGGACGAGGAAGCGCTGCGCGGCGAAATAGGCTTGGGGGTTGATCAGATCGAGGCGGTAGATCACCGGCACCTCGGCGCCATCCTTGGTCTCGAAGCGGAACAGGAAGACGCCGCGGGCATCGGCGCGCTCGTCGAGCGGCCCGCCGGCGCGCGCGATGGCTTCGGCAAGGCTGACGCGGTCGCTGTCGAAGGGCAGCTCGGCGACCGATCGCGTCGCGCCCAGTACGGTGAAGCTGCGCGGCCGGCGGACGAGTTCGATGCGGTCCCCCGGCGCCAGGCGAACGTCGGCGGCACTGCCGACGGCGAGGCGATCGAGGCGCGCCTCGGCGGTGGCGTCGCCGCGGGTCAGCCGCACGAAGGTATCGGCGCGGCGCTGGTTTGGCCCGCCGGCAACAGCGATGGCGTCGGTCAGCCGCTCGCCGGCGAGGCTGAGCGGCTGGCGGCCGGGGCTCCTGACGTCGCCCGAGACGATAACGGCGCGTGCCGGGCCGGGGGTGACGCTGACGATCGCCTGCGCCGCCTGGCTGCGGCCGCGCAGCCGCGCCTCGATCGCCGCCTCGACCTCGCGCGGGGTGCGGCCGGCAACGGCGATGCTGCCGGCATAGGGCACGCTGACGAGGCCGTCACCGCCGACGAGGCGCGGCGGCAGCGACTGGCCGGCGGCGGTCGGCAGCGGCCCGCCGCCGCTGCTGGCATTGGGCGCGGCGCCGAACAGCGCGACGCCGACTTCGAAGATGGTGATGGCGATGCTGTCCCCCGGCGCGATGCGCGCGCTGAGTTCGGGGGCGTCGGGCAGCGCGAAGGGCTCGGCAGCGTCGGCGGGGCCAAGCGGCGGCAGCACCAGCCCCTCGACGGCGACGACGCGGATCGGCGCCCCCAGGGTTTCGGCGGGCGGCCGCAGCAGTTGCCCGACGGTCGGGCCGCCGGCGGGCAGGCTGGCGCAGCCGGCGAGCGCCAGCAGCGCCGCGGTGGCGACCATCCTCATCGACGCTTCATCCCGAGCACCTTGTCGTAGAGGGCGGCGAGCCGCTCCTGATAGGCGGCATCCGAATAGCGTGCCGCGCGCGCCGGCCCCGCCGCCGCCAGCCGCGCCCGCAGACCTGCGTCGGTGTCGAGGGCGCGCAGGCCATTGGCGATGTCGCGGATATCATAGGGATCGACGAGCACCGCGGCGTCGCCGGCGACTTCGGGCAGCGAACTCGTTCGGCTGGTCAGCACCGGCACCCCCAATTGCATCGCTTCGAGCACCGGCAGCCCGAAACCTTCATACAGCGACGGGAAGGTAACCGCGCGCGCGCCGCGAACAAGCCGCATCAACAGGCTGCGCGGCAGATAGCCGACGCGGCGGACGCGGCGGAAGGTGGCGCGCAGCGGCTGGGTCTCGTCGCGTTCGAGCAGCCGCAGCTCCTCATCGGCATGCCAGGCACGCGTGCCGGCGATGACCAGCTGGGTATCGGTCGACAGCGACAGATAGGCCTCGATCAGCCGGCCGACATTCTTCTTGGGCTCGACCGCGCCGAAGAACAGGAAATAGCCCTGGTAGGGCAGGTTGAAGACGCCGCGCACCCCGGCCGCGATCTCGGCATCGCCCAGATCGCGCAGATAGGTCGGCACGCGCACCGACTGGAAGGTGTTGGTCAGCCGCTCCTCGGGCAGCGGGAACAGCGCGGCGATGTCGGCGCGACTGGCTTCGGAAACCGTGACGATCTGGTCGGCGGTGCGGACGACTTCGCGCATCAGCCGCCAATAGGCGCGCTTGTTGTCGAGTGTCGCATAGGGCAGCTTCAGCGGCACGAGATCGTGGAGCGTGTAGACATTGCGCGCGCCGGCCAGGCGCAGCGGCACCGGATAGGTCCAGTGCATCACCGCTGGCGGGTCGGGGACGCGCACCGTCATCAGGCGCCGGAAGCGGCGGAAATGCCGGGCGCCGCGATCGAAAACATCGGGGATCGACAGCAGGCGATCGAAGGCCGGCAGGCGGTGCGAGAACACCGCGGTTTCGACACGGCCGGTGCGCGGCACGAGCTTGGCTTTCGGCGCCAGCGCCAGCGCCGCGACTTCCTTGGTCCAGGCCCAACCGAAAGGGCGCGGCGCGCGGGTTTCGTGCTGCGAGCCGAGGCTTTCGAAGAACATCACCTCGCGCAGCTTGGGATTGAACCCCATGCGCAGCCCGTAGAGGCCTTCGACCTTGTGCCCCATGTCGGCAAGATTGGCGGCAAGGCTGAAGCCATAGGTCGAAACGCCCGTCCCGCGCGGCAGCGCCAGGTTGAAGCCGTCGATCATGATGCGGGGGCGGTCGGTCATGCGACGGGACGGGCAGGCGAAGGCATCAGCCCCCGATAGAGCGTCGCCAGCCGGTCCGCATAGGCCGAAAGTGCAAAATGCCGGGCGCGGGCGTGACCGGTAGCGATCAGCGCCGGGGTGCCGTCGCCGGCATCGAGCGCGGCGATGCCGGCGGCGATGGCGCGCACGTCTTGCGGATCGACGAGCAGCGCGGCGCCGCCGGCGACTTCGGCGGTGGCGGTCGTCGCCGAGGTCAGCACCGGCACGCCAGCCGCCATCGCCTCGGCGACCGGCAGCCCGAAACCCTCGGCCAGGCTCGGCATCAGCAGCGCCCGGGCATGGGCACGCAGCGCCGAAACCTCGTCGGCCGGCCGCCAGCCAAGGTCGATGACGCCTGGCCCCGCCAGCGCCGCGGTCTCGTCGCCATCGGGACCGACGATCAGCAACGGCCGCCGCGAACCGCTGGCGGCGTGGGCAGCAATCAGCCGGGGGAGGTTCTTGCGGGCGTCCTTGCGGCCGAGCGCGAGGAAATAGCTGCCCGCCGCCCAGTCGCTATGCGGCGGCGCCGCCGCCGGCACGCTGACGGCGGGATGCACCGTGGTGATGCGCGCGGGATCGAGGCCAAGCGCGGCGATCAGCGCGTCACGGGCATGATCCGAAACCGCGACGACATGATCGGCGCGCGCCGCGATGGCACGGAGCAGCCGGCGGTGGCGCGCGGCGTTCATCGCCGTCAGCGCCGGGTCGGTCAGTGGGATGGCGTCGTGAAAGCTCCAGATGTTGACCGCACCCGTCAGCCACAGCGGCAGCGGATGCGACCAATGCGCGAGTCCCGGCCCGCCGACGCCCTTGAGCGGCAACAACCCGCCGCCGGCGACGAAGCGCTCGCGCGCCGCCTTGAAGACATCGCCCGCCGTCCAGCACCCCGGCCCCGCCGGCAGCAG
>LJHX01000174.1 GCA_001295935.1 alpha proteobacterium AAP81b
CTGGAGGGGGGAGGCGACTCGGCGTCTTCGCCGAGCGGGTGGGGGTGGTCGCCGCGCGACGAGGTCACCCCGCCCGGCGACCACCCCCTCCCGCCGCGCTGCGCGCGTAGAGCCTCCCCCCTCCAGGGGGAGGAGATATGACCATGCCGATCTATCTCGATTACGGCGCAACGACGCCGCTCGACCCGGCGGTCTCCGACGCGATGGCGCCCTGGGGCGTCGCGGGCTTCGGCAACCCGCACAGCGCGCATCTCTGGGGTTATCAGGCCAAGGCGGCAGTCGAAGTGGCGCGCGCCGAAGTCGCTGCAACCGTCGGCGCCGCGCCCGAAACGATCGCCTTCACCTCGGGCGCCACCGAGGCGGTCAATTGGGCGCTGAAGGGCCTGCTCACCGCACCGGGCCAGACGCGCCGGCGCATCGTGACCTTGGCCACCGAACACAGCTGCGTTCTCGAAACCGCGCAATATCTCGAAGCGATCGGCGCCCAGCTGACGGTGCTGCCGGTGCGCGGCGATGGCCTGGTCGACATCGGCGACTTGACGCGCGCGCTCGGCGAGGATGTCGCGGTCGTCTCGGCGATGCTGGTCAACAACGAGATCGGCGTCGTCCAGGACATCGCCGCCATCGCCGCCGCCGCCCACAAGGTCGGCGCCGTCATGCACTGCGACGCGGCACAGGGCTTCGGCAAGCTGGCGATCGACGTCGACGCGATGGGCATCGACCTGATGAGCCTCACCGCCCACAAGATCTATGGCCCCAAGGGCGTCGGCGCGCTCTACCGCCGGCCGTTTACCCGGCTCACCCCCCTCCTGCACGGCGGCGGCCAGGAGGATGGCCGCTCGGGCACCCTGCCGACGGCGCTGATCGTCGGCCTCGGCGCCGCGGCGCGGATCGCCCGCGAGCGGATGGCGGCCGACCGCGACCACGCCATTGCCTTGCGCGACCGCATGCTGGCGCGCCTTGCCGTCCCTGTGCGGATCAACGGCGACCGTGACGCACGCTGGCCGGGCAATCTCAACCTGAGCTTTCCCGGCCTCGGCCGGCCGATCCTGCCGCACCTCGCCGGCATCGCGGCGTCGTCGGGGTCGGCGTGCAGCGAGCTCGCCGGGCGGCCGAGCCATGTGCTGGCGGCGCTCGGGCTGCCCGATGCCGAAGCGCGCGGCTCGCTGCGCCTCGGCTTCGGGCGTTTCACCACGGCGGCCGAAATCGCCGCCGCTGCCGACATCGTCAACACCGCCGTCGCCGGCCTGACCCGCGAGGCGGCCGCATGACGCGCGTCCGCTTCCTCGCCGCCGATGGCAAGCCAGGGCCGGTGGTCGAGGCCGCCGCCGGCACGCGGTTGCTCGACCTCGCCCAGGCGCAGGGCCAGCCGCTCGAAGGTACCTGCGAGGGCGCCATGGCGTGCTCGACCTGCCATGTCCTCATCACCGGCGCCGACGCGGCGAAGCTCCCCGCGCCGAGCGAGGAGGAGGAGGACATGCTCGATTTCGCCGTCGGCGCCGGCCGCGCCTCGCGCCTCGCCTGCCAGATCCGGTTGACCGCCGACATCGCCGAACTCGACGTGCGGATGCCGCCGGGCGCGGTCGACATGAGCCGGCGCTGAGGCGCCGCGCCGCGCCTGCCGACCAATTCCCAGTCGTTGACTTGATATTGCAACACTCGCCGGCTTAGGTGAAATCTTCCCACCGGCAGCGAGCGGAGCCAGAATGGCCACGAGGGCGATCCCGATCGACGCGCTACCCGCCCGCCCGGTGCGGTCGTCGCGGCGCTTTCTCGCCAAGGCCATCTCATGGCGGATCGTCGGGACGCTCGACACCTTCATTCTGTCGGTTCTGCTGCTGACCTTTCTCGGGCCATGGCTCGGCATCCAGGAGCATTCACGCGGCCATACCGGCACCGCGGGGCTGATCGCGCTGACCGAGGTCGCCACCAAGATCGCGCTGTTCTATGTCCATGAATGGCTATGGGCGCGGCTGCACTGGGGGCTGGGCAGCACGAAAGAGCAGCACCGTCGCAGCCTGATGAAGGCAGTGGCGTGGCGAGTCTTCGCCAGTCTCGACACGACGATCCTGGCGCTGATCTACACCGGCAACCTCAAGATGGCGGTGTCGATCGGCGGTGCCGAGGTGATCACCAAGATCTTCCTCTATTACCTCCACGAACGTGCGTGGGAGCGGATCACGCTCGGCAAGGCGGCGCGCTGAGGCTTGCGCTATTGTCGCGGCTCGTCCACATCGGCGGCGGGAGTCGGGCGGGCAGTGCTCTCGCCAACCCGGTCAGGTCCGGAAGGAAGCAGCCGTAACGAACTCGCGCTGGGTCGTTCCCGGCTCCCACCGCGCCGCGCGGCGGCGCGGTGGAACAAATTTGCGAAGCAAATTTGTGAAGCGCGCCGACTCGCGCAAGCGCGGCCAGCGAGGCGCCGCGCGCTCTTGCGCGGCGAACTCGTCTGACGTCACGGCGCGGCTTTGCCGCGACGCTCTTCGCTTCCGCAATCCTTCCCCGCTTGCCACCACCGCCGCGCCGGGCCACATCACCCCTCGATGTCCGACGACGACTCCGCCTTCGCCCTCCCCGGCTTCGACGCGCCCGCTGCGCCGGCGCCGGCCGCGGCATCCGAAGCCTATCGCGTCCTCGCCCGCAAATATCGCCCCGCCAGCTTCGACGCGCTGCTCGGCCAGGACGCGATGGTGCGCACCCTCGCCAATGCGATCGCGCGGGAGCGGCTGGCGCAGGCCTGGCTGCTGACCGGCGTTCGCGGCGTCGGCAAGACGACGACGGCGCGGATCATCGCCAAGGCGCTCAACTGCATCGGCCCCGACGGCAGCGGCGGCCCGACGATCACGCCTTGCGGTGTCTGCGAGCCCTGCGTCGCGATTGCCGCCGGCCGCCACATCGATGTCGTTGAAATGGACGCCGCCTCCAACACCGGCGTCGACGACGTCCGCGAGATCATCGAGGCGGTGCGCTATTCGTCGGTGTCGGCGCGCTTCAAGATCTATATCATCGACGAAGTTCACATGCTCACCAAGAACGCCTTCAACGCGCTGTTGAAGACGCTCGAGGAGCCGCCGACGCATGTGAAGTTCATCTTCGCGACGACCGAAGTCCAGAAAGTGCCGGTGACGGTGCTTTCGCGCTGCCAGCGATTCGATTTGCGCCGCGTGCCTGCCGAGCTGCTGACGACGCATTTCGCCGATATCGTCGCCAAGGAGGGCGCCGCGGCCGAGCCCGAGGCGCTGGCGCTGATCGCGCGCGCCGCGGAGGGCTCGGTGCGCGACGGGCTGTCGATCCTCGACCAGGCGATTGCGCATTCGGGCGGCCGCGTCGGCGCCGAGACGGTGCGCGACATGCTCGGCCTCGCCGATCGCAGCGCGGTCAGGGCGTTGTTCGGCCAGGTGCTGGCGGGCGACGCGACAAGCGCGCTGGCGGCGGTCGCCGAGCAATATGATCTGGGGCGCGACCCCGAGATGCTGCTGCGCGAGCTGCTCGAGCTCGTCCACGCCATCACCCGGCGGCGGCTGGCGCCGCGCGACGACCCGGCGCTGTCGGCCGAGGAGCGCGCGATCCTCGCCGACTGGGCGGAGCGGCTGAGTTTTCCGGCGCTGCACCGGCTGTGGCAGTTGCTGCTCAAGGGGTTGGCCGAGGTGCAGGCGGCGCCGGTGCCGCTGCAGGCGGCCGAAATGGCGCTGCTGCGGGTGATGCATGCGGCGGAGATGCCCGATCCGGGGGAGGTTTTGCGGCGGTTGGCTGACGGCGAAGCGAGTTCGAGTGGTGTGGGACTTCCCTCCCCCAGCCCCTCCCGCAAGCGGGAGGGGAGCCCGGTGGCGCAGGCCGATCTTCCCCCCTCCCGCTTGCGGGAGGGGCTGGGGGAGGGAATGGCGGAGGCTGCGCCACCGCCAACTCCCGCAAGAAACCCTCTCCCCCCCACCTACGAAGCCCTGGTCGCCCTTTTCCGCGACCACACCGAACCCCGCCTTGCCCATCTGCTCAGCGACGAAGCCCGGCTGATCGCCTATGCCCCGCCGCGCCTGGCACTCGCCCATGACGGCCGCACCAGCGCCGAGCACCGCAATGCCATCGCCCGGCGGCTGAAGGACTGGACGGGCGCCGACTGGCAGGTCGAATGGGCGACGAGCGGCGGCGCGCCGACGCTGCGCGAGGCCGAACTCGCCGCCGGCGCCGCGCGCTTGGCGGCAGCGCGCGAGGATCCCGTCGTCGCGGCGCTGCTCAAGGATTTTGCCGATGCCGAAGTCGTCGGCGTCGACCCCGTGGAGAAGACCTATGCCCAGTCTCGATGAACTCATGCAGGCCGCCCAGAACGTCCAGGCGCAGATGCAGAAGGCCCAGGAGCAGCTCGACCATATCGAGGTCGAGGGCATGTCGGGCGCCGGCCTCGTCAAGGTGCGGGCGACGGCGCGCGGCCGCCTCGTCGGCGTCACCATCGACCCGTCGCTGCTGACAACGGACTCGAAGGAAATGCTCGAAGACCTTGTTGCGGCTGCCTTCAACGACGCCAAGACCAAGGCCGATGTCGCAGGCAGCGCCGAGATGAACAAGCTCACCGCCGGCATGCCGCTGCCGCCGGGTTTCAAGCTGCCGGGTTTATGACAAAGCCCCTCTCCCCTCGGGGGAGAGGGAGGGGCCCATGCGCAGCATAAGAGGGTGAGGGCAAATGCCCTCGGGGAGAGAACGAATGACCACCATGCGCCAGCTGCGCAGCCGCGTCACCGACGACGGGCACCTCGAACTCCGCCTCGCCGAGGTGCCAATGCCCGAACCGCGCGCCGACGAGGTGCTGATCCGCATCGAAGCGACGCCGATCAACCCTAGCGACATCGGCCTGTTGTTCGGCGCCGCCGACATGAGCGCGGCAACCGCCAGCGGCACCCCCGACAGCCCGGTGATCACCGCGCCGATCGGCGCTGCCGGCATGCGCGCCATGGCGGCACGCGTCGGCCAGTCGCTGCCCTGCGGCAATGAAGGCGCCGGCACAGTCGTCGCCGCCGGCAGCGAACCCGCCGCCCAGGCGCTGATCGGCCGCAAGGTCGCCGCGATCGGTGGCGCGATGTACGCCGACTATCGCGCCGTCCGCGTCGCCGACGTCCTCGTCCTCCCCGACGACGCCAGCGCCGAAGAGGGCGCGTCGTGCTTCGTCAACCCGCTGACCGCGCTGGGCTTTGTCGAAACCCTTCGCCGCGAGAACCACAAGGCGATCGTCCATACCGCGGCGGCGTCGAACCTCGGGCAGATGCTGGTGCGCATCAGCGCCGCCGACGGCATCCCGCTGGTCAACATCGTCCGCTCGGCTGAACAGGTGGCGCTGCTCAAGACCGCCGGCGCCGAGCACGTCCTCGATTCGACCGCCGACGGCCATATGGGCGCGCTGATCGATGCCATCGCCGCGACCGAAGCGACTCTCGCCTTTGATGCCATCGGTGGAGGCCGCCAAGGCGGCCAGATCCTCACCGCGATGGAGGCCGCCGTCGCGCGCCGCCCCGGCGAGTACAACCGCTACGGCAGCAACGTCTTCAAGCAGCTCTACATCTATGGCGGGCTCGATACCGGCCCGACCGAGTTCAACCGCGGCTTCGGCTTCGCCTTCAGCATCTCGGGCTGGCTGCTCTTCCCCTTCCTCGCCAAGGCCGGCGCCGAGACGACGGCGCGGCTGAAGGCGCGCGTCGCCGCCGAGCTGAAGACCACCTTCGCCAGCCATTACAGCGCGCGGATCGGCCTTGCCGAAGCGCTCGATCCCGCGACCATTGCCGCCTACAACCGCCGGGCCACCGGCACGAAGTATCTGATAACGCCGAACTGAGGCGCGAGCGTCAGCCCGTCTCGGCCATCGTCTCGGGCGCCGCGCGCGCGCCGGCCGGATCGAGTTCGCGGATCACCTTCGCCGGCACGCCGACGACGACGGTGTAGGGCGGCACGTCGCGCGTCACCACGGCCCCGGCGCCAACGGTGGCGCCGCGGCCGACGGTAACGCCGCCCAGAATGATCGCCCCGGCGCCGATCCACGCCTCGTCCTCGACGCAGATGCGGCCATGGACATCGCCGCGGCCCTTGCCGGGGATCCAGTAGAGCCCGTGGCGAACCGTTTCGAAGCTGACGCCGCTGCCGATGAGGACATTGTCACCGATCCACACCTCCTCGACCGGCACGCCGAAGCGCGCCGGGGTGTTGACCGTCGTGCCGGCGCCGATGCGGATATTGCCGGCGCAGCCGACGGGGCGGACGGTCATCGGCCCCATGATGTTGCAGCGCCCGGCGATGCGCATGCCGGCGGCGCGCAGCAGCACATGGCGCAGCTTCTGGGCAAAGCGCAGCCGCGGCAGGGTGTTGGCAATCGGAAAGAAAATCAGTTCGCGCATGCCCTGCCCTCGCCCCGCGGCACCCCTAGCAATGCCATCGGGGGAGCGCCAGCGCGCGACGGTTACGACGGCGTTACGGGTCAGCCCCGCGCCTCGGTCAGGCAGAAGTCGATGCCCTCGGTCTTGACCACCCGCACCCGCTTTTCGATACGCCGGGCGTAGCGGCGCGTCGCGCGGCCGGGGTTGGCCGCATCGCGCTCGATCGGCTGCGGCAGGATCGCCGCCAGCCGCGCCGCTTGGGCGCGCGTCAGCTTGTCGGCGCCGACGTTGAAGTAATGCCGCGCCGCGGCGTCGACGCCATAGATGCCGGGACCCATTTCGACGATGTTGAGATAGACTTCCATGATCCGCGGTTTCCCCCAGATCAGTTCGATCAACATGGTGAACCAGGCTTCCAGCCCCTTGCGAACATAGGAGCGCCCCGGCCAGAGAAAGGCGTTCTTGGCGGTCTGCTGGCTGATCGTCGAGCCGCCGCGCAGCTTATGGCCTTCCGCATTGCTGACAAAGGCATCGCCGATCGCGGCGACATCGAAGCCATTGTGCGAACAGAAGCCGGCATCCTCGGCGCCGAGCACGGCGCGCGGCATCACCGTCGCGATCCGGTCGAGCCCTACCCAATTGCGCGTCACATGCCGGCCTTCGATCCGGTCGCGCGCCATCAGCCAGGTCACCGGTACCGGGACGAAGCGGTACACCACGACCCAGAATATGCTCAGCAGCAGCAGCAGCGACAGCGTCCAGAGGATGGCGTCGCGCAGCCGGCGCCAGATCGTCACGCGTTCGCGGGCATAATAGCGGATCAAGACGGAACCCCCGGCACCGGACGCATTGTCGGGTGCGGGGGGCGAAGGTCAATGGGCGACCGTGCCGGCGGCCGCGCCTGGTTCAGGCAGCGGGCTTGGCTTGCCGGTGACGATGCCGGCGCGGCGACGGCGCGGCGCTTGTGCCGGCGCAAGAAAGCTGCCGGAACGGCCGCTGTTGGTCGCGATGCGGCTTTGTTGCGACAGGCCTGCGGTATAGACTGTCGCGCACCAACCCGCGGCGCCCCGTCCGTGGTGACGCCGCATCACAATCGCCGGTTGACGCAACAGGGACCTATGGCAGCCACCCGATCCGACGCGACCAACACCGCCGACGTCGCCGGCGTTGCTATCTTTATCGCGGCGCCGATGAGCGTCCTCAATGCCCAGGACTATCGCGACCTGCAGCGAACGATCACGGAACTGATTGCACGCGTCAAGA
Organism: alpha proteobacterium AAP81b; assembly: GCA_001295935.1. Taxonomy (GTDB): domain Bacteria; phylum Pseudomonadota; class Alphaproteobacteria; order Sphingomonadales; family Sphingomonadaceae; genus Sandarakinorhabdus. The sequence continues at coordinate 7,614 of LJHX01000174.1, forward strand.
ATATCCCATCGGTCGATGCGGTATATTTTGCCGGTGCCAATATTGCTGCACCGGCAGAATTTTCAGATCCGACTTCAGCCATTGCTGCCGACATGGAGGCATTGGACCGATGTGACGTATTCATTTTATACTATTCGGCACCAGCGGCAACGAGTGCTCTGGTCGAGCTCGGTTATGCCCTGGCGCGGCGCAAGCGCGTTCTGATTGTCGCGCCCGACGAGAGCATTTTGCCCTTCCTGATCCGCAACATGACCGAACGCCCGGTGACCCCGCTGCTGCCGCCGGTCGAAAGGATCTTCAGCACCGACAGCAAAGAGGTTTTGACATGGCTGATCAGTCGGATAACGCCAAGCAGACACTAGGGCTGTTTGATATTCCGAAAATACTATCGACCATCCCGCTGACGCAGCGACTGATAGTTTGTGTATTCCTTGTCGGTCAGGTCATCGCGCTCGTTTTATTTTTCAACAGCAGCGGTCCGGAGCGTCGGATCGCTTTCTGGGCAACAGTGGCCTGGCCCTGTGTCATGTTGATCGCTGCGATAGCGCTATACTGCTACGAACTTATCCGCGCCGGCTCGTCGTCATCCCGCAGCGCGATCGGCACCGAGCCGGCGCGGACCGACATCAGCGCCGCGGACTTGCGTTACGACCTGTTCGTTTCAGCCCCGATGGACGCGTTTGACGACGACAAGAGCTTTCAATCGAATCAGGCCGTGGTCGCGAAATTTCTCCTGGCGCTGCAAACCCGCGTCGGTGCCAAGCAAATCTATTTCGGTGGCGCAATGACCGATCAGAAGGCGCAGTTCGATGACGCCGGCCTGGGGTATGAAACCGTCCGAAGCGCGCTGGAAAGTGCGAAAAGCTTCATCCTGATCTGGCCGCAGCGTGTCCCTTCGAGCTGCCTTGTCGAGGTCGGCATTGCCGCCGCGCGCCACCTGCCGACCGCAATCTTCTACCGGAAGGACGTGTCGCTGCCCTATCTGCTGCGCGGCAAGCTGGCGTCGCGAATGGCCGACAAATGGCCGGTGACCGCCTATGAATATGCCGACTTCGATGCCCTGCGCCAGATCATCCAGTTGAAGGGCGCCGAACTTTTCCCGGTGCCGATACCCTGAACAACTAGCCCAAGGTATCGGTCAGCGGGTCTGCGGCAGATCGTCGGGTCGCGGCTGACGGCGCTATGCCGGCAGCAACTGCCGTTCAGTCGCCAGCCCATGCATCGCCTTGGACAGCTTCTCGAACGCCCGCACCTCGATCTGGCGCACCCGCTCGCGGCTGATGCCATATTGCTGCGAGAGCTCCTCGAGCGTTTCGGGATCGTCGACCAGCCGGCGCTGCGTCAGGATGTGCTTTTCGCGATCGTTGAGCGCCGTCATCGCCTGGCCGAGCAGTTCGTGGCGCTGGTCGCGCTCCTGGGCGTCGGCAACCATCTCGTCCTGCAGCGGCCCGGTATCGGCGAGCCAATCCTGCCACTCGCCCTCGCCTTCCTCGCGCAGCGGCGCGTTCAACGACGTATCGCCGCCCATCGACATGCGGCGGTTCATCGAGGTGACTTCGTCCTGCGTCACGCCGAGCGTCGTCGCGATCTTCTCGAGGTCGGCGGGGCGCAGATCGCCATCTTCCATGGCATTGAGCTTGCCCTTCAGCCGGCGCAGGTTGAAGAACAGCTTCTTCTGGGCAGCCGTCGTGCCGATCTTCACCAGGCTCCACGAGCGCAAGATATATTCCTGGATCGAGGCGCGAATCCACCACATCGCATAGGTGGCGAGCCGGAAGCCCTTCTCGGCATCGAACTTCTTGACGCCCTGGATGAGGCCGAGATTGCCTTCCGAAATCAGCTCGGCGACCGGCAGGCCATAGCCACGATAGCCCATGGCGATCTTGGCGACGAGGCGCAGGTGGCTGGTCACCAAGGTCGCCGCGGCCTCGGGGTCCTGGTGCTCGGCCCAGCGCTTGGCGAGCATATATTCCTGCTCGGGCGCCAGCAGCGGAAACTTGCGGATTTCGGACAGGTAGCGGTTGAGACCGGCCTCGCTGCCAAGCGCCGGAATGCTCACCTTCACCGCGGGTAAATTTGCCATCCCATTCACTCCCTTATCCGGTCGCCCGACCCCGAAGGCGAAAGACGACCGATCAACTCCACTATATCGGCCGGAAGCGCCGACTCGAAAGACAGTTTTTCTTTGCGCACCGGATGCTCGAACCCCAGGGTGGCGGCGTGGAGGGCCTGCCGCGCGAACCCCAATTCGCGAAGCGCCTCGACAAGGTACCCCGGGGTCCTAGCATAGGTTGCGTCGCCAACAAGCGCATGGCCGATTGACGCCATGTGAACGCGGATCTGGTGCGTCCGCCCGGTTTCCAGCCGGCATTCGACGAGCGTCGCCCCGCGCAGCGGCGTGATGCTGCGATAATGGGTAACGGCATGCTTGCCGCGACCTTCGGCGACGATCGCCATTTTCTGGCGATTGGTCGCCGATCGCGCCAGCGCGCCGCTGATCCGCCCCGCCGGCGGCACCGGCGCGCCCTGGACGACGGCGCGATAGCGCCGGTCGACGCTGTGCGCGGCGAACTGGCGCGACAGTGCTTCATGCGCCGGATCAGTCTTGGCGACGACGAGCAGCCCCGAGGTGTCCTTGTCGATGCGGTGGACGATGCCGGGCCGCGCGACGCCGCCGATCCCCGACAGGCGCCCGGCGCAATGGTGCAGCAGCGCATTGACCAGGGTGCCGTCGAAATTGCCCGCCGCCGGGTGCACCACCAGCCCCGCCGGCTTGTCGACGACGAGGAGATGCTCGTCCTCGAACACCACGGCCAGCGGAATGTCCTGCGCTTCCGAATGCGACGGCCGCGGCGCCGGCACGACCACCGTCAGCGCCTCGCCGCCCTTGACCTTGAGCGCCGGGTCGCGAAGCAGGCCGGCCGCCCCGCGCACCTGGCCATCGCTGACCAGCGCCTTCAGCCGCTCACGGCTGTGCTGGGGCAGCGCCGCGGCAAGGGCGCGATCGAGCCGCCAGCCGACCGTTTCGGTCGGCAAGACGACATCAATCGACAATTCATCCCCCATCGACTAACCATCTTCCTTTGCGGCGCCGGCCCGCCCGCCTTGTTCACGCCGCCAACGGGTGGAGGACCGGGCAGCGCTCCCCCGGCACCGCCGTTGAAGCGATGTGATGATGATCGTTGCGATTGCAAGCCAGGTCCGGGCGCAGCTGCTCGCCGAAGCCGCGGCGGCACTGCCGGCGGAGTGTTGCGGGCTGTTGCTCGGCAGCGCCGGGCGGGTCGAGGCGCTGGTGCCGGCCGCCAATGTCGCCGCCGATCCGGCGCATAATTTCGAGATCGACCCCGCCACCCTGCTGCGCACCCATCGCGAAGCGCGCGGCGCCGGCCACGAGGTCATCGGCCATTATCACAGCCATCCGCATGGCCGCGCCGAGCCGTCGTGGCGCGACGCAGCGCGCGCGGTGGCGAATGGCCAGCTCTGGCTGATCATCGGCGCCGGGCGCATCACCGGCTGGCAGGCCGGCGCCACCGGCATGCACGGTTGCTTCCAGCCGGTGGTGCTCGAGGCGGCGTGATGGCGACGGGGGCGGTCAAATGGTTCGACGCCCGCAAGGGCTTCGGCTTCATCACCCCGGACCTCGGCCCGCGCGACGTCTTCGTCCATATGTCGGCCGTCGCCGATGCCGGGCTCGACAAGCTGGCCCCCGGCGAGCGTTTCGAGTTCGAGCTGGCGCAATCGGGCGACGGCCGGCTGATCGCGCTGGGCCTGCGTCCCAAGCCGCCACGCCAAGCCGACGCCTGATGGGAATCGAATTGGCGACCATGTACATCCCCGCCGGCATCGCCATCGGCCTTGGCGGTGCGGCGCCGGTCGGGCCGATCAACCTCGTCGTCATCCAGCGCGCGCTCGCCGGCCGGCGGACGGCGGCGGTGACGATCGGCATCGGCGCGGCGCTCGCCGACATGGCCTTCGCGCTCGCCGCGGCCTTCGGGCTCGGCGCCATCGGCATCGCCCTCGATCGCCACGATACCGCGCTGCGGCTGGCGGGTGGCCTGCTGCTGATCGGCTTTGCCGTCTATGTCTGGCGGTCGGCGCCGCATATCGAAGCCAGCGCGCCGCCGGTGTCGCGGCGCCGGCTGCTGGCGATGGGGCTGACCATGGCGCTGACCAACCCCGCCAATCTGCTGTTTTTCGTCGGCAGCCTGTCGGCGGTCGGCCTCGCCGGGCTGGGGCATGACAGCGACCAGGCGCGCGCCAATTCGCTGCTCGTCGGCGCTTCGGTGTTCGTCGGCGCGATGGCATGGTGGCTGTTCGTCACCACGCTGGCGTCGCGGTTGCGCGGCCGGCTTTCCGACGCGCGGCTGGCGCAGTTGAATCATGGCACGGCGATCGCGCTGGCGGTGTTCGGCGTCGGCGCCATCGTCGCCGGGGTGATGTCGGCATGAGCGCCCCCGACACGACGGCACTGATGGTACGCTGGCTGACGCACGACCTCGCCAGCCCGGTGGCAACCGCGCTGACGGCAAGCGAACTCCTCGGCGACACCGCCGACGCCGAGATCAACGGCCTGGTGCAGGACGCGGCGCGGCGGCTGGCGGCGCGGCTGCGGCTCGTCCGCACCGCCTTCGCCCCCGGCGAGGCCGCCATCGGCAACCGCGCGCTCGAAACATTGATCCGCGCCGGCATCGGCGACACGCCGCTGGTCTGGGCGCGCGACGGTGATTGCAGCGGTGCCGAGGCGTCGCTGATCGCCGGCGCCGCGCTACTGCTGGCCGATCTGCGCCGCGCGGCGCCGCTGACGGTGGCCGACGACGGCGTGCGCTGGGGCGATGCCTGGGCGATCCCCGCCGGCGTCGCCGAGGCGCTGGCCGGCGGCGCGCCCGGTGATCCGCGCAGCGCGGTCGCGGCGATGGTCGCCGCGGCCGCGGCACGCCAAGGGGCCAGCCTCACCGCCACGGCGGACGGGATCGGCTGGCGCTAGCCCTTCTCCCTCCCCCTTGCGGGGAGGGCGACTAGCGCGTCTTCGCGCGAGCGGGGTGGGGGTTGCGGCTGTTGCCACCAAGGGCAGCAACC
>LJHX01000175.1 GCA_001295935.1 alpha proteobacterium AAP81b
CGGGCCGCCGAGGACCAGGCGGTCGCCGTCGCGGCGCGGCGTGCGCGGTGCGGCGGCGTCCCAGGCGAGGGTCAGCGTTGCGCCGTCGAAGGGGATCGCCGCGCCCGGCACGAAGGGCAGCGGCCGCGGCCAGCGCGCGACTTCGCCCGCCAGCCAGTCGCGATTGTCGGCGATCAGCTTCAGCGCCTCGGCGACGCCGCCGCGCGGCGGCAGGCTGAGGCGCACGACCCCGGTGGCGCCATCGGCGCGCAGCCGGATGCGGCGGTTGCCATGGCGGCGGCTGACTTCGACGGGCAGGCGGCGCCCGGCGATTTCGATCACTTCGGGCAGCTTCGGCGACCCGAACAGCTTCACAGCTCGCCGTCGATGATGAAATGTTCGAGGTCGCCGACCTCGTCCTCGCTCACCGTCTTGCCGCGCACCGTCTTGCCGGCGCGGATCGCCGAATCGGGATCGCCAGTGACCAGCGGGTGCCAGTCGGCCAGGCCCTGGCCACGGTGGACGCGCAGATAGGCGCAGCTGTCGGGCAACCATTCGATCGTTTCGAGCACCGCCGGTGTCAGCCGCACGCATTCGGGCACATGCGCCTTGCGGTTGGGATAATCCTTGCACTTCGCCGTCCGCCCGTCGAGCAGCCGGCAGGCAACATTTGTTGGGAAGATCTCGCCGGTCTCCTCGTCCTCGAGCTTGTGGACGCAGCATTTGCCGCAGCCGTCGCACAGGCTCTCCCATTGCGTGCGGCTCATCCGGGCGAGCGGCACCGTCTCCCAGAAGGGGCGATCGGCCATCAGCGCACCTGCGCGTCGAGAAGCCGCGTCACATCGGCGGCGGTGAGGCCCTGGTGCGGCAGGAAGGCGATCGGCGCGCCCCTGGGGCCGAACAGATAGACGACAGCAAAGTGATCGACGAGATAATTGGCGGGGTCGCTCGTCGTCGCCTTGCGGGCATAGATGCCATAGGCCTTCTTGACCGCGTCGATCTCGGCCGGCGTGCCGGTCAGCCCGACCATGCGCGGGTGAAAAGCGCGAACGAAGGCCTTGACCGCTTTGGCGTCGTCACGCTCGGGATCGACCGTCACGAAGATCGGGACCACCTTCGCCGCGCGGCCAGCATCGCTCGCCTCAAAGGCCTTGAGCCCCTGGCCGATGACCTGGACATCGGTCGGACAGACATCCGGGCAGAAGGTGTAACCGAAATAGATCAGGCGATATTTGCCATCGAAGGCGTCGGGCCCGAGGCGCTTGCCGTCCTGGTCGATCAGCGCCAGCGGCCCGCCGAGGCTCGATCCCGTCAGATTCCCCGGCGGCGGCGCGGTGAAGCGCAGCCAGGCGACCCCGGCGACGAGCAGGATGGTGGCGGCGAAGACGACCCACAGGCCGCGGCTGGTCAAGGGGCACCCGGGGGGCTAAGCATCGCCGCTTGAAATAGGGGGGAGACCCGGGATTGTCGATGCGCCTGCGCCTTTTGCTGCCCGTGATCGCCGCACTCGCCGCCACGCCCGCCGCTGCGCAGTTCACCGATGGCTATAATTTCATCAAGGCGGTCAAGGATCGCGACGGCGCCAAGGCAACCGAATTCCTCGACAAGAATGGCGTCTCGATCGTCAACGTCCGCGACAATGACACCGGCGATGCCGCGATCCATATCGTCGCGCGGCGCAGCGACGATGTCTGGCTCGGCTTCCTCTTCGGCAAAGGTGCCAACCTCAATCTCAAGGACCGCGAGGGCTTCACGCCGCTGATGATCGCGGTGCGCACCGGCTGGTCGGAAGGCGTGCGGCTGATGCTCCAGCTCAAGGCCCAGCCCGACCTGCAGAACCGCATCGGCGATACCGCGCTGGCGCTTGCCGTCCAGAAGCGCGACGCCACCATCGCCCGCCAGCTGCTCGACGCCGGCGCCAACCCCGACATCACCGACAACAGCGGCGCCAGCGCCCGCAGCCAGGCGCTCGCCGATCCCCGCGCCGCCGCCATCGCCAAGCTGATGAAGGACGTGGCGGTCAAGAAACCGCGCCCGGTGCAGGGGCCGTCGCTTTAGGCGCGCCGCTCAGCGCCGCAGCAGCCGGCCGAACAGCCACCAGCTGCCGAGCGCGTACATGCCGATGTTGGCGATCGCGAGCAGCGTCCAGAAGCCCGTCGGCCCCAATGCCGGGGCGAAGCCGAAGCGCGGGTTGCTGATGTATTGCGACACCCCGGCCATCGCCAGGCCGAGCCAGCTATAGGCCATGTTGATCTTGTGGCGGCGCAGATCGGCGGGCTGGCGATCGCGCAGCCAGCGCCGCAGCGCCAGGGTGCCGGCGATCAGCGAGCCGAGACCGACGAGCGCCAGAATGTGGAAGGGCAGGAAGCGCGTGTCGGGCCGGAAGCTGGCCAGTGCGCTGAGCAGCGCCACCGCCATGGCGGCAATGTAGAGCCGCCCCAGCGTGGCGTGACGCGGGCTGCCCTGTGGCGCGGTCAGCTGGTGCAGGCCGACGGGCAGGGCGATGGCGGCAGCGATGAAATGCACCCAGAGCAGCGGCGGAATGCTGTGCGACATGGTGTCCTTGCGCGATCCTTGTGGTTGGCGAACGACCGCCGGATGTCGCCGCCCGGCCCTTGCGACAAGGCCGGATTCGCCTATCCTGCCGAAGCATTCGCCAGCCACGTCGGTGCAGGATTGACGAAGCGTGGAACGGACTTTCGCCCTACGCCCGCCGCGCGCTGCAGCGCTCGTCGCCGCTGCCGCGGCGGCGCTGGTCGCCACGCTGGCGGCGCCGTTCGAAACCGCGGCGCTCGCCTGGCCGATGCGCGCGTTGTTCTGGACGCTGCTGATCGGGCTGCAGGCGGGCAAATGGTGGCTGTGGCCGCAGCTGCGCCCCGCCGCGATCGGCTTCGCGCTGTGGCTGGCCGGCGGGCTGGTGCTGATCAACGCGCTGCTGCCCTTCGAGATCGCCGCGCTGTTCACCGCGCTCGGGCGCAGCATTGCCTTCGGCTGGGCGGCGACCTTCGTGCCGGCACTGGCGATCGGCGCCAGCATCGCCGTCGTCGTCGCCTTTGTGGCGCCGGCAGCAACGACCGCACCGGTCGCCGCGACACCGACGGCCGCGCCGGTGCCGCCGAGCCGGCTGGCGGCGCGCGCCGGCCTCGCCGACCTCACCGCGGTCGATGCGGTTATCGCCGAGGATCATTATCTCCGCCTCCATCTCGCCGAGGGCCGCCGGCCGCTGATCCTCCACCGCTTCGGCGATGCGCTCGCCGAGCTTGCCGCCCAGGACGGCGAGCAGGTGCACCGCGGCGCCTGGGTCGCGGCGCGCGCCGTCGCCGGCGCGCGCCGCGACGGGCGCCGCTGGGTTCTGCG
>LJHX01000176.1 GCA_001295935.1 alpha proteobacterium AAP81b
CCTCTTCCGCCGACAGCCTCGCCCGTATCGCCGCCGCGCTCGACCGGTTGGCGCCACCGCGTATCGACGCTGATCTTGGAGTCGGCCATTGGTTCGCGCTGTCACAAGCCGGCCTCCAGGCGCTGCCGCCGCCGCGCGCCATACCGCTGGCGCTCTACACCGGTGTCGACGCCCAGAAGGCGGCACTCCACGAGAACAGCCGCCGCCACGCCGCCGGACTGCCGGCGCATGACGTGCTGCTGTGGGGCGCGCGCGGCATGGGCAAGTCGAGCCTGGTCCGCGCCGTCCACGCCGATCTTCACGCCGGCGGCGCCGATCTGCTGCTGATCCAGGTCGCCGACGCCGATGTCGCGGCGCTGGCCGGGCTGTTCACCCGCCTCGCCGCGACCCCGCGCCGCGCGATGGTCTTCCTCGACGATGTCGCGCTCGGCGCCGACGCCGGCCAGGTCCATGCGCTGCGCTCGCTGCTCGATGGCGGCATCCTGGCACGCCCCGACAACACAAGGCTGGTCGTCACCTCCAACCGCCGCCACCTGGTGGCGCGCGACATGGCCGAGAACGACCCCGTCAACCCGCGCGACACCGCCGACGACCAGCTGGCGCTCGCCGATCGCTTCGGGCTGCGCCTCGGCTTCCATGGCTGCGATCAGGCGGATTATCTCGCCATCTGCGCGGGCTATGCCGCTGCCTTTGGCCTCGCCTTCGACACGCAAGCGGCGCTCGCCTGGGCGGCGGCGCGCGGCGCGCGGTCGGGGCGGGTGGCGTGGCAATTCATCGTCGAGACCGCCGGCGCGCAAGGGGTCAGCCTCGCCTGACCGCCTCGACACGCCCGGCGCGATCGGGCAGAAAACGGCAACGCAACAACGCCGCGCCGGGGCAAAGGGCGCGCCAGGGGGATGGACGATGCGCGCTGCGACGACGCTGATCGTGCTTGCCGGCCTGCTGGCGCCGACCGCGACGGCGGTGGCCCAGGTGCCGACGACCCGCCCGGCACCGCCGCCGCCCACCTATCCGCAGCGCCCGCCCGTCTATCCGCAGCCGGTCTATCCGACGCGCCCGCCGCCGCCCGTCTATGGTGGCAACAACTGGCAGGGCGGCGGCACGGTGCGCTGCGAAAGCTGGAACTTCCGCTACCGCGAATGCCGCGCCGATACCCGCGGCGGGGTCCGTCTCGTCCGCGTCATCGCCGGCGATTGCCGCAACCGCAACTGGGGCACGCGCCGCGACAGTATCTGGGTCGATAATGGCTGTCGCGCCGATTTCGCCGTGCGGGGCGGCGGCGGCAATTGGGGCGGCGGCCGGCCCGACGACGACCGCGGGCCGTCGGCAGGCGCCGTCATCGGCGGGGTCGCGGTTGCCGCCGGGCTGATCGCGCTGCTCGCCAGCAGCAACAAGAAGTCGGCGCCGGCGTCGAACGCGCCGCCAGCGTCTCCGGCGCCCGGTGGCAGCCGCCCCGGCGGCAGCGCGCCGGCGCGCATCGTCGCCGAGCTCGGCGGCCTCGATCCCAATGCCCGGCCGTCGTTCGATGTCTGCCTGCGCGAGGCAGCGCGCCAGATCGGCGCCACCGGCGGCCGCGAGATCGGCGTCGAACGCTTCGATGAAGTCGCGCCGGGCAATGGCGGCTGGCGTTTCCGCGCTACCCTGCGCGCCGTCTATCCCGACGAAACGCGCAGCGTGCCGATCGTCTGCCGCGCCACGCCGACGACCTTGGTCGAGCTCAGCTTCGGCTGAGCAATCCCGCGCAAATGCCGCGGTACCGCCGGTTGTCGGCGGCGTCGGACACGACTAACACAGGCGCATGGCCATTCTACGCACGCTCTGGCGCGTCCTCGTCGGCGTCAAGGACCTGATGGTCCTGCTCGTCCTGCTGCTGTTCTTCGGCGCGCTGTGGATCGGCCTCAACAGCCGCCAGGCCGTCCGCGTTCCCGATGGCGGCGCGCTGGTGCTGGCATTGGATGGCGCGATCGTCGACCAGGCCACCGAAAGCAGCGCCTTCGACGCCGCCACCGGCAGCAGCGCCGGCCGCGAGGTGCAGATGCGCGATCTCCTCGGCGCCATCGCCAGGGCGCGCAGCGACAGCCGCATCAAGGGGCTGGTGCTCGATCTCGATACTTTCGTTGGCGCCGGCGAAGCCAATCTCCAGGCGATCGGCGGCGCCCTCGACGCCTTCCGCAAATCGGGCAAGCCCGTCCACGCCTATGCCACGGCCTATACCGACGCCGGCTACAGCCTCGCGGCGCACGCCAACCGCATCTGGCTGAGCCCCTTGGGCGCCGTGCTGATCACCGGTCCCGGCGGCTCGGGGCTGTATTTCAAGCAGGCGCTCGCCAAGCTCGACGTCGATATCGAGGTCTTCAAGGTCGGCACCTACAAGGCCGCCGTCGAGCCCTTCACCCGGCAGGACCAGTCGCCCGAAGCCAAGGCCGCCAACCAGGCGCTTGTCGACAGCCTGTGGGCGACCTGGCTTGCCGATGTGAAGCGCGCGCGTCCCGCCGCCGATGTTTCGGGCTTCCTCGCCGCGCTGCCGCAGCGCATCGCGCGCGCCGGCGGCGACCAGGCGGTGGCGGCGCGCGACGCCGGGCTGGTCGACGAGATCGCCGGTAACAGCGCCTTCCACGCCGCGATGACCAAGTTGTTCGGCGAGGGCGATTCGCAGCGCTTCGGCAGCTACAAGGGCATCACCCTCGCCCGCTATATCGCCGCGACACGCAGCGTCGTGCCCGAAAGCGGCGATGCCGTCGGGGTCGTCTATGTCACCGGCGATATCGTCGATGGCGACGCGCCGCGCGGCACCGCCGGCGGCACCACCATCGCCCGCGCCATCGCCGGTGCGCTCGACGATGACGATATCAAGGCGCTCGTCGTCCGCATCGATTCGGGCGGCGGTTCGGTGCTGGCGTCGGAGGAAATCCGCCAGGCGCTGCTCGCCGCCAAGGCCAAGGGGCTGCCGGTGGTGGCGAGCTTCGGCCCGGTGGCGGCGTCGGGCGGCTATTGGGTGGCGACGGCCGCCGATGAAATCTACGCCCAGCCGTCGACGATCACCGGGTCGATCGGCGTCTTCGCGATCATCCCGAGCTTCCCGCGCAGCCTCGCCGCGCTCGGCATCGGCACCGATGGCGTCAAGACGACGCCCTATTCGGGCGAGCCCGATATCCTGCGCGGCCTCGGCCCCGAAACCCGCGTCATCCTGCAGGCGTCGGTCGAGGACATCTATCGCCGCTTCACGACGATCGTCGGCGCGGCGCGCAAGCTGCCGCTCGCCGAGGTCGATCGTATCGGCCAGGGCCGCGTCTGGGCCGGCAGCACCGCCAAGAGCCTGAAGCTCGTCGACCAGTTCGGCGATCTCGACGCTGCCGTCGCTGCCGCGGCGCGCAAGGCCGGGATCAAGGGCACGCCGCGCATTGTCGCCGTTGAAAAGCCGACCAGCCCCTATGAGCAGTTCTTCGCCTCGCTGGCGCCCGATCCCGACGCCGAAGCCGATGCAATGGTCGCCCGCGATCCCTATGCCCGGCTGATCGCCGCGTCGCGCCGGCGGTTGCTGACCGCGGTCGGCGACGTCCGCGCGCTCGCCGGGGGCCCGGTGATGCAGGCATCGTGCCTCGAATGCGCCGGGATGGGCAGTCCGCGCCTCGGCCGGGCGCGCGACGGCGGCGCGGTGCTCGGCCAATTGGCGACGCTCGGCCGGCGGTAACGGGCAGCGATCGGGGTTGCGACGCCGGGTGGCCCGGCCGATCACGCTGACACACAAAATGCATTGGTCGCGCGCCGGCGCCACGCCTATCTGGGCCCCGTAACGTCAGGGATGCTGCCCATGGATTATGATCTTTTCGTTATCGGCGCCGGTTCGGGGGGCGTGCGCGCCAGCCGCATCGCTGCCGGCCATGGCGCCCGCGTCGCCATCGCCGAGGAGCACAAGGTCGGCGGCACCTGCGTCATCCGCGGCTGCGTGCCGAAGAAGCTGCTCGTCTATGGCGCGCACTTCGCCGAGGATCTGGTCGATGCGCGGCGCTTCGGCTGGCAATTGGGCGAGCGCTCGTTCGATTGGCCGACACTTCGTGACAATGTGCTTGCCGAAGTCGATCGCCTCAACACCATCTACCAGAACACCCTCGACAGCCATAAGGTGACGACCTTCCACGACCGCGCCGTGCTCGTCGATCCGCACACCGTCGAGGTCGGCGGCCGGCGGGTTACCGCGGCGCATATTCTCATCGCCACCGGCGCCCGCCCGCTGCTGCCCGACCTGCCCGGCACCGAGCTCGGCATCACCTCGAACGAGGTCTTTCATCTGGACGCGCTGCCGAAACGCGCGGTGATCGCCGGTGGCGGCTATATCGCCAATGAATTCGCCGGCATCTTCCACGAGCTCGGCGTCGACGTGACGCTGATCAACCGCAGCGACACCATCCTGCGCGGCTGGGACCCGGCGCTGCGCGACCGCCTGCTGACCATCTCGATGGCCAAGGGCATCAACTTCCGCTTCAACTGCAGGATGACCGGCCTCGCCCGCACCGACGATGGCCTGCGTGCCGAATTCGACGGTGCCGACCCGATCGACGGCGACCTCTTCCTCTGGGCGATCGGCCGCCGCCCCAATGTCGAAGGCCTTGGCCTCGACGCCGCGGGGGTGGCGCTCGACGACAAGGGCGCCATCCGCGTCGACGACGACAGCCGTACCAATGTGCCCCATATCTACGCCGTCGGCGACGTCACCGACCGCCTGCAGCTGACGCCAATCGCCATCCGCGAAGGCCATGCCTTTGCCGACAGCGTCTTCGGCGGCAAGCCGTGGCGGGTCGATTACCGCAATGTGCCGAGCGCGGTGTTCTCGAACCCGCCTTTGGGCTCGGTCGGGCTGACCGAGGCGCAGGCGCGCAACACGCTCGGCTCGGTGCGCGTCTACACCTCCGACTTCCGGCCGATGCGCAACGTGCTGGCCAATCGTAACGAGCGCGCACTGTACAAGCTCGTCGTCGACGAGGCGACCGACAAGGTGGTCGGCGCCCATATGATCGGCCCCGATGCGCCGGAAGTGCTGCAGGCGGTGGCGATCGCCATCAAGGCCGGGCTGACCAAGGCGCAGTTCGATGATACCGTGGCGCTGCACCCGACGATGAGCGAGGAACTGGTGCTGATGCGCTGACCGCTCCCCTCCCGCTCGCGGGAGGGGTCGGGGGTGGGAGGTACCTGGATGCCGGAGTGAGTCTGGTGAGCAGGTCCTTCCCTCCCCCCCAGCCCCTCCCGCAAGCGGGAGTGGAGTCTTACTTGCACCTCGCCGGCTTCCGCCGCATGACGCGCGCACTATGACCACCGCCTGGACCCCCGACAGCTGGCGCCATCACGAGGCACGCCAGCTTCCCGCCTATCCCGACGCCGCGGCGCTCGCCGCCGTCGAGGCCGAGCTGAAATCCTACCCGCCGCTGGTCTTCGCCGGCGAGGCGCGCGACCTGACGGCGCAGCTCGCCGATGTTGCCGCCGGCAAGGCGTTCCTGCTCCAGGGCGGCGATTGCGCCGAAAGCTTCGCGGATTTTCACCCCAACACCATCCGCGACAGCTTCCGTGTCCTCCTCCAGATGGCGGTGGTGCTGACCTTCGCGTCGAAGCTGCCGGTGGTGAAGGTCGGCCGCATGGCGGGGCAGTTCGCCAAGCCGCGCTCGGGCGACTTCGAGGAACAGGATGGCGTGTCGCTCCCGAGCTATCGCGGCGACAATGTCAACGCCATCGCCTTCACCGCGGCGGCACGCACGCCCGACCCCGAGCGGATGCGCACCGGCTATATGCAGTCGGCGGCGACCTTGAACCTGCTGCGCGCCTTCGCCACCGGTGGCTATGCCAATCTTCACCAGGTCCACAAATGGAACCTGGATTTCACCGGGCGGTCGCTGTGGAGCGAACAGTATAAGGCGCTCGCCGACCGTATCGGCGAGGCGCTCGACTTCATGGCGGCGTGCGGAATCAGCCCCGAGACGGTGCCGCAACTGAAGGGCACCAGCTTCTTCACCAGCCACGAGGCGCTGCTGCTCGGCTATGAACAGGCGATGACCCGCCAGGATTCGCTGACCGGCGACTGGTACGACACCTCGGCGCACATGCTGTGGATCGGCGACCGCACGCGCTTCGCCGGCAGCGCGCATGTCGAGTTCCTGCGCGGCGTCGGCAATCCCTTGGGGCTGAAGTGCGGCCCCAGCCTCGATCCCGACGACCTGCTGCGGCTGATCGATACCCTCAACCCCGGCAACATCCCCGGCCGGCTGACCCTCATCACCCGCTTCGGTCACGACAAGGTCGAGGCGGCGCTGCCGCGGCTGATCCGCGCCGTGGTGCGCGAGGGCCGCAGCGTCATCTGGTCGTGCGACCCGATGCACGGCAACACCGTCAAGGCGGCGAGCGGCCACAAGACGCGGCCCTTCGAGCGCATCCTCGCCGAAGTGAAGGGCTTTTTCGCCGCCACCCGCGGCGAGGGCGCCCATGCCGGCGGCATTCATCTCGAAATGACCGGCCAGGACGTCACCGAATGCACCGGCGGCGCCATCGCCATTTCCGACGACGGCCTCGCCGCGCGCTACGAGACGCAGTGCGACCCGCGCCTCAACGCCAGCCAGAGCCTCGAAATGGCGTTCCTGATCGCCGAGGCGCTGGTCGCCGAGCGCCAACAGGCCAGGGCCGCCGCCTAGAGTCGTCGTTGACTCGCTATTTGGTTTGCCGGACTCTCCCCGCAACGAAAATTGCCCCGGGGAGGCAGCCATGACCGCCATCGACACCGATCGCCTCAACGCGCTTGTCGGCAAGATGCTCGGCGATCTGGGCGGCGCCTTTTCGGTGCCGACGACGCGCATCGGCTTCCGCCTCGGCCTTTTCGACGCCCTCCACAACCACGGCCCGGTGAGCGCCGCCGACCTCGCGCAGCACACCGGCCTCGCCGAACGTTACTTGCGCGAATGGCTGCTCGCCCAGGCGGCCAATGGCTACATAACCGCCGACGCCAGCGCGATGTGCTTCCACCTCAGTCCCGAACAGGCGATGATCTTCGTCGCCAGGGACAGCCCCGTCTATCTCGAAGGCGCCTTCGACCTTGCCGCAGCGATGATCGAGGGCGAGGCCAAGGTCGAAGCCGGCTTCCGCAGCGGCGAGGGCGTGCAATGGGGGGATAGCGCCGGCTGCCTGTTCTGCGCCGTCGGGGCGTTCTTCCGGCCGGGCTATGTCAACGCCATCGTGCCGGCCTGGCTGCCGGCGCTGGGTGGCATGGTGCCGCGCCTCGAAGCCGGGGCGCGCGTCGCCGATATCGGCTGCGGCGTCGGCTTCTCGACCCTGCTGATGGCGCAGGCGTTCCCCAACAGCCACTTCACCGGTTACGACTTCCATGGCCCGTCGATCGAGCAGGCCAATGCCCATGCCGCGGCGCACGGCCTTGGGGAGCGCGTCCGCTTCGAAGCCGTGCCGGCAAAAGCCATCGCGACACGCGACTTCGACCTCGTCACCATGTTCGACTGTCTCCACGACATGGGCGATCCGCGCGGCTGCGCGGCGCATGTCCATGGCCTGCTCAAGCCCGATGGCGCCTGGATGCTCGTCGAGCCGATCGCCGCCGACAGCGCCGCCGACAATCTCGGCAATCCGGTCAGCCGGATCTACTATAATGCCTCCACAATGATCTGCGTGCCGACCTCGCTTGCCCAGGAAGTCGGCACGGCATTGGGCGCCCAGGCCGGCGAGGCGCAGCTGACGGCGATCCTGCACGATGCCGGCTTCAGCCAGGTGCGGCGGGCCACCGAGGGGCCCTTCAACATGGTTCTCGAAGCACGACACTGACGGCGCCCGCCAGCACGGTTGACAGTCGCGCCGCTGCCGCTTAGGTGCCGCCTCCCGCCTGGCCCCTTCGTCTAGCGGTCAGGACGCGGCCCTCTCACGGCTGAAGCACGGGTTCGATTCCCGTAGGGGTCACCAGGCGAGGTCGGCTCGGGCCGCCGTCAGCTCGAAAATCGCGACGCTCTCCGCCGCCATCGCCGGCATCGGCAGACCGACCGCCGCCAGCCAGCCAGCGCCGAAGGCCATACCGTCCTCGCCGGCGAAAGCCGCCGGCGTCGCTCCGGCGCCGGTCCGTACCAGCAGCCGGACGCGCGTTGCCGCCGTCACCATCGGCAGCCGCACCACCGGCGGACGCGCCAGGGTCGGCGGCGCCACCCGCGTCACCAGCAGCAGCAGCGCCTCCGGTTCGCCCTGCGCCTGCCAGAGCAGCCCGTCGGGCCCCTCCCCCAGCCAGGTGCGACCAAGATGCAGCCGCGATCGCAAGGCCTTGTAGCGGTCGATCCAGCCGCGCAGCGCCGCGCTGTCGGCGTCGCGCAGCCGCGCCGGATCGAACTCGACGCCGAAATGCCCCGGCAGCGCGACCGCGGCACGGAAGTCGAGCGACTGGCGCCGGCCCGTGGCATGCGCCGGGCTGGCGCCGACATGCGCCCCCATCCGCTCGGGCGGCATGAAGGCGAGATACGACCGCTGGATGGCGACGCGGGCAACGGCGTCGATATTGTCGCTCGTCCAGAAGCGCTGGGTGCGCGTCGCGATGCCGGCATCGATCCGCCCGCCGCCGCCGGCGCACGCCTCGATCTCGACCGCCGGAAAGGCGGCGCGCAGCCGGTCGATCAGCGCATAGGTGCCAAGCGTCTGGGCACGATAGGCGGCGCGGCCCTCGCTGTCGCCGGCCAGCGCCAGGTCGCGATTATGGTCCCATTTGAGATAATCGATCGGCAGCGCCGCCACCAGCGCCGCCAGCGCGCCGAACAGATGGTCGCGCACCTCGCCGCGCGACAGATCGAGCACCAGCTGGTGGCGGCCGGTCAGTAGAGGCCGCCCGGCGACGCCCAACGCCCATTCGGGATGGGTGCGATAGAGGTCGCTGTCGGGGCTGACCATCTCGGGCTCGACCCACAGGCCGAAGCGCATCCCCAGCCCGGTGACATGGGCGGCAAGGACGCCGAGGCCCTCGGGGTAGCGCCGCGGATCGGGGGTCCAGTCGCCGAGCCCGGCGCGATCATGGTCGCGGCCGCGGAACCAGCCATCGTCGACGATGAAGCGCTCGATGCCGAGCGCCGCGGCATCGCTCGCCAGCGCCATCAGCCGCGGCGCGTCGTGATCGAAATAACAGGCTTCCCAACTGTTGAGATGCACTGGCCGCGGTCCCGCCAGCGTCGGCCCCCGCCGCCGGATCGCCGCATGGAAATTCTGCGCGGCACCGTTGCGGCCGGCCGGCGAAAAGGTCGCCAGCACCTCGGGGCTGTCGATCCCCTCGCCAGCGGCAAGGCGGACCTCGCCAGGCGCCAGCGCGACGCCGAGTTGCAGGGTCCAGCCGCCCTCGCCATCGGGCGCAACCGCGATGCGGTGGTTTCCCGACCAGGCGAGCTGCGCCGCATGGACCTCGCCGCGATGCCGGTCGGCGCCCTGCCCCAGCACATAGACCCCCGGCGGCCCGGCATGGCCCGGCAGGCCGCGCGCCGTCTCGCGGGACCAGAGGCCATGCGGCATGGCTTCGTCGTGCTCGACTCCTTCGCCATTGTGCCGCCCGGTCCAGCTGAGCAGCCGCGCCGCGGTCACCGGCAGCGGCAGCGACGCCGCCGCCAGCCAGTCGACGTCGAGCGCCTGCCCCCCGAGATTGTCGAGCCGCGTGGCGATGGTCAGCACATCGTCGTCCGACATGGCGATGGCGACGGTCAGGCGCAGCGCCGCGACGCTGTCCTCGGCGACGATGCGCAGTGCCTGGGGCGCCGGCGTCAGGACGGCGATATCGTCCGCGGCGAAGCTGAAGTCGCGGCCGGCGCGATGCGCCCGCAGCACCGGCGCGTTGAAGTGTCCGGCGCCGAAGCCAGCGATCGGCGTCGGCGGAAAATCCGCGTCGAGGGCGAAGCTCGCCGGCGGTCGCAGCGCCGCGAGCGCCGGCGCTTCGGGGGCGGCCAGGCGTGCCCCCCAGTGGCGCCACAGGGGCGTGCCGTCGGCGGCGATCTCGATGACCAGGCTCGAGTCCCGCCCGGAGAGCGCAACCAGTCGTGCCGCCGCCACCGCCTTCAGCCAAGCGCCCGCAGGCGCGGCTGGCGGAGCATCGCCGGGAAGCCGGCGTTGAGCGCCGCGGCCAGCGCAGCGCCCGGCATCGGCTCGGCAAGCAGGAAGCCCTGGACCGCATCGACGCCCATGTCGCGCGCGATGGCGAGTTGCTCGACCGTCTCAATGCCCTCGGCAACGACCTTGAGGTTGAGCCCGCGCGCCATGGCAATGCTTGCCGCGAGCAAGGTGTTGACGGCGCCATCGCGCTGCGGTGCCAGCGATCGATCGACCTTGAGCGAGTCGATCGGCAGCGCCGCCAGCGCCGCCAGCGATGAAAAACCCGTGCCGAAATCGTCGATGGCGGTGCGCACGCCCGCCTGGCGCAGGCACGCGAGATGGCTCGCCGCCTGGCCGAGATTGCGGTGAATGGCGGATTCGGTGATCTCGAGGATCAGGCGCCGCGGATCGAAGCCGTGGCTGGCCAGTAGCGCCAGCAGGTCAACGGCGAAATCGGCGCCCTGCATCTCGATCGCCGATATGTTGACAGCGAGATCGACCCGCCGCGGCAGCGCCAGGCTGACCGCCATCGCCTGCTCCATGACCTGGCGGCGCAGCCGGAGCATCAGCCCGCCTGCCTCGGCGATCGCCACCATGCGCGGCGCCGACAGCCTGTCGCCGGGGCCATCCTGCGGCCAGCGCACCAGTGCCTCGATCGCCGTCGCGGCACCATCGTCGATGCGGAAGATCGGCTGATAGGCGACTTCGATCCGGCCCTCGGTCAACACCTCGACCAGCGCGCGTTCCTGGCGCAACTGGACAATCGCCTGCTCCTCCTGCTCGGGGAGGAAGCGCCGCAGCCGCACCAGCGGATCGAGCCGCGCGACGAGCAGTGCCATATCGGCGCGGCGTAGCAGGTCGATGGCGTTATCGGCATCGTCGGGCGCCATGGCATAGCCGACGCGGCCTTCGACCTCGACCCCCAGGCCGTCGATATCGGCGTGGCCCTCGAGCCCCGCGAGGACGCGCCGCGCCAGCGCCGCGGCAGCCGCGACGTCGGCGACATCGCCGATGACGCCGAACTCATCGCCGCCCAACCGGCAGACCAGCGCGTCGGGCAATTGCGTCTGCAGCCACAGTGCCACCTGGATCAGCACGGCGTCGCCGACCGGATGGCCATAGCTGTCGTTGATCGCCTTGAAGCCCTTGAGGTCGCCGAGCACCAACGCCAGCGGCGCCCCGGGCGGGCGCTGGGCCAGTCGCGCGGCGAGTGCCTCCTCAAAGCCGCGGCGATTGACGAGGCCGGTCAGCGGGCAGCGCCGCGCCTCGCGCCGCAAGGTCGCTTCGGTCGCCGCCTCATCGGTGACATCGCGCAGCACGATCATGTGCCCGGCATTTTCGAGCCGGGCAATCTCGACATCGAGGGTCTGGCCGGCTTCGAGGCGGAGCACCGTCGAGACCCGCGCATTGCGCGCCGCCAGCGCCGCCGAGCGATCGATGATCCCGGCGCGACCCTGGTCGCTCTTCATATCGATCCGCGGCGACAGGCGGATGAAGTCCTGCCACGGACTGCCGACGCCGAAGCCCTCGCCTGCGAGCCCGAGCAGGTCGCGAAAGCGATCGTTGATCAGAACGGCGCGACCGGCATCGTCGGTCACGAGAACGCCCTGGCTCATGAAGCCCATCGCGGTGCGCAACCGCACCGTTTCGGCTTTGCGCGCGGCGATGGTGTCGCGATGCGCGGCGCGCGTCAGCAGCAGCATGATCTGCTTGCGATGCCGGCTGACGGCGATCTGACCGCAAACCAGCATGTAACCACCGACGCCGACCGCCGCGGCAAGCGACGCCAGCGACGTCGATCGCAGCAGCAGGCCAGTGATCATCGCCGGACCGATCATCGCCAATTGGCCGAGCACCAACGGCAGCCGCCCCGGACTTGAGTCGGTTGCGACACCGGCGACCGCCAGCGCCTGGAGAAGCACCAGCAGGGCGAGTTCCACCGACGCGCCGGTCACCGCGACGGTGACGACAGCGATGCCACTTCCACAGGCAATGGCCAGCGCGCCAACGGCAAAGCCGCGCTCGGCGCGACGCAATTGATCGTATCCGCTGTCGGGGGACAGCCGGCGGGCCGCCACGGCGGCAAGAAAGGTCAGGACATGGCCGACGAGCAGCAGCAGCATCGCCGCCCAGGCCCAGGGCGATCCGATGGCAAAGGCGACGCCGCTGGCGATCAGTGGATTGACGATCATGCCGATCGCCAGGCTGCCACGATAGGCGGCGATGTTGCGCGTCAGCGCCAGCCGCACCGCCGCACCGCCGCGCCGGGTGCCCATGGTGATCGCCTTGCTCGCCACCTGAATGCCTGCCCCAGTGTTTAACCAAGGTTATCGCAAAATGATTGGTCTGGTGAAATGATATCTTCCCGAGTCAGTACCGCAATTATACTGCCTCGCTGCCGACGCGTGGACCGCCTCGCCACCGGCGCTGCCGATCGCGGCACTTCGGCAGGGCCGGCATGTCATGATTGTCGAGATGTCGACCTGCGGCATTTCATCGAACTGACACGCAATTCGGGCATTGAAGGGTCAACGAAGCGGTCGTGCGCGAAACAAGCCCGCCGCAAGCAACCAGAAGGGATTGAACATGCCGCTGCCCACCGAACCTTTTTACGATCCGCGCAACCCCGATTGGTACCGCGGCACCGCGGACAGCGAGCTGATTCGCGCCAACAACAATAGCAACATCATCCGCGGCAATGGCGGCGATGATACCATCGACGGCCGCGGCGGCGACGACAAGATCTATGGCCTCGAAGGCGCTGACAGCCTGCTCGGCGGCGACGGCAATGATTCGCTGTTCGGCTCGGCCGTCGGCAACGGCAATGATGGGAACGACACCATCAACGGTGGCAACGGCAATGATTTCATCAGCGGCGGCTTCGGCGACGACAATCTGCTCGGCGGTGGCGGCAACGACCTGCTGTTCGGCGGCGACGGCAACGACCGGCTTACCGGCGGCGACGGCAACGACGTCCTCAATGGCGGCATGGGCGATGATGCGCTTTCGGGCGGCAATGGCAATGACACGCTGATCGGCGGCCCGGGCAAGGAAGCGCTGACCGGCGGCGCCGGCGCCGATGTCTTTTCCTTCTTTTCGGCCGACACCAGCACCCCCGGCGTCGGCGTTCGCGACGCGATCACCGATTTCAACCGCGCCCAGGGCGACAAGATCCAGATCCTGTTCTCGGGCAATGGCAGCGGCGTTGCCAACCCGGCGGCGGTGTCGATCGTCAACTTCGGCGCCCGCGGCTCGCTCGTCCGCGTCGACGCCGATCTGGACGGCACTGTCGACTTCGAAGTCCAGGTCAACAGCGCGCGCGTCACGCTCGCCGACATCATCTTCTCGTAGGGGCGCTTCGCCCGACAGCAAGAAGGGCGGGTTCCTGGCGCCCGCCCTTTTTTGTTGCCAGCAGTATTGGCAGCGCCCCGAAGTCGGCCACTGCCAACCAAAACAATTAGACGCTCGTGCCGAGCGAAGTCGAGGCAGGCCCGCGTCGCGCGAGTGCCTCGACTTCGCTCGGCATGAGCGAATTGGGCAATTTTTTCCGAAAAGCCTTAGTGGCCGAGCGCCTTGACGATCGTCTCGACCATCTTCTTGGCGTCCGCCAGCAGCATCATGGTATTGTCCATGTAGAACACCGGATTGTCGACGCCGGCATAGCCGACGCCGCCCATCGAGCGCTTGACGAACAGCACCGTCTTGGCCTTTTCGACGTCGAGAACCGGCATGCCGTAGATCGGCGAGGTCTTGTCGGTCTTGGCGAGCGGGTTGGTGACGTCATTGGCGCCGATGACGAAGGCGACATCGGCCTGGGCGAATTCGCTGTTGATGTCTTCCAGTTCGAAGACCTCGTCATAGGGCACATTGGCTTCGGCGAGCAGCACGTTCATGTGCCCCGGCATGCGCCCGGCAACGGGGTGGATGGCGTATTTGACGCTGACACCCTCCTTCTTGAGCAGATCGGTCATCTCGCGGAGCGCGTGCTGCGCCTGGCTGACCGCCATGCCATAGCCCGGGATGATGATGACGCTTTCGGCATTCTGCATGATGAAGGCGGCGTCTTCGGCCGATCCCGCCTTGAAGGCCTTGGCCGGGCCGCTGCCCTTGGCACCGCCGGCGCCGCTGTCGGCACCGAAACCGCCGGCGATGACACTGATGAAGCTGCGGTTCATCGCCTTGCACATGATGTAGCTGAGGATCGCCCCCGACGAACCCACCAGCGCGCCGGTGATGATCATCGCGGTGTTCTGCAGGGTGAAACCCATCGCCGCCGCGGCCCAGCCCGAATAGCTGTTGAGCATCGAGATGACGACCGGCATGTCGGCGCCGCCGATGGGGATGATCAGCAGGAAGCCGATGGCGAAGCTAAGCGCGGTGATCGTCCAGAACACCCAGGGGCTCTGGTCGGTGACGAAATAGCCGACGAGGCCGAGGATGGCGACGATGGTGCCGAGGTTGATGATGTGGCGCCCGGGCAGCAGGATCGGGTTGCCGCTCATCCGCCCCGACAGCTTCAGAAAGGCGATGACCGATCCCGAAAAGGTGATCGCGCCGATGGCAACGCCGAGGCCCATTTCGACACGACTGGTCGGGACGATCTCGTTGGTGACGCTGTCGAGAATGCCGAAGGCTTGCGGGTTGAGATAGGCCGCGGCGCCGACGAGCACCGCCGCCATGCCGACGAGGCTGTGGAAGCCAGCGACCAGTTCGGGCATCGCCGTCATCTGGATGCGCTGGGCGATGAGGTACCCGATGCCGCCGCCGATGGCGATGGCGGCGAGGATCAGCGGCAGCCCGGTGTTGTGCAGCACCAGGGTGGTGCCGACGGCGATCGCCATGCCGATCATGCCGTTGCGGTTGCCCTTCTGGCTGCTCTCGGGGCTCGACAGCCCGCGCAGCGCCAGGATGAACAGCGTTCCGGCGACGAGATAGGCGAGAACCGCCCAATCGGGGGTGATGATTCCTTCGTGCATGATCTGCCCCCGTTACTTCGCCGCGACCGGTTTCTTGTCTTTTTTCTTGTACATGGCGAGCATCCGGCGGGTGACGGCGAAGCCCCCGAAGATGTTGATGCTGGCCAGCACAACGGCGATCAGGCCAAGCGCCTGCGAGGCCATGCTGCCGCCGGCGGCCGCGGCGATCAGCGCGCCGACGACGATCACCGACGAGATGGCGTTGGTAACGGCCATCAGCGGCGTGTGCAGCGCCGGCGTGACGCTCCAGACGACATAATAGCCGACGAAGACCGCCATGACGAAGATCGACAGGATCGAGAGAAAGGTCATCTGCGGCGCTCCTCAGGCAGCGATCAGGCGTTCGTGGACGATGGCACCGCCCTCGGTCAGCTTGATGCCCTTGACGATCTCGTCGTCGGCGGCGAACGCCACGGTCTTGCCTTCCTTGTCCCAAAAGGCATTGACGAGGTTGAAGATGTTGCGCGCGAACAGCGCCGACGCGTCGGCCGCGAGGCGCCCGGCGATATTGCGATGGCCGACGATCGTCACGCCGTGCACGACGACGACCTCGCCCGGCCGCGAGCCTTCGACATTGCCGCCGCTTTCGACGGCAAGATCGACGATCACCGACCCCGGCCGCATCGAGGCGATCTGCGCGTCCGAAATCAGCCGCGGCGCCGGGCGCCCCGGGATCAGCGCTGTCGTAATGACGATGTCCTGCTTGGCGATGTGGCTCGACACCAAAGCCGCCTGCGCCGCCTTGTATTCGTCCGACATTTCGGTGGCATAGCCCCCCGAGCCTTCGCCCTCGATGCCCTTGACGTTCTCGACGAAGATCGCCTTGGCGCCGAGGCTCTCGATCTGCTCCTTGGTCGCCGAGCGCACGTCGGTCGCCGAGACGATGGCGCCGAGCCGCCGCGCCGTCGCGATCGCCTGTAGCCCGGCAACGCCGACGCCCATGATGAAGGCACGCGCCGCCGAGATCGTGCCGGCCGCCGTCATCATCATCGGAAAGGCGCGGCCATAGGCCTCGGCGGCGTCGATCACCGCCTTGTAGCCGGCGAGGTTCGATTGCGACGACAGCACGTCCATCGACTGGGCGCGGGTGATGCGCGGCATGAATTCGAGCGCCATCGCCGTCAGCCCGGCGTCGGCATAGCCTTGCACCCGCGCGCGATCAGCGAAGGGCGCGACGATGGCGGCGAGCATCGCGCCCGATTTGGCACCCGGCAAATCGGCGGCAAGCGGCGCCTGGACGCCGATGATCAGATCGGCACCGGCGATCACCGCGTCACGCGGGCCGACCATGGCGCCGGCGTCGATGAAGGCCTGGTCGCTGATATGCGCGCCCGCACCGGCGCCGGCCTCGACAGCGACTTCGGCACCCAGCCCGATGAACTTCTTCGCCGTTTCCGGAGTCGCGGCGACGCGCGCTTCAGCCTCGGCGGTTTCCCGCAATACCGCGATTTTCATGCCGCCCCCTCTGGCCGTCAGCGAACGAGAAACACGGCCAGCAGGATCAGCACCAGCGCGACAAAGCCGATGCCCCATTTGGTCATCGCCATGAAGGCTTCATAGGTGCCGCGGTGCTCGCTCGGGTTATTCTGGTCGGCCATCGTCGATCCTGTAAGCTGCGCGATCCCCCACGCAAGGCGTGCCTGATAGCAGATGATGCGGGGCTGTGAAGTGTCGAGGCGGCGCGCCCCGCTTTTGCTAGGGCAGCGCCCCGCCAAGCTGGCGCCAGACGGCCAGCGCCTGAACGGTTTCGGCGACATCATGGACGCGCAGGATCTGCACGCCGCAGGCGGCGCCGTGCAGCGCCAGCGCCAGGCTGCCGGGCAACCGCGCGTCGGCCGGAACCTCCCCGGCGAGGCGGGAAATCAGCGCCTTGCGGCTCGCGCCCAAGAGTAGCGGGACACCAAGGCCATGGAACAAGGTCAGTCCGCGCAGGATGGCGAGGTTGTGCTCAAGGCCCTTGCCGAAGCCGATGCCGGGATCGGCAATGATCCGCGCGCGAGCGATACCCGCGGCCTCGAGCGCGGCGATCCGCGCTTCAAGCCAGTCGTAAACGTCGAGCAGCGCGTCGTCGTAGCGCGGATCGGCCTGCATGGTTTCGGGCGAGCCTTGCGCGTGCATCACCACCACGGGGCAGTCGCGGCCTGCGAGCAGCGCCACCGCCGCGGCGTCATGGCGCAGCCCCGAGACGTCGTTGACGAGTGCCGCGCCGGCGTCGAGCGCCGCCGCCATGATCGCCGCCTTGCGGGTGTCGATGCTCCAGCGGATGCCCTGGAGCGCCCCGAAGAGCGGCGCCAGCCGGCCGCGCTCGGTCCCAAGATCGACCTCCACGGCCCCCGGCCGCGTCGATTCGGCGCCGATGTCGACGATATCGGCCCCTGCCATCGCCAGCCCCCGCGCCGCGGCGAGCGGATCGCCATGGCGGCCGCCGTCCGAAAAACTGTCGGGGGTGACGTTGAGGATGCCCATCACCCGCGGGCGATCCATTGCCAGCCCCGCCATCGCCGGCCGCGGCGCCGTCAGCCGGGCGAGCACCGGATCGGGCAGCGTCCCCGCCGCGACCAGCGCCGGGGTGCCGCCACGCCGCCGCACCTCGACGCGGGCAAAGCGCAAGGGGCCGCCGGCGAGCGAAAGCCCCTCCCCTTCGCTGACGATCGGGCGATAGTAGGCGCTTACCAAATCTTGATCCGCGCCGCCGGCGCCAGATAGTTCGCCTCGCCGGCCTTGACGCCGAAGGCACCATACCAGCTGTCGAGATTGCGGACGACATAGGGGCGATAGTCGCCCGGCGTGTGCGGATCGGTGGTCAGGATGCGCTGCAGGAAGGCGTCGCGGAATTTCTGCCGCCACACCTGCGCCGCGCCCAAATAGAAACGCTGCTCGCCGGTGAAGCCGCCGAGCACCGGCGCCGGCTTGCCGCCGAGGCTGCGCTGCCAGGCGTCATAGGCGATGGTGATGCCGGCGAGGTCGGCGATATTCTCGCCGAGCGTCAGCTCGCCGTTCACATGCACGCCCTTCAGCGGCTCATATTCGGCATATTGCGCGACGACCTGGTCGGTCAGCGCCTTGAAGCGCGTCACGTCCTGCGGCGTCCACCAGTCGGCGAGTTTGCCTTCCTTGTCGAACTTGCGGCCCTGATCATCGAAGTGATGGCTGATCTCATGACCGATGACCATGCCGATGCCGCCATAATTGACCGCGGGATCGGCATTTGGATCGAAGAACGGCGGCTGCAAAATGGCGGCGGGGAAGACGATCTCATTCCACAGCGGATTGGCATAGGCGTTGACCGTCATCGGCGTCATGCCCCATTCGCTGCGATCGATCGGCTTGCCGATCTTGTCGAGATTGCGCTGATAATCGAAGCCGGCGGCGCGGAAGCTGTTGCCCAGCGCATCGTCACGGCGCACCTCGAGCGCCGAATAATCGCGCCATTTGTCGGGATAGCCGATCTTCGGGGTGAACGCCGCCAGCTTGGCGCGCGCCGCCGCCTTGGTGGCGGGGTCCATCCAGGTCAGCGCCGCCAGATGGCTGTCCATCGCGGCGATCAGATTCCTGACCAGCGCATCGGCCTTGGCCTTGGCCTCGGGGGGGAAATATTCGGCGACATAGAGCTTGCCCGCCGCCTCGCCCAATGCCGCCGACGTCGCGTCGACGCCGCGCTTCCAGCGCTCCTGGTCCTGCGGCTGGCCGTTGAGGACGGTGCCGGTGAAGGCGAAATTGGCGTCGACAAAGGCTTTCGGCAGCAAGGGCGCGGCGCGGCGCAGCGTGTGGAAGGCGAGATAGGCCTTCCAGGTGTCGAGCGGCTCCGACGCCAGCAATTTCGCGGCACCGGCGATGGCGCTCGGGTTGGCGATGACGACCTGCGGCTGGGCATCGACCCCGGCGGCGGTCAGCAGGGCCGTCCAGTCGATCCCCGGATAGGCGGCGGCGACGCCGGCGCGCGCCACAGGATTGTAGAGCTTCTCGACCTGGCGCTGCTCGACCTGGCTCCAGTGGACGGTGGCGATCTTGACCTCGAGGTCGTAGATCGCCTGGGCTTTCGCCGACGCGTCGCCGATGCCGGCAAGCGTCAGCATCTGGGCGATATAGGGCACATATTTGGCGCGAACCTCGGCGAAGCGCGGGTTCTTCGCGTCGAGATAATAATCGCGATCGGGCAGCCCGAGCCCGCCCTGGCCGATATAGGCGGCCATGATCGTCGGGTCCTTGAGGTCCTGCTCGACAGCGACGCCGATCGGCGTCGCGATGCCGAGGCGCTGCGCCTCGCCGATTGCCGCGACCAGCGCCGGCCGGTCGGCGATGGCGGCGATCGCTGCGAGCCGCGGCGCCAGCGGCGCCAGGCCCTTGGCCTCGATCCCCGCTTCGTCGAGGAAGGCGGCGTAATAGTCGCCGACCTTCTGGACATCGCTGCCCCTGGGCGCGGCCTTCGCCTGCACCGCCGCCTGCTCGACGATCGTCCTTGTGCGTGTCTGCGACAGGTCGCGCAGCTTGGTGAACATGCCGTAGTTGGTACGGTCGGCGGGGATTTCGATATTCTTGTTGTAGGTGCCGTTGGCGAACTTTACCCAATCGTCGCCGGGCTTGACGCTGCGGTCCATGCCGGCGGTATCGAAGCCGAAACTGCCGATCTCGGGCTTGGCCGCCTCGGCGGCGAAAGCGGCGGTGGTGGCAAGGCAGGCGGTGGCGGCAAGCAGCAGCGAACGACGCATTTTCATCCCCAATGGATTGTTGTGCGCGCGTATTAGCCCGGCAAGACGGCGCCGCCCAGCCCCCCCGCCCTCAGTCGCCGGTCTGTTGGCGGAAAATTACGCGCATTTCGTCGATCGAGCGCAGCGTGCTGCCGTCCTCGACATGCCAGAAGGTCCAGCCGTTGCAGCTCGGCAGCCCCTGCGCCGCGGCACCGAGTTGGTGGATCGACCCGGTCTTGTCGCCCATGGCGATGCTGCCATCGGCGCGGACTTCGGCCTGGTGGCGGCGCTGCGCCGAGAACAGCCGCGTGCCGGGGCGGACATAACCCGCGGCGACAAGGCTCCCGAAGGGCACGCGCGTCTCGCCGCGCTTGCCGCCGCTGACCGCCATGGCGCCGCCCGACAGCGGCAGCAGCCCGGCGATGCGCGCTTCGGCGACGGCGACATATTTGGGCTCGCGCTCGATGCCGATGAAGTTGCGGCCGAGCAATTTCGCCACGGCGCCGGTGGTGCCAGTGCCGAAGAACGGGTCGATCACCAGATCGCCGACGTTGGTGCAGGCCAGCAGGATGCGATAGAGCAGCGCTTCGGGCTTCTGCGTCGGGTGCGCCTTGACGCCGTCGGTCTTGAGGCGCTCACCGCCGGTGCAGATCGGGATCAGCCAGTCCGAGCGCATCTGCAGCTCGTCGTTCATCGCCTTCATCGCGTGATAGTTGAAGGTGGCGCGCGAGTTTTCCGACTTCGCCGCCCAGATCAGCGTCTCATGGGCATTGGTGAAGCGTGTGCCCTTGAAATTGGGCATGGGGTTGGCCTTGCGCCAGACGATGTCGTTCAAGATCCAGAAGCCCTGGTCCTGCAGCGCGGTGCCGACGCGGAAGATGTTGTGATAGCTGCCGATCGTCCAGATCGCGCCTTCGGGCTTCAACAGCCGCCGCGCCTCGGCGAGCCAGGCGCGGGTGAAGTCGTCGTAGCTGGCGAAGCCCGAAAACTTGTCCCAATCGTCGTCGACCGCGGCGACCTTGCCGCCTTCGGGGCGATGCAGGTCCTGGGCGAGTTGCAGGTTGTAGGGCGGGTCGGCGAACACCAGGTCGGCGCAAGCGTCGGGCAGCGCGCGCATGGCGGCGATACAGTCGCCGAGGATGATCCGGTTGACGTCCATGGCCCCCGCCGTTGCTGCCCGGGGCTTGCATGAGTCAGCGACGACTCGGCGTCAACCATGGCGCGAATCGTGGCGGAGTCAGTTACTTGCGGCGTGTTGCCGCGATGTTCTCCACAGGCGACTAGGGATTGAGTCCCAAGGCTTGTCCACACCCCAGCACTGGCGTGTTGCGCGAAAGACTCAAAGGCGCGGGAAAGTCGCTCACCACCGGGTCATGCCAGCGCACGCTGGCATCCAGCC
>LJHX01000177.1 GCA_001295935.1 alpha proteobacterium AAP81b
ACATCGGCGAGCGCCGCGGCGTCCGGCGTGGCACCGTCCCCGGCGGCGAAGGGAATGCGCAGCGGCGTCGCGGTAGGCGGAACGATCTCGATCTTCCAGCCGGGGTGGCGGGCGGCGAGATCGGCTTCGCGGGCGCGCAGCCGCGCCAGGCTGACCGGGGGTCGCGGCATGGCGACGGCGTGGCGCGCCGGCAGGTCGACGGCAACATGCTCGGCGCCGGCAAGGATGGCGAGGGCTTCGCCGATGGCGGCGGCCTCGCCTTCGCGGGCGCGGGCGGCTTCGGCGCGGGCCAGCGCGGCGCGCGCCTCGGCGAGCTCGGCATTGGCGCGCGCGTCGTTGCCGACCAAGAGTTGTTCGATGCGGACGCTGACCCGGCGACGATCGGCGAGCCGCGCGGCGACGGCTGCTTCGGCATCCGCGGTGATCCGCGGCGTGAGGACGACGGCGCGGGCGACGACGGGATCGGCGCCGAAATCCATGTCGAGCTGCGAAATCCGCGCGCCCTCACCGAAGCTGGCGGAGATGGCACGGCCGACATCGCGGCTGATCGCCGATTCCCAGGCGATCTGACGCAGCGACAGCGCCAGGGGCACGGCCAGCGCGACGAACACGCCGGCAATGGCCAGCGCCTGCAGACGTGTCTGGTGCGGCGAAAGTCCGGCGGCAAAGCCGGCGGCGCGTGCGGTCAGTGCCGCGGTCAGCGCGATGGCGATCATGTTGGTGAAGAACAGCGCCAGCGCGCCGCCGGCGATCGCGGCATTGCCGGTGGCGATGCCGAAGCCGACCGTGGCGAGCGGCGGCATCAGCGCCGTGGCGATGGCGACGCCGACGATGGTGCCGCCGCGGCCGGCGATCGTCGCATAACCGCCGGCGAGCGCCGAGAACACCGCGACGAGCAGATCGAAGAGCGTCGGGCGGGTGCGGGCGAGGATTTCGGCGGTGACCGCCTGCAGCGGCGAGGTGGCGACGATCAGCGCGGCAAAGCCGATGCCGAGCGCGCTACCGGCGGCCAGGGCAAGGCCGCTGCGCCGCACCTCGCCCCAGTCGAACACCGCCAGCGCGAAGCCGAGGCCGATGATCGGCCCCATCAGCGGCGAGATCAGCATGGCGCCGATGACCACCGCCGGCGACGATTGCAACAGGCCGAGGACGGCAATGCCCGCCGACAGCACGACCATCAGCACATAGCGCGGGCACCAGCTCGCCTCTTCGTGCACCGCCGCGAGAACG
This sequence comes from alpha proteobacterium AAP81b, assembly GCA_001295935.1. Taxonomy (GTDB): domain Bacteria; phylum Pseudomonadota; class Alphaproteobacteria; order Sphingomonadales; family Sphingomonadaceae; genus Sandarakinorhabdus. The sequence goes on from LJHX01000177.1 coordinate 1,231, forward strand.
GCGGCGTGGTCGACAGGGCCGATGAGCAGCGCCCAGCCGCGGCGCAGCCCGGCAACGATGCGGTCGGGCATTTCGCCCCAGCGTGCCGCCGCGCTCATGCCGCGCCGACCATCAGGCCGCGCAACAGGGTGCGCGTCTCGGCATCGATGACGCCGTCGAAGCGCGCCGGGCGGAAGCGGCGCTGGAAGGCGATCACCGCGGGCACCGGCTCGGTGATGTCATAGCCGTAGCGGGCGAGCGCGGCGAGGGTGCCGGGGTCGGTCCAGCCGGGGTCGAAGCCGGTCGTCGGGATCTTCGCGGCGAGGCCGGCGCGGGCGAGGCGTGGCCAGTCGAACAGCTCGCCGGGGTCTTCCTTGCGCGAGGGCGCGACGTCGCTGTGGCCGACGACGTTCGAAGGATCGATGCCGTAGCGCGCCACCGCGGCGGCGACGAGCGCCTCGACCGAGGCCATCTGCTCGTCGGGGAAGGGGCGGTAGCCGAACTCATGGCCGGGGTTGACGATCTCGATGCCGATGCTCGCCGAATTGACGTCGGTGGCACCGCGCCACCAACTGCGACCGGCGTGCCAGGCGCGCCAGCCTTCGTCGACAAGGCGGAGGACCTGGCCGTCCTCGGCGACGAGCCAATGCGCCGAGACCTTGGCCGCCGGGTCGGTCAGGCGGTCGAGCGCGGCGGCGCAGTCGGTCATCCCGGTATAGTGCAGGACGACCATCGTCACCGGCTGGGTGCGGGTGTCGAAATTGGGGCTGGGGCGGTCGATCGGCGTCATGACCGGCGCTCCGGCAGCACACCGTCGCGGGCTTGCGCGGTGCGCAGCGTGATGATGGCGACGCCGACGATGGTGACGGCGCCGCCGAGCAGCATCTGCGACGTGATCGGCGTGCCGAAGACCATGACGGCGACGATGACCGACAGCAACGGCGTCGGCAAGGTCAGCGGCGAGACGGTCGAGACTGGGTAGCGCTGAAAGAGCCAGGTCATGCCGCCATGGCCGATCAGCGACGATCCGATGCCCGAATAGGCCAGCCAGCCCCAGGTGGCGAGGCGCAGCGCGGGCACATGCGCCAGCGCGCCGGGTTCGAAGACCAGGCTCGCCGCGCCCAGCACCGGCAGGCTGACCAGCGCCAGCCAGGCATGGATGGTCAGCACCGCGACGCCCTTCAGGTTGCGGAACAGCAGATTGCCCGCCGCCCAGGCGAGCGCCGCGCCGACGGTGAGCACCAGCCCGATGCGTTCATGGGCGATGGCGGGATCGAAGCCCATCACCGCGACGCCGGCGAAGCACAGCACGACGGCGAGGGTGCGGACCCAGTGGATGCGCTCCTTGAAGATGGCGACGGCAAGCAGCAGCGAGAAGGGCACCCCCAATTGCCCGGCGATGGCGAGCGCCGAGACATTGTCGGCAAGCGCGAAGCTGAGGCCGCCCAGCCCCATGAACAGCGCGCCGGCGGTCAGCCCGGTGACGAGGATCGTCGTCATCCGCCCCGGCAGCCAGCGCAGCCAGGGCAGGGTGGCGACCAGCACGATGGCATAGCGCAGGAACACCGCGGTCAGCGGGCCGGCCGCCTCGACGGCTTCCTTCACCGCGACGATGTTGAAGGCCCAGATCAGATCGATGCCTAGGATGAGGGCGAGGTCACGGCGCTTCATCGTGTGCCGGCGCGCCGCGTCAGCGCCGCATAGGCGGTGTTGATCGTCGCCATGCGCGCTTCGGCGACGCGGATGAACTCGGGCGGCACGCCTTCGGCGAGGTGGCGATCGGGGTGATATTGCCGGACCAGCGCATGATAGGCGGCGCGCAGCGTGGCGGCGTCGGCGCCGGGGGCGACGCCGAGGATGCTCCACGGGTCGTCCTCGGCGGGCGCGATGTGGCGGGCGCGGATGCGTGCCGTCGCCGCGGCGTCGAAGCCGAGGCGTGCCGCGACGGTGTCGAGCCAGGCAAGCTCGGCGGGGTGGAAGCCATCGACCGCGGCGATCAGCCAGAGCGCGTCGAGGAGGTCCTCGAGGATCGGCGATCCCGGCCCCATCACCGCGGCCGCCTGGTCGGCATAGGCTTCGAAGCCGGCGGTCGATTGCTTGGCGAGGTCGTAGAAGCGGCGGGTGTTGGCGGTTTCGTTCGCCGGAACATGGAACAGCCGCTCGAAGGTGGCGAATTCGGCGGCGGTCGCTTCGCCATCGGCACGCGCCATCTTGGCGGCGAGGGCGATGGCGGCGATGGTGAAGGCGACACGTCGGCGCGCCTGGACGCGCGCCGGATCGAGCCGCGCCACGCCGAAATCCACCGCGCCGCCGGCAGCCGCGCCAGCGAGCGCGCCGAGCGGCCCGCCGAGCAGCATGCCGGCGGCGGCGCCGGCGAGGGTCGCCCAGATACTCACACGCGCATGTCCAGCATGGCCGGCGTCCTAGGACATTGCGGCGGCAAGGGGAACCGCGCGGCGGCAGCGTGGCGTTGCGGCGTCGCTTGCGCTAGCCTTGCGGCGAAACGAAAACCGCCGGAAGGCCGCACCCATGCGCATTGCCCTGCTGCTGTTGACGTTGCTCATGTCGGCGGCGCCGGCGGCGGCCGAGCCAGTGCCGATCGCCGTCGCGCCCGATGCGACCTGGCGTCATGGGCGCAGCGGCGTCGCCATCCCGCCGACGCTCGCCGGGCTGTCGCGGTCCGAAATCAAGGACCTGAGCAGCGACCAGAGCGATGTCGCGGCGGCTTTCGGGGCGCCGGGCGGCGGCATCGCGACGCTCTACATCTACCGGCCGGGCACTGGCGATGTGCCGCTGTGGTTCGACATGGCGCGCCGGGCGATCGAGCAGCGCCCCGAATGGAATGCCGCGGCGGCAAGCCCGCGCGCCGTGGCGGCGGTCGGCGAGGCGCGCGATGGCCTCGGCATCGTCTATGCTGCCGCCGATGGCCGGCGGCGCGCCACGGCGCTGGCGCTGGCGCCGGCGGGGCCGTGGATCGTCAAGCTGCGCGTCACCGCCGACAATGCCGACCCCGCCGCCGTCGAGGCGACGCTGCTGGCGGCGCTGCGCGGCCTCGGCTGGCCGGCGGAGCGGGTGGCACGATCCGAAGCCATGCCGGTCGCCGCCTGCGCGACGCCGCTCACCTTCAGGACGGCACGGCTGCGCCGCGCGAACAGTGCCAATTCGCTGGGCGAGCTGCTCGTCGGGCTGACGATCGCCGGCATCGCCGGCAAGGATGAGAAGCCCAAAGCCGACGAAAAGCCTGTCGTTTGGTGCCGCGACGCCGCGACCGACGCCGCGGTGTTTCGCGCCGATGGCGCGAGCGACGGCTATCTGCTCGCCGTCAACGACGCGGGGTCGGCGGTCCTCGTTGACAACAGCGCCTCGAAACTGATGGGCAGCGGGCGGGACTGGGGGGTCAGCCTCTACCAGCAGGGGTCGGTTTACGCCTTTCGCGGCTTCACCGGGCTGCCGTCGCCGGCGCAGGCGCTGGCGCAGGTGCAGACCGACACGCCGACCGGGTCGCAGCGGCAGGATGGCGCCGGCGACACGACGATCACGCTGCCGCCCAAATAGGCCGTCCGTCGCGCGATCGGTCGGCGTCCTTTTGCGGCCAATCACCGGGTCACTCCCCGTCATGGGAATTTTCAATTTCGTTGCGCCGCAATCGGAGCGCACGATGTTCGTCAATCTGCTCGACATGGGCAATGTCTGGACGAACGCGCCGAGCGGCGAGGGACTCTGCGAAGGCCGCGACCGCGCCACCGGGGCGGTGAAGTGGACGGCGACGCCGGTCGATCTCGTCTTCGGGTCACAGGCCGAACTGCGCGCCGTCGCCGAAGTCTATGCGGCAAGCGACGGCGGCGACAAGTTCGTCGACGATTTGGTCAAGGCGTGGGTCAAGGTGATGTCGCTCGATCGCTACGGGAAGTAGGCCTTGTATCCCTCCCCGTTGACGCTTCGCGTCGCCTGCGGCTGTGGGGAGGGCGACTCGGCGCCAGCCGAGCGGGGTGGGGGTTGCTGCCCTTGGTGGCAAC